>NZ_UQKJ01000033.1 GCF_900541605.1 uncultured Dialister sp. | reverse complement strand
GCTAACCTCCGTCGCCTTCGGCGCCACCTCCTTCCCAAGGAAGGAGGCTAACCATCAGCCGCTTCGCGGCGGTAAGACGTCAGACAGGATCAGCGGCTTCACCACCGTTGGAATCCTGATGACTCTGCCCCATATCGTCATCTCGAGCGGTGGCAACATGCTATGTGAACATACGGTTAAAAATCGCTACAGCTTCGAGGAGTCGAGAGATCTCTCAGATTAATGGCTATGACGGGATTTTCAAAGATAAAATTAATATTTGAGGAATGAGAGTTGAGACCCCGCCGCTCGAAATGACGTTATCGGGATGGTCTCACCTAGGGCTCTATGCCTGAGATAAATCACCAGGAACATTTGCGGCGAAGCCGCTGAACCCCAACGCTCTTTCCTCAAATCTCAACTCTTTTTTAAGTCCATATTCACAGAAAAAAAGCTGCAGAAGGTATCCCCTCTGCAGCTTTTCTTACGGGCTGATTTATTTAATATATGCCGTAGCGCGGAGCATGAACATGTTGTCCATCTTCCGGCCGCCCATGTCCTTGGCGTTGAAGCCGTAGTCCGCTTCGATCTGGAGACCCCGCATGGGGACGAAGGAAGCCTTGGCCAGGAAGAACTTGGCGCCGCCGTAATTCTTTTCTGGAGAATCGGTTCCATTTGCAATGGCATCCAGTTTATCAGCAATATAAGCAGGAGTCCGGCCCATATCCTGTCCCTGGAACTTCCAGTTTTTATACACATGGCCCATGTACTGGTCTACGATATCATTGCTGGAACCGCCGAAGTAGGTGCCTGCCTGGCTGTAGATGTAGTCCAGACCCAGTTCATAGGAACCGGCTTTCAGCACGTCCGCCGTGCCATAGTGGAGGCCGTAGTTGAAGCTGTAAGGCCGTTCGTTGTTCAGGGGGAGTCTTCTCACATTCTTTACGAATTCGCCCTGTACATGCCACTGGGGAGTGACATAGTAGGCGCCGGCGAAACCATAGGCCCGGCAGATCTTGCCGACCGGTCCTACGGCGGTCATGCCGTAAGCATGGAATTCCCACTGCTGGGGCTTCCGGAAAATATAGGAAGCGTAAGCCACCGGCACATCTTCATCTTCATTCCAGTTCATTTCCACGCCCTGGGATCTCATAGGATAGAGAGTATCGTTGCTGGGGTTATAGAGATCAGCGATATTGCCATATTCACTCTGCAGCTTCTCCGTCAGCTTTTTGGCATCTTCAGGGGACATCAAATTATTTCCAACTGTTGTTTGTGCAATATTTTTAATCATTTCAGATCCTGTAGAAGAAGACTGAGCGGCGCTCATCACAGTTTTTGTTACTGTACTAGCAGCCTGAGCAGCAGCCGCCTTCATGTATGTGCTATATCCTGGAGTAGAAGGACTTATACCCTTTGCTGCAAGAGCCTTCTGCGCTATTTGGGTAGACAGTGAAGTCACAAGACTCTTGGTCTGATCCGATCCCAAGATCGCCTTTCCAAGGCCCTTCATGCCCCTCATCATAGGTCCTGTGTAGTCATAGTTGATGTCCGTTGCCCGGCCGTAAGCTACTGTGAGGTGGCCCCCTTCCACGTAGTCCCCGAACTGGGCCACAATGCCTTTGAACTGGCCATCATAGGTGTAGCCGGTGACGCCCATCTTGACCGGGAACTGGCCGATGCCGATGAGGTTCTTGGACGGTCCGAAGGGGCGGTTGGTGAAGTCTGTCTGCTTCGGTCCGAACTGGTAGGTTGCCCACAGGCGGTTCATGTGGAAATCCCCATCGCCGTAGCCATTCCGTTCATACCGGTTGCCGTTGGAGTCGTAGCCGTATTTATTGGGCTGGAACACGTCCTTGCCGTTCATGGACATGTAGGTTTCCAGCTGGCTGTACACCGTAGTGCGGTCATTCACGTTGGCAATGGTATTCAGGCGAACCCGAAGGCTCAGTTCATCGTGCTTGGACTTGCTGTCCTTGTATACATTGTCATACCGGGGCACATCCTGTACCCGGAGTTCGGTGATCGTATTGATATGGCCGGTCTTCTTTTCCAGCTCTGCCACCCGGACGCCGAGGCTCTTCAGTTCGTCAGCGTATTCGCCGGCCAGCTTGTCCACCGTAGCCTTCTGGGACGCATTCAGCGTATTTTCCTTGGCCATGAGGCGGGCGATGATCTGGGACATTTCATAGCGGCTTACGTTCTTGTCTCCCCGGAATGTGCCGTCAGGATAGCCGTCTACCACCCCCTGGTCGGACAACTGGGAAACCGCCTGGTAGGCCCAGGAGGAATCATCCACATCGGCAAACGGGTTCGCCGCAGAAACGGTAAATGCAGCAGCTGCAAAAACGGCAGCTGCCAGCGTGGTCTTCAGAAGGCAATGGCTCATCGTGTTCTCCCCGAAGCTCTTTTCGAGCTCTCTTTGTGTAATTCTCAAATAAATAAACCCTTATAAAACATCCAATTTGTTTTGAGTAATTTTTACCTTATAAAACTAAAACATTATAGCCCCTTTCCTGCCGGACTGTCAATAGGGATTAGCACCAGTTGCTAAAATAGCATACGAATGCTATTTTTCTCATAAAAATAGGCATAGAAAAAGGAAGGACCTCCCGGATTTAACCGGGAAGTCCTTCCGAATGGACGGTGAGAAGCAAGGAAAATGAGAATCGGACTCGATATTTTATCACTCTTTTGTGAATTCCGTTTGAATTATATGGATTCCTTTTAAAACGACAAAGGCAATAATGCATCCGGCGCCGCAGGACACGGAGAACAGGGATACATAGAAGAGGGCGCCCTTGGAGGATCCCATGAAAAGAGCCGCTATAGGATAGGACAGGAGGCCGCCGATGATGGAGGTTCCTATGAATTCCCCCAGCACCGCTGCCCAGAGCTTATGGATGTGGCTGTAGAGGAACCCCGAAAGGAAAGCCCCCACCATGGACCCCGGGAAAGCCAGGAGACTGCCGGTGCCCAGAAGATTCCGGATGAGGGCCGTAGAAAAGGCGGCGGACGTACTGTACCTTGTGCCGCAGAGGACGGCCAGGAAAATATTGATCATATGCTGCAGCGGAAACGCCCGGGTCACTCCCAGGGGAAAGGAAAACATAGGCGACAGCAGCACCGCCGCCCCCACCATGAGTGCCGAAAAAATCCATTTCCGGAATGCCAGCGATTTCTCATCTCTTTGATTCATGAGTACCTCCTTGTGATACACAGGTCATGTTTCCTATAGCATAGCACGATGGGGGAAAAAAGAAAGAGTTGAGCGCTGGGGAAAGAGAGTTGAGGCCCCGCCGCTGCACAGCAGAATGGCGGATACGTGCAGAGCCATACATGCGGGAGCCTTGAACCTTGAGCTGACTGGCCGCTTCGCGGCGGTAAGACGTCAGACGGTTCAGACAATCAGACGTCAGACAGGATCAGCGGCTTCGCCGCCGTGGGAATCCTGATGACTCTATCCCATAACGTCATCTCGAGCGGTGGAAGCATGCCGCATGACTCTGTCCGCAAAATCGCTACAGCTTCGAGGAGTCGAGAGATCTCCCAGATCAATGACTATGACGGGGTTTTCAGAAAAGAGTTGAGGAAAGAGAGTTGAGGTCCAGCCGCTTTGCGGCAGATGCACCCCCTTGCCCGCTTCGCGGGACTTACCCTAAAGGGAAGGGTTCACTGATTTCTCAGTCGCCTGCGGCTCCCTACGAAATCAGTTCGCTTGCCACCCCGGAGGGGGCAGCAAGGCTTAAGCCTGCGGCGCTTCCACCGCTAAAGGGTACGAGGTGATGGATCGTGTCACTGTGATAGTCATTCGATGATTGTGAGATATCCCCTGGCATGCAGCCTTGGAGAAGGGGCGCGGCGAAGCCGCTGATACTATCTGACATCTGACGTCTGAACCGTCTGATGTCTCACTGCCGCGAAGCGGCTGGCCGTCCCCACCCGCTCGCATACTCCCTCCTTATCCATCGATCCCCGGGCCCCAGGGCCTGTCCCCCTCGATCTCGACCTCGGTCTCGATCTAATAGAAAAACGGTATCCCCATGTTCGGGAATATCGTTTTTTCTTATCTTCAGTCCCTCTCGAAGAGGTCTCTTGTATATACTTTATCCTTCACATCGTCCAGCACGTGATCGTAGCGGTTCGCTATGATGGCGCGGCTTTCTTTTTTGAAGGTGTCCATATCATTCACCACCCGGCTGCCGAAGAAGGTGCTTCCATCTTCCAGGGTGGGCTCATAGATGATGATGTCCGCCCCTTTGGCTTTGATCCGCTTCATGACGCCCTGGATGGAGCTCTGGCGGAAGTTGTCAGAATTGGACTTCATGGTGAGCCGGTATACGCCAATGGTCACCGGCTTTTCTTTGGCTTCGTCGTATTCGCTGCCGGAGTGGTAGTAGCCGGCGTCTGCCAGAACCCGGTCGGCGATGAAATCTTTCCGAGTGCTGTTGGACTTCACGATGGCTTCGATGAGATCCTCCGGCACGTCCTTATAGTTTGCCAGGAGCTGCTTCGTATCCTTCGGGAGGCAGTAGCCGCCGTAGCCGAAGGAGGGGTTGTTGTAGAATTCCCCGATCCGGGGATCCAGGCACACGCCGTCGATGATTTCCCGGGTGTCGAGGCCCTTCATTTCCGCGTAGGTATCGAGTTCATTGAAGTAGGACACCCGCATGGCGAGGTAGGTATTGGCGAAGAGCTTTACCGCTTCCGCCTCGGTGAATCCCATGAACCGGGTGGGGATATTGTCCTTGATGGCCCCTTCCTGGAGAAGCCGTGCAAAGGTATGGGCCGCCTTTACCAGCCGGGGATCCTTGGGATCCGTGCCCACGATGATACGGCTGGGGTAGAGGTTATCGTAGAGCGCCTTCGATTCCCGCAGGAATTCCGGGCTGAAGAGGATATTCTTCGACCCTGTCTTCTTCCGGATTTCTTCGGTGTACCCCACGGGGATGGTGGACTTGATCACCATGATGGCATGGGGATTCACCTTCATCACCAGGTCGATCACCGCCTCCACGGAGGAGGTGTCGAAGAAATTCCGCTGGGTATCGTAATTGGTCGGAGTGGCGATGATGACGATTTCCGCATCTTTATAGGCCGCTTCCCCGTCGGTGGTGGCGGTGAGGTCCAGGTTCTTCTCCGCCAGGTACTTCTCGATGTACTCATCCTGGATGGGCGACTTCCGGTGGTTCACCATGTCCACCTTTTCCGGAATGATATCCACCGCCATCACATGGTTGTGCTGGGAAAGAAGGGTGGCCAGCGAAAGGCCCACATACCCCGTACCTGCTACTGCTATATTCATGCCGTTCCTCCATGTCGATCAAATTCACGCTGTGTTATCCAAACTCGGAGCAGCATATATTTCTATATACCGCTGTCGGTACTATATTCATTCTTTATTTGCAATTATACAATACCTATGCATTAAATGCTCCACCACACTATGCCGGATGGAAAATGGTTTTTCCAAAATAGAATCCGGTATGTCACAGTATGGCCAATTATCGACCCAAGAGTTGTCAAAAGGCAGTATTCACAATATAAAACGCTACAATTACATCCAATCCAAGGTATATTGATCAATGGCCTGTTTTCTCATTATCCAAAACATGCTGACACAATTCTTCCCACTGATCCCAAATATGCTCCGGTGCGTATTGCTTCATCGCTTTCATCCCGGACTGACCCATTTTAATCCGCAGTTCCCTGTCATCCATAAGTTTCTTAAGGGCTCCGGCCAGATTCTTTTCTGAACGGGGCACAAGGAAACCATCAACTCCATCTTCTATGATATCGCTGACTCCTGTACTGTCAGAAAATCCTACCGCCGGGAGGCCTGCCGCCATGGCTTCTGTCAAAGCCAATGGAAAGCCTTCATCCCGGCTGGGCATACAAATGATGTCGGATGCTGCATAGACATCGTCTATATGGCTGGTTTTCCCCATGACCCGGATATTTTCACCAGATTTACTATGGCGAATCCACTGTTTCATCTGTCCGGCATAGCGGGAACTGTCATCTCCCCAGAATTCAAGCTGCCAATCCGGAAAATCTTTCGATAATGACGCAAATGCCTTCGCCAGCATGAGCTGGTTCTTCCGCCCGCTGATATTGCCGACACAAATGACTTTATGAACTTTTCGAGGAGCCGCCAGATCAGCAGGCTTCGAAGCCGGGAACACCGCATTTCCGATGACCGTCACCGGAAGTTCCGGAAAATACTGATGTGCCATATTCAGGCCGGATGGCACAAGGATCTGCATAGCCCTGCATTTGACGGTTGCTTTTTTCTCTGCCTCCGATAAATCGGGAAACTGGACCTGGGGATGAGAGTGGATCATCTCAATGACCGGCAGGGTACACCCCGCATCTTCGATGACATACTTGGCCGATGGAATAGAACAGGAAAGAATCAGGTCTGCCGGATGGTTATCCAGATATTCTTTAATTCTGGGACCATACTGCTTTCCTTTGTACCAGACGTTTATCCCCTGAGCCTTCCGCTGGCTGAAGAGCCGTGCGGCCTCTCGATACAGGCGAATCCGTAAAGGTGGCTTATCCGAGACAACTTTCTTGCCATTCTCAAAAAGGATATTATACTGCTTTACCCGTTCGTCCAGAGGGAAATAGGGTTTCCCCTCTACCTTATCACGGTAGAGAATAGTTACTTCATGCCCACGCCGAACCAATGCATTTGCCAGATTGCAGGTAACTTTTTCAACGCCCCCTGATGTATTGACATAGTATGTTCCAAAATGAGCAATGATAATCTTCATTTCTGTTCTCCCCACAAAATACGCTTACAGCTTACGGTATTCCTCTTCTGTTTTCACTTTTTTCAGTTTATGATGGGGTGTCTTTTCCATTTGATGTTCCCACCATACCCCCAATTTATCCAAATTTTTAACCATGCCGATTTTCATTCGATAACCTGCAGTGGCTGGCGATACCGTTATTTCATCCCAAATCTCCGGATTCTCTTTTGATTCAACACGCAGGACAATTGTACCCTTCAAGGATAATATCATTTTATTAATCCTGTCCAGCGCCGATGGCTCCCCGTTGATATACCATTGAAAATCACCGGATATCCCGCAGCTATAGCAGGATACTATTGGCTCTTCTCCCGGATAAACATACCAGTTATAGGCGAAATTATCATCGACACATATTTTAAGCAGCTGATAAGGCCTTTCTGGAGATTTCAGAATTTCCCATTCCGCCAGCCCCGCTTTTTCTCCTTTTGTTTTCAGTATCGTGAAACGGATCCACCGTACGTTATCCTGTGGCGCAAATGTCACAAGCGTTTCATGGCCCTGCTTTTTGAGTTCTCCCACATCACACCGAAAGCCATTACTGAATGAAAGCTGCCCCTTCAATATGCGACTGTCATCATCGATATTCCCGTAAAGTGCAACACTTTCAATATGCTTGGGTTCATTAAAATCAATGCGGCACCATTTTTCACTATCATCCGGAGTCCAAAGATACTCTTCCATTGGTGGTTTGGATTCATTAATGTGCCTGGTATTCATGAGCTGGAAGTCATGAAGATAATCTCCATTTCCTGAGGACACCGTCGTCTTGCCTTCATAGGCCAGATTATTTGTCCGCCGTTCCCAGAATATAAGGTCACTGTTAAAAACCTGCCGCACATGTTCAATATTTTTCTGTGACAGATGACAGATAAGAGCCTTATAGAGTACATTATTCAGTAATTTTGGCCCTCTGCAAGCCACATCCACAGGGAATCGTACCCTCTGATTCCACTCGTAGACCGGATTATCTGTCTCGCAATCCAGGTATCTCATTTCTTTACGATACACACGGGACGAGAGAAAATGTCTGTCATAGAAATCTTTATAGGACACATAGGACGTAGCATAAGCAAAGCTCTTGAATACCAGAGGATGGTAGGTATTTCCTGGTGTATTTAAAATGCGGCCCATCACTTTTTCAAAAGCAATAGACAACATCCGATGATCCCCATGATAATCAAAATCAGTGACCATCAATGCATCCGGCCTAAACGACAAAATGACATCTTCCATATCATCCAGAAGCCCTTTCCAGGTATACTCCTGATGCTGGCCATACTTGCTGAAATGATAGTCCTGATGTGTCCCCACACCATACGTTTCCTTCCGTCCTGCAGCATCAACCGGCTTATCAAGTCCATGAAGATAGACGGCCCGTTCACCGCTCGTCCCACCATCCGGAAATCCGAGAAAAATAATATTACCTTCCGGAACCCCAAGATATGTAAGAGAACGAATCGCCTCGTTATACCTTACAAAGGCAGGATACATCCAATCTCCATTTGTCATAAACACAACCTTCACATCCATGCCTTCTTTGATGGCACTATAAATGGCTGCGCCCGCATTATTCACTTCATCATCCTCGTGGGGAACGATGACCATTAGAGAATGGATTTTCAAATTATCTTTATAAGTAAATGATGTTTGTATCACTTTATCAGTTCCTCAATGTATCATGCTTTACGTTGATTACTACTGGATTCAACCACTTTATCAATCAGATGAATCCAACTGCTCCAGACTTTTTCTTCTGAGAACTTTTCCATAGAATGGCGGGCATTCATTCCCATTTCTTTTCTAAGGTCATCACTTTCCATAAGCTTTTCCAGGGCACCTGCCATGGAAGAAATATCATCATCTGTCAAAAATCCGGAACACCCGTCTTCCACCAGTTCATTGACACCTGCGCAGGATTTGAACGCCACTACCGGAAGGCCTGCACTCATGGCCTCAGTAACCGCCAGTCCCCATCCTTCATGCTGGCTAGGGCAGAGGAGAATAGATGCTTTACCGTAAACAGACTGGATATCGGTTGTGGTCCCTTTGAAAAAGATACGATCTTCCATATGATGAGAGGCAATATCTTTTTTCATCTCATCCACATAGTGTTCTGCTCCATGACCATCTCCCCAGATTTCCAATTTCCACTCAGGATGGTGAACTGCTGCCTTTTCAAAAGCCTGGACTGCCAGGTGAGGCCTCTTAGCCGCTTTAGTCAAGCGCCCAACGAACAAAACTGTCCGCTGCTCCAAGCTGCTTATTTTTTTACTTTCAGAAACCACATTGGGAATGACAACACAAGGTACCTGGGGACAATGTTTTTCCAGAATATCTTTTTGGGACGGCAGCAGAACCTGCAGCGCTGCGCAACGATTCAAAGCAGCAATCTCCGGTCCTCCCATTTCCTCAAAGGACCTGGATAACTCGGAATGATTGGTTCCAATGATAGGAACTATATCATCCATTGCTGCAACCGTATAATAAACGGCATCTGCATTATATCCTACGATAACATCCGGGTTGAAGTCATGAAGTATTTTCTTAAGATAAGGCTTCACTACTCTGCATTTACATTTTTCATTCCATTCATGAAATCTACGCTTACTAAAAGTACGAATAAATTCCCTGATTATTTTATCGCCGGCAGAGATTTTTCTTCCTACTACCGCTTTGTCCATATCATTGACAGGATGGTCCGCAATCAGTGAGTAAATTTTTATTCTTTTATCCAAAGGGAAAAAGGAGGATGTAAGATCTCCACCGCCACAGGCAATTGCTGTCTCGTACCCTTTTGCTACAAAAGCATTGGCCATTTCACAGCAGATATGCTGCATACCACCGCTTTTCATCAGCATGCCTGCATAGATGATAAGAACTTTCATTGCATCCTCCTACATATACTTACAACCTGCAAGGCTACTTATATTTTTTCCAGATCATCCGGCCAAACATCTTGTACAAGAATGAACAGTCCTGGATTATGGCACTCTCAATCATTCTATACTTTTTCTTTAACGGAACTGACTGATTTTCCTTCAAAAAGTTTTTGAGAGTTTCTCTTTCCTCCGCTTCCATAACCGGGTGAACAGAGTCAATGGAATACAGCTTCAGTGCTTTTTTCATAGGCCCTTCATCAACAAATCCCAATGCTTTAGCACTCAATGACTCTTCTTCATATTCATAAAACAGTAAAGCCGCCGGAGAAATGGGCTTATGACTATGTTCCGTATAATACTGATGTATCTGATCAAGGTCAGATGCCGGAATACTGTGATCTTTCCTGTTTTTCAAAATTGCCTTCAGGCAGGCAATCAGCGTTCTGACCTCGCAGATTCGCCTCTGAAGGTCAGAAAATATCCCCACATCCAGATTATGTTTCCAGGCGATGAACTCATCAATGTAGCTCCGGGCTTTTCTTGTCTGAACGAGACTGCCATGTGATTCCCTCTGCCAATAATAATAATGTCCAGAAATGGCCACTATTTTCTGTATATTTTTCATTAATGGTCCACTAACAAAGACATCTTCACAGGTCCTCATATTTTTCTGAAAAGAAATATCCTTCCATACATGTTTTCGATAAGCCCTTCCCCAAAGTTCCCAGCCAACTACGGCACCTGTTATTACTTTTAATTGATCAGAATCCATGTTGCAGTTCCAATCACGTACACCGGCATGTTTTTCCCCATTCATAATGTTTACGCCGAAAAGAACTGCATCAGCCTTAGATTCCTTCATCACTTCAACTGCATCTTTAACCAAAGAAATCTCTACAAAGTCATCCGGATCGACCCAGAAAATATAATCACCATGGGCATTATTCAGACAGGTATTTCTCGCACCGCAGACTCCCTGATTTTCCTGATGTACAACACAGATTCTTTTATCCATATCTGCATATTTCCGGCAAACTGAAAGCGAGTTATCTGTAGACCCATCATCAACCAGTACAATTTCAATATTTTCATAAGTTTGGTTTCTAAGACTTTCAATACATTTGTGTAGATATTCTTCCTTATTATAGACAGGAACAAGTATTGACGCCAATCCAGAACAATGACTCATAATCAAATTTCTCCCCACGTTAAAGAATTCCCTGAGAGTAAAGGGAAACTATCCCCTCTTTTTAATGAGCTTATTGTATTTTCTTCGGCCATACCACCTGCAAGGATATTCCCACCCATGTATGGCAGCCCATCGTAAGAGCTTATCTTTCATTCTTCCCCGGACTGGTGAAAAATCAGTAGACCTCAGTATATCCAGAATACGAGTTTTTCTTCCAATGCCAAGTTCATTTCCTGCCAAAGACAAGCAGTAAGATTTAACAGCAAAGGACAACACCCTTTGCCTGCAATAGCCACAGGAATCCGGGAATTCCGCTTCACAGATATTTTCCCGGCCAATCCATCCCTCCATGAGTTCATAGAATATTTCTGCAGAGACCTGCCGGGTCAGGGAATTCTCATTTCCCCGGTTATAGTAATACAGGCACCGGGGAACCGATGAAACCTTTTCTGATTTTTTAAAAATTTCTATGGTTGCTATCCCGTCTTCCCCCATATGACTGAAATCCGGAGAAAATCGTACTTCTTTCCATAGTTCCGCCCTGGCTGCATAGGACCATACTTCAGAAACACCATCGAGTACAGCCTCCCGATACCAGTCACTGGCAGACGGTAACCGAGGTGGAAGAACAGCCGGTTCTAGAGGTTTATTTTCTTTTACAGATTGGGATCCATATACAACAACATCCGCATGCTCCTTCCGGAAAGTATGGATGCATTTTTCTATCAATGTCTGATCTGCATAATCATCCGCATCAACCCAAAAAATATAATCACCATGGCTTTCTCGGATTCCACGGTTTCGGGTAGCACTAATTCCCTGATTTTTTTGCCTGATATTAATAATCCTTGTATCCCTATCCGCCATGGATTCCACAATGTCCCCCGTTTTATCACTGGAACCATCATCAATCACAAGGATTTCCACATTCTCATAAGTCTGATGGATAATGCTGTCCAAGCAGTGTGCTATATATTTTTCTGCATTGTAGGCAGGTACAATCACCGTTGCCAGCGGTTTATCTGTTTTCATCGGACTTGTCCTTTTCCTTTCCATGATTGTACATCATGAAAAATCCCATGAGCGCAAAGTAAATCTTAACGGGAATCTTATTGATAAGCGTAGAATCAGCCATCCCATCAATAAAGAAGGCTATAAATACGGTCAATGCGCAAATCTCCATGGCAAGATTAGTCCCAAAGGGAACCCGCAGAAGCCCCCAGAAGGTAAGAACCGTATAAAAAATAAAACCAACGGCGCCAATAATTCCTGCACAGGTTAAAAAATATACAAACATATTATGGGGCATATCCAGGTTTGTTTCCGTTCCTTCTTTGGGATGATATTTTTCACTATAGTAGTACTTCTCCCAGGAGTCTAACCCAATACCGGAAATCTTATGATCTTCCCACATTTTATAACTGGCAGAAAGCATAAGAATCCGTTCTCCGCCAATCTGCCCGGCATAGCTCGTCCTGTGGCTCTGCATATAACCAAACCCGGCTATACATGAAAAGGCCAGAGCCAATATAAATATAAGGGACCCGATTTTTATTTTATGACCGATTCGAGGCCAGTGCTGAACCAGCACAATGCCTAGAGCCCCAACGAGGCCTATGCATATGGCAATCAGCGCTGCCCGGGTATCTGTCAAAAATAACAGTACCAGCAGGAACCCAGCCGTTGCCAACGCTGTCAGCCGCATAGCCATGGACTCTTTATGTTTAAAAACCAGATAAAGCGCTACCGGCAGAACGATGGCAATCACCAGGCCATAATGGGTGGGATACGTATAAAAGCTATAAATCCGTTCTCCCGGATGCTTTATCCATTGGGCGACCCCATAGATGCCTGAAATAATGGCGCCGGATAAAATACCGGAAAGAAATCCCTTCTCAATCTTATATTTTCCTGCCATATAGGCAATCATCCACATGGGCAGGGACCAGTAAATATATTGCCGAACCAGGTTCAGTCCGCCCTTATCTGCGTTTACTGCCGCTGATACAATCAACGACCCGTACAACAGACAGTATCCAATGGTGAAGACTTTATGGGGCATAGAAATCTTGAATGTTCCTGATTTTATGCAGTCATATATCAAATACAATACAAATAGAACTATGGCGTAGGTATAATAAGCCAGTGTAAAACGTACGCTTAAGATCAAAGCCAGCAGCGCGGCCATTATATTTGCTAATAGTTGGGCATGCTTATAGCAGCTTTTCATACCATTCAACTTATTCATCGGATTTTCCTTTTCGAAACCAAGATCAGTTGGAGTCTACAATTCTTCCTTAAGTAATTGTATTATACAATATCCAACCTGCAGAAATAAGACTATTCCCCATACTTAGCCATCTCATTCCTGCTCTATCTATTTCCCAATAGGCTCGATTATTACAGAACTGTTCCGGCATAAGTTATTGTTAGCATTTTATTAATTTTCTCATTTGAGGGGGGTAATAATCATCAGTAGCCTACCTTCCTCGTCCCATCAAATTTAGACTTAATAAAGCGGAAATACCAGAGAACCATTTCCTTATAGGCATGGCGGCGGCGAGCATCCCGAGCCGCCTGGTGAAAAGCTTTCTGGCTGCCTGGTTCGTGAATAGGTACATCCCTCCAGGGAGAATTCTCCTTCGCATGAGCCCAGACCTTCACAATTGGCACTGACTGATTATAGGTCGTCCAAGGCTTGATGGCTCCAATAAAATGGATTAGAGAAGCCTGCATGGCATCTTCATTGACAATTTTGGGTTTGAATACACTAGGCTGCACCAATCGATAGGGCAAATTATAAGTATGTGGAACAAAAAAATCTTTCCCATCAAGACATACATTCAAAATATCCTGATCGGGGCAAGACATTTCCGGATGCTTTTGCGCCGCTATCCTTAAATCGTCTAAAATCCTTTTAGAAATATGATTGCTAAGCCATTGTTGAATATCAACAAGAATAACGCCCGAATTAAAATATCTTTCCACATTCATTCTTGCAGCATACTCTTGACCCTTGAGGTCCTCCGATACGGCCACAATATTTTGTTGTAAATCTATATCCATAAATGATGTGATATCACCATTGCATACGACATCACCATCAAGATAGAGAGCTCTTTCTGCTTTATCTTTAAGAAGTTCAGGAATAAAAAAACGATACATTAATGCAGCCACATATTTTCCATTAATGCGATATCTTTCAAAACGACAGTACTGAGACAGATTAGCATCATTCATATAATAAAGCGTAATCGGCACATTCCACTGTATGGAAAACTTCTGCAGTTTCTCTATATCTGCCTCATCTGTCTTATCCACCAGAATATGAAATGCAAAGGGTGATGAATTATGCTCCATGATAGATGCCATGGTCACACTTATCCATGGTATATAATTCTGTGTTCCCGTCAACGCCACATGATAATATGACTCACCAGCTTTGTATTCACCAAGTTCCCGAATTTTTTTACAAAGTCCATGATAATCCCTCTCACAAATATCAAAGTAAATTCATTAATCAAGTTCCTGTTTCAAAATAAATTTACAAAACAGCTTCCTGCCATTGCAATTTAGAGAAAAACCAGCTCTAAATAAATCCGGCCTTTCAGCAATATCTTTCTATCTCCCCAACCTTCGTAATAGGATCAAATGCACTACTCAAACTCGCCTGTAATAAAGCCTCTACATTTCCCCCTCTTGTCCCCACAGGAAGTAGAAATACAGCAAGCAGTACTTTGATATATGTCCTTATTATACCTATATTTCCATTGCAGGCAAGATATTACATCATTTTAAAATGAGAATACCTACCTTCTATAAGATTAGCCATTTTCATTAACATAAAGTCATAGAACACAAAACCATTTTACTTATCTATGCTGTCAATATCGATGAATCGCTGGCAGGTTTGATTGGCTGGTATTTCAAGGACCATGTTCAAGCTCGTCCACTATCTGACTGCCGGTCACCTGTGATATAATAATTGACGTCAACTTTATAATTTATTTACATATATTAAACAAAAATATGATATTGAGGCATTTTATGAAAAAGACAGTTCTTTATGCTTTGCTCTGGCCCCTGGGGATTGCTGTGGTGATCATGGCGATTCTCCATTTGGGCGGCGATTTTCCGGATATCCAGAGTTATGTACAGCCCCGGCTGGGGGCGGCGCTGCTGGTGATGCTGATCGTGTCCTTCGGGCTTTCCTTCACCATGAATTGGGCTTTCCTGAAGCGGCTTCTTCCCTGGGCGGTGATCCTTCCTATCCTGTGGGCGGGGACCTTTACCTGGGCCTATGGCTTTGCATCACTGCCGGAGAAGAAGCACCTCGGTGATTACTATGTGCTGGGGGCGGTGCTCTTTGCGCTTCCCTATGTATACACCACCCTCACGGCAAGGGCGAAGCATCTTCGGTCCCTGTGGACCGTGATTGCAGGAATCTACACCTTCTTCATGGTGCTCATCCCCTTCATCTACATCGGCTATTACGTACTCTTCGGCGGGGAAATGGATATGTTCGCCATGATGGCAGTCCGTTCCACCCACATGAAGGAAATCAAGGATTTCTTCCGTACCATGGGGTCTCCCATGCATCTGGTGATGGCGGTCATCGCCCTGGGCATCGTCATTTCCTGTGCCGTGGGACTCGCCCGGTCCATGATGAAGGCGGCCCGCTCCTTCGAGGGCCCCTTCCTCCGGGGCACCGGCAGGGCCTTTACCGTGGGACTTGCGGTGATTTCCATCCTCTTCTTCGGCGGATTCTACCGGCAGATCACCCACGTCTTCCCGGCTACCATCATCAAATCCCTGAATTCCAAGGGCAGCGAATACCAGCTGCTCCAGAAGCTGAATGATAATCTGGACAAAAACGTGAAGAATATGACTTTCACGGCGCCGGATCCCGGCGATGGTATCGATGAGGGCACCCACATCGTGATCATCGGGGAAAGTGCAAACCGGGACCACATGAAGGCCTTTACTCCGGATTATCCGGAAAATACGACCCCCTGGCTTTCAGAAATGGCGAAGTCCCCGGACTTTGCCCTGGGATACCATGCATACTCCAATTTCCCGAATACCCTTTTCTCCCTGTCCTACGCCATGACCAGCGCCAACCAGTACGGCGACATGTCCCTGGAAGACGTGGTAAGCATGGTGGACGTGGCAAAGGCGGCAGGATACCGGACGGACTGGATTTCCTTCCATAACCGGAGCTCCATGTCCAGTGCCGGCGTCACCATGATCGCCGAGCGCTGCGATGATTCCTACTGGGAAAAGAACTACGACGGCTATACCCTGGAAGTGCTGAAGAAACTGCCTCCGGCAAAGAAGCGGGTCATCTTCATCAATATCGACGGCAGCCATTACACCTACATCGCCCGGGTGCCGGTGAACCTCCGGGATAAGCTGGGCGTTTCCAAGGAAGACCCCTACCACGATTACGACCTCACCATCGCCTACGACGACCGGGTGATGAAGGACATCTTCGAATACGCCAAGGCAAACCTGAACCTGAAGTCCATGATTTACTTCTCGGACCACGGGGAAAATATGAAGCACTTCCATACCACGTCCCCCTTCTACTACGACATGGTGCACATCCCCTTCTTCGTGTACCTGTCCCCGGACTACCAAGCCGCCCATCCGAGCCTCATGCCTACCCTGAAATCCCACGAGCAGACGGTCTTCACCAACGACATGGCCTTCGACATGGTCACCGGCATCTGGCAGGCAAGGACCAACTTCTACCATTCCCAATACGACTTCTCCTCTAAGGACTACGCGATCAACAAGGATAACGCCACCACCTTCGAACGAAAAAAGAGAATCGCCGACGATCCGGTGTGGGGAAAGTAAGAGAGTTGAGATTTGAGAGTTGAGAGTTGAGGTCCAGGCTTCGCCGCAGGTGAGTGGATAAGCTTACTTGCGAACGGGCCTTGTGCCTTGAGCCTTGAGCTGGACAGGCCCTGCGGGCCGAATCTATCAGCTAACCCCACCGCTTCGCGGAGCCCCTTCCCGAGGAAGGGGCCTTTTTCTGTGTCATTTTGCAGTTTTGGGGTTAGAGATATCCGGATTCCAACAGCGGCAAAGCCGCAAATCGTTAGCCTCCTTCCTTGGAAGGCGAGGGTCCTGTAGAGGACCCTCGAGCCGGGCCTAAGTTGGTGCCTTTACTGCACACTAAGGCACCTTCCTTTCAGGGCCCGGCGGTGGCGCCGAAGGCGACGGAGGTTAGCTGTTGGATGCGCCACAGGCTGATTCTTTGCGACGCAATAGCCATCGAATAGTCTCCCTTTTTCAAAGGCAGCAGTCCTGCAGAGGACTGCTGAGCCGGGCCCAG
>NZ_UQKJ01000032.1 GCF_900541605.1 uncultured Dialister sp. | reverse complement strand
AGAAGCTAGAGGCTAGCAGCTAGAAGCTCCGCACGAATGACTCTATCCGTAAGCTTCGCTCCATCAGCTCTACAAACCGCAATTTGTTTTCTTCCCATTGCCGCCGGTCATAGGGTCCTTTATAATAAGAAAGATGATTCCTGTGATTCTATGCCGGAGGGTGAAAATGGGGAAAAGCTTCACCGGGCGGATTTGTTCCCGAAAGCATATTCTATATCTTATATACTGTACATTATTTTTATTGCCGCTTCATCCTTTTCTTTTTTACGTGGCCCTGGTGCCGGCAATTATCTGTTGGCTGGTCAATTACAAGAGGGAAGGGGAAGTGTCTTTTGTGCTGCCTCCGCTATGGCAGCCGGGGGCTGTATTCCTTGCATGTGCCTTCCTGTCGGGTTTTGTGTCGAAGAACATCGGCTTTTCCCTGATGAATTGGCTTTTCCAGCCTTTTATGTATGCCTTTCTTTACCTGCTGGTATATACGACTATTTCTACGGAAAGGGAAAAAGAAAAGGCACTGTATGCTTTCCTGGCAGGAGCTGTAGTGACGGCAGCCCACGGGTTTTACCAATACGCCAATGCAGCAGGCATGGCAGCGGATATGGAAGCACAGAGCTGGGTAGATCCGGAACGGTTCCCGCTTCTTCGGCGCCGCATGTATTCTACACTGGAAAACCCGAATCTGTTTGGGGCGTACCTGCTGATGATTATCAGTGTCCTGACCGCTTTCTTCCTGCGGGAAGGGGAGAAGCGAAGGAAAACGGCATTTGCGGTGATTCTTCTGGTGCTCCTCCTGTGTCTGGCCCTGACCTATTCCCGGGGAGCCTGGGTAAGTCTTGCAGCTATCGTGCTGGGGCTGACTCTTTTCTACGATAAGCGGTTTGGCCTTCTGTTCCTGCTGGTGCCTCTGATCCTGGCTGTTTACCATGGACAGATTGCAGAACGGTTTCTTTCCCTTTTTTCCGGGGAAGATACGTCGGTGGACCTCCGCTTTGCCCTATGGGAAAGTACGGCAGCCATGATTGAGGAGCATCCCCTTCTTGGTGTCGGCTGGGGTACCTATTTTCTGGCCTATCCGGATTACAATTTCTTCATCCAGGAAGAGGGGGTTCTCATCTTCCATGCCCATAATATGTATCTCAATATGCTGGCGGAGGTCGGAATCCCGGGGGGCATGGCATTCCTGTGTGCCTTCTTCGCCCAGGCTGTACTGGCATGGAAAGTGTACAGGCATGGCGAGGACAGCTTTGATCGTTCCATGGGTCTTGGCGGAGTTCTCATGGTAATGGCTATGGCGGTTATAGGCCTCGGGGACCATGTACTCTTCAGCCGGTGTGTCTCTTTCTGTTTCTGGAGCCTGTCTGCTCTTTGTGTATCCTGTGGGAAAAAGACGAAATCCCAGGGAAGTACTGATTAAATCTGACTCTGCGAATGAATCAGCACTTTCCCGGCACTTGGGTAGAAATATCTGTGGCGATTTTACGTGTTGGAAAGCCCGGATTTATGATGTATCGTTTATCTAATCTATAAGTTTCAATACAACTGTAGTAAAAGAGTATAAAGTCTGGTCATAGTGTAAAGAGTGGATACATGAATAGGAAAATTTGTAAATAAAGGGTTATGGGTCACGTAAATCATAATTTGTCTAATAGGAATTATCTATAACCCCTGCCAAGTATTTTAAGCAACAAACCGCACATTTGAGGGGTTCCATGAGTTCAAAGTGTGCTATAATATAACTGATGATTGAATGAACCAAAATGCAGTCAGCAAATCTATTGATTGGAGGGTTTGGTCTAATGATTATAGTATTACACATAGAGGCTATACATAATCTTAAGCTAAGCTCATTCCTTATCTGATTTGCGGCTGCTTTTTTTTGAGGGTAAAAAGTTCTGCGGCCATGCGGAGGAGAGCAATCGGATTTCGAAGCTGCGGACTTTTATATAATTATTTTTATTTTTGGGAGGATGATAGTAATGATCGACACCAATGATAGTGAATTCCTTAGCAGAATTGAAGACAAAGGTCTTCTCTCCAAGGTATGCGATGCAAAAACCGCTGCTGCCATGTTTAAAGGCGGCGACATCATTGGTATTTCCGGATTTACCCCATGCGGCTATCCGAAAATTACAATGCATGAACTCGCAGAACGTATGAAACAGACCCCATTCCAGGTTGATATCTGGACCGGCGCTTCCACCGGTTCCCAGATTGATACAGAACTGGTAGCAGTAAACGGTGTCAGAAACCGTATGCCATACCAGACCAATGCCAACCTGAGAAAAGCCATCAATACAGGCAAGGTTAACTACTACGATCTGCACCTGTCCCATGTTGCCCAGCAGGTTCGCGCTGGATTCTTCACCAACGTTAAAGGTGAACATGTAACCGGCCCGGATTACGCCGTTGTTGAAGTCTGCAAGATCGGACCGAACGGTGAACTCTATCCGACAACCGCTATCGGCAACTCCCCGGTATATGTAGATACCGCAAAGAAAGTCATTGTTGAAGTCAACACCACCCAGCCTCTGGACCTCGTAGGCATGGCTGATATTTACATGCGTAAAAATCCGCCATTCTGTGAACCGATTCCGATTCTCCATGCAGGCGACCGTATCGGCACACCGTACATCCCCTGCGATCCGTCCAAGATCGTTGCTATCGTTCCCTGCGATATGCCTGATGTAACCCGCACACTGGCTCCGCTCGATGACGATGCCGAAGCAATGGGCAACAACCTGGTCGACTTCCTGAAGAACGAAGTTAAACATGGCAGACTGCCGGAAAACCTGCTGCCTCTGCAGTCCGGTGTAGGCAACGTAGCAAACGCTGTTATCCACGGCCTCGTTGAATCCGATTTCAAAAATCTCTCCGTATACACCGAAGTTATTCAGGATGGCATGTTCGACCTGATTGATAAAGATAAGATCGACATGATTTCCGGTACTTCCCTGTCTCCATCCCCGGATGGGCTGAAACGGTTCCATGCAAATATCCAGAAGTACAACAAGAAGATTGTTCTTCGCCCGCAGGAAATTTCCAATAACGGTGAAGTTGTTCGCCGTATCGGCGTTATTGGCATGAACACCGCTTTGGAAATGGATATCTACGGTCATGTAAACTCTACCCATATCACCGGCACCAAGCTGATGAATGGTATCGGCGGATCCGGCGACTTCGCCCGCAACGCATTCCTGTCCTGCTTCTTCTGTCACAGCACCACAAAGGTCGGCAAGATTTCTGCAGTTGTTCCGATGTGCTCCCATGTTGACCACACCGAACATGATACCCATGTATTCATTTCTGAACAGGGGGTTGCAGATGTCCGTGGCCTGACTCCAAAGGAAAGAGCAAAGGTTATCATCAACAACGTTGCTCATCCATCCTACAGAGATCAGCTCATGGATTACTATGAAAGAGCATGCGCTGCCTGCGGTAACAGCCAAACCCCGCATCTCCTCAAAGAAGCCTTCAAATTCCATGAAAGCCTGGCTGAAACCGGAGATATGCATTTTAAGAAATAATTTGATATTTCAAGAACTGCGTTAATGCTTTACAAATAATATAAATATTGTATAATAACCTATAGTGACAGCTGCCAATGGCAGAGTTATATGCATGGTACTCACAAGGGCCCTATGTCTGTTGCAAGAAGATTCAAACGATCGCTGCAGCAGCGAAAGGCTTTGCGAAACCATGACGGAAAACGAATTCCTGAAATGTATCGAGAAGAGCATAAATCCGCCGCTGCAGAAAATGAAGGAATGCGGATTCCAGGTAGTTACATACTTACTTTTTTAGGAGGAAGATGAACTCATGTCTAACGAATCCCTGAAAGCAAAACTCGACGCTTACAACAAAGAATACGATGCTCAGTGCGCTAAACATCCGGAAAGAGTTGGTCTGAAACACAAGAATCTGTACACACCGCTCGATCTTAAAGATTTCGATTATGAAAGGGACCTCGGCTTCCCGGGCGAATATCCTTACACCCGTGGTGTACAGCCCACCATGTATCGTGGCCGTCTGTGGACCATGCGTATGTACGCTGGCTTCTCCACAGCAGAAGAATCCAACAAACGCTATAAATATCTGATTGCTAACGGCGGCACCGGCCTGTCCGTAGCATTCGACCTGCCAACCCAGATCGGCTACGACTCCGATGATAAAATGTCCGCAGGCGAAGTTGGTAAAGTAGGCGTTGCTATCGACTCTCTCTATGATATGGAAAGGCTGTTCAATGGCATCGATCTTGGTAAAGTTTCCACTTCCATGACTATCAATGCTCCTGCTTCCATTCTGCTGGCTATGTACATTGCAGTAGCTGAAAAACAGGGTGTTCCGATGAGCGCTCTCCGCGGCACCATTCAGAACGATATTCTGAAGGAATACTCCGCACGTGGCACCTACATTTTCCCGGTTAAACCGTCCATGCGTCTGATTACCGATATCTTCGGATTCTGCCATCAGAACGTACCGAAGTGGAACACCATTTCCATTTCCGGTTATCATATCCGTGAAGCTGGTTCCACCGCTGCTCAGGAAGTTGCATTCACCATTGCCGATGGTATTGCATACATTGAAGCAGCTCTGAAAGCTGGCATGAAGATTGATGACTTCGCTCCAAGACTTTCCTTCTTTTGGAACGCTCACAACAACGTACTCGAAGAAGTTGCTAAGTTCCGTGCTTCCCGTCGTATCTGGGCTAGAATCCTGAAAGAAAGATTCCATGCTGAAAACCCGAAGTCCATGAAACTCCGTTTCCACACCCAGACCGCAGGCTCCATGCTGACCGCTCAGCAGCCGAACAACAACATCATCCGTGTTGCTCTCCAGACCGCAGCAGCAGTTATGGGCGGCACCCAGTCCCTGCACACCAACTCCCGCGATGAAGCTCTGGCTCTTCCGACCACAGAATCCGTAACCATCGCTCTCCGTACCCAGCAGATCGTTGCTTACGAATCCGGCCTTGCTGATGTAGTTGACCCGCTCGGCGGCTCCTACTACGTTGAAGCTCTGACCAACGCTATCGAAGAAGAAGTTATGGACTACATCAAGAAGATTGATGAAATGGGCGGCGCTGTTGAAGCTATTGATAAAGGCTACATCCAGAAAGAAATTCAGGATTCCGCTTATGCTTGGCAGATGGCTGTTGAATCCGGCGAAAAGACCATTGTTGGCGTTAATAAGTTCACAATGGAAGAACCACCGGTTACCGGCCTGCTGAAGATTGATGCTTCCGTCGGCGAAAAGAAGAAAGCACAGCTCGCTAAGGATAAGGAAAACCGTGATCAGGCTAAAGTTGCTGAAGAACTGGCTAAACTTGAAAAAGCAGCTCAGACTCCGGCTGAAGGTCCAGATCATGTTAACCTTATGCCAGTCATCCTCGACTGCGTACGTGCTTACTGCACCGAAGGTGAAATCTGCGGCGTTCTCCGTAAAGTATTCGGCGAATACAAACCGCACAACACCCTTTAATTGTAGGGCAGCCTGAAACAAGAGAATAATAATATTACTCAAATATTTCTGGAGGTAATTTACAATGGCAGACAAACGTATCAGAGTACTCGTAGCTAAACCGGGCCTTGATGGACATGATCGTGGTGCAAAGGTTATTGCCCGTGCACTCCGCGATGCAGGCATGGAAGTTATTTACACCGGTCTTCGTCAGACCGTTGAACAGATTGTTGAAGCAGCAGACGCAGAAGACGTTGATGTTGTAGCTCTGTCCCTGCTCTCCGGCGCTCACAACACCCTGTTCCCGGAAGTTGTTGAAGCTCTGAAAGCTAAAGGAATGGGCGACGTTCTCGTAATCGGCGGCGGCGTTATTCCTGAATCCGATATTCCAGGCCTCGAAAAAGCTGGCGTAAAAGCTATCTTCACACCTGGCACACCAACCAAGAAAGTTATTGACTTCATTAAAGAAAACGTTAAGAAATAATTCGTCCCTGACGATTACCATTGACGTTCATTAGTGTAGTATAATTTAGCTGCAGGGGGCTGGGAGGAGTCCCAGCCCCTTTGCAACTATATTATTTATTTACTCTTCGAAAAGGCGGTTTATCCATGGAATTCTCAATGAAAGATTTTTGGAATGGAAACAGACGTGCCTTAGCGAGAGCAATTACCATCGTTGAAGACGAACGGGATGGATTTGAAGATATCATGAAAGATATCTATCATCATACCGGTCGTGCACAGGTCATCGGTATCACTGGTGCACCTGGTGCGGGTAAGAGCACACTGTCAGATGCCCTGATTAAGAAGTTCCGTGCTCAGGGTAAAACGGTAGGTATCGTAGCAGTCGATCCTACGAGTCCATTCTCCGGCGGCGCCATTCTTGGTGATCGTATCCGTATGAATGATCTGACCTTGGATAAGGGTGTTTATATCCGTAGTATGGGCACGCGCGGCAGCCTTGGGGGACTTTCCCGTAAGACAGCTGATGCGGTAAAACTGATGGATGCTTTCGGTCTCGATGTTGTATTAATCGAAACAGTAGGCGTAGGACAGTCAGAAGTCGATATCGTCAAAAATGCGGATACAACACTTGTTGTGCTCGTACCTGGACTTGGTGACGATATTCAGGCTATAAAAGCAGGTATCCTTGAAATTGGTGATGTATTCGTCATCAACAAATGTGACCGCGACGGCGCTGATCGTCTGAATGTAGAAATCGAAATGATGCTTGACCTGGGTGAAGCCCAGAACTGGCGTCCTCCGATTGAACGGACGATTGCGAACAAAGACCAGGGTGTAGATGATGTAGTAGCAGCCCTGGGTGATCACCGCAAGTATCTCGAAGAATCCGGACTTCTTGAAGAACGGAGACGCGAACGCGCTAGAAGCGAAATGCTTGAGATGATTCACGATCGCATTTCCCGTCATATTGAAGAGAATATCTCCAAGACGGGTGAATTTAGTGACTACGTGGAACAAGTCTTTGAACGGAAAACTGATCCGTACACAGTCGTTGATTCCATTGTGGGCAAAATATTCAAATAATTTTAAAGGAGGAGTTATTATGGCATTCAAAGTTTTAACTGTCGACCATGTTGGCGTAGCTGTTAAAGATCTCGCAAAGATTAAACAGCAGATGAAAGACATTTTCGGACTTGAACCTTCTCTGTCGGATGAAACTGTTGAAGAACAGCATGTAACAACAAGCTTCTTCAAACCGTCCGCTCAGACCGAAGCTTGCGAACTCGAATTCCTGGGTTCCACAACTCCGGACGGCCCGATTGCCCGCTTCATTGAAAAAGCTAACAACGGCAAAAACGGCTTCCAGCATGTAGCACTTCGTGTTGATGACATCGAAGCAGCTCTTGCTGATCTGCAGGCTAAAGAAGTTCCGCTCATCGACAAGAAGTTCCGTGTCGGTGCAGGTGGCTGTCATATCGCATTCTTGCATCCAAAGGCTACTGGCCTTCTGCTTGAACTGACAGAACGCCCCGGCGGCCCATCCTTCAAGAAATAATCTGAACGATGGCATATGACCTGCCTTCGGGCAGGTCATCCCCCTGACGGGGGACCCTAATATTTTTGGAGGTGTAAGAATGGCAACTGTTGAAGAAAGAATTGAACTTCTCCATAAAAACCTCGCTCATGTAGAGGCTATGGGTGGCGAAAAACGTATTGAAAAACAGCATGCAAAAGGCAAGCTGACTGCTCGTGAAAGACTTGCTCTTCTGTTTGATGAAGGCACTTTCGTAGAAGTCAATGCGCTTGTTAAATCTCGCTGCCACAACTTCGGCCAGGAAAAGAAAGATCTCCCTGGTGAAGGCGTTGTAACAGGTTACGGCACTGTTGATGGAAGACTCGTATTCGCATTCGCTCAGGACTTCACCGTTGAAGGCGGTTCCCTTGGTGAAATGCATGCAGCTAAAATCGTTCACGTAAATGAACTGGCTCTGAAAGTCGGTGCACCTTGCGTAGGCCTGAATGATTCCGGCGGTGCTCGTATTCAGGAAGCTGTCGATGCCCTCTCCGGTTACGGCAAGATTTTCTGGTGCAACACCATTGCTTCCGGCGTTATTCCCCAGATTTCCGCAATCATGGGACCATCCGCAGGCGGCGCAGTTTATTCCCCGGCTCTGACCGACTTCATTTACATGGTTAAGAAGACATCCCAGATGTTCCTGACCGGCCCGGCTGTAGTTAAATCTGTAACCGGGGAAGTTATCACTGCTGAAGCACTCGGTGGCGCAATGACCCACAACCGTACATCCGGTGTAGCTCAGTTTGCTGCTGAAAACGACGAAGACTGCATTAAACAGATTCGTTATCTGCTCTCCTTCCTGCCTTCCAACAACATGGAAGATGCTCCGATTGTTGAAACCGGTGATGATCCTACAAGAACCGATCCGGCTCTCGACAAGATTATCCCTGAAAGCTCCAACGCACCGTACAACATGTATGATGTCATTAAATCCATCGTTGATAACGGTGAATACTACGATGTAGCTAAGGAATTTGCAAAGAATATTATCACCTGCTTCGCTCGTATGGACGGACAGACCATTGGTATTATTGCTAACCAGCCGTCCTTCATGGCAGGCTGCCTCGACTACAATGCTTCCGATAAAGCAGCTCGTTTCATTCGTTTCTGCGACTGCTTCAATATTCCGGTAGTTAACCTCGTCGATGTTCCTGGCTTCCTGCCTGGCAAACAGCAGGAATATGCCGGCGTAATTCGTCACGGCGCTAAGATGCTGTTCGCTTACTGCGAAGCAACCGTTCCGAAGATTACCATGATTCTCCGTAAAGCTTATGGTGGTTCTTACATCGCTATGTGCTCCCGTGAACAAGGCGCTGACCAGGTATTTGCTTGGCCGACCGCTGAAATTGCAGTTATGGGACCTGCAGGCGCTGCAAACATCATCTTCAAGAAGGATCCAAACAAAGAAGAACGCACAAAGGAATATGTGGAAGAGTTCGCTACTCCTTACAAAGCTGCAGAACGTGGCTATGTAGATGCAGTTATCGATCCTCACAACACTCGTCCGACAATCATCAATGCACTGAAGATGCTTGCTTCTAAGCACGAAGTACATCCGGCAAAGAAACACGGAAACATTCCGCTCTAATACTTGCCGCTTAAATACTCTAATTGAAAGGATGGGTACAGATGGATAACAGTACAGTTATGTATATCGCGGTATTTGCTGCTGTTGTTGCAGTAATTGCCCTGATCATGATCTGGCAGGTACGTTCATCTCTCAATCAGTCCGCAGCACCGGCACCGGCCGCAGCTCCCAAGAAAGCCGCAGCTCCGAAAGCAGCTCCTAAAGCTGCTGACAATGGTGCAGTCGTAGCAGCTATCGCTGCTGCTATCGTTGCTATGGGTGGCGGCGAAATCGTCTCCATCCGCCCGGCAGCTAGACCTGGCTGGACAACCGCAGCCCGCATTGCAGGCGTTCAGTCCAACCAGCAGTTCTAATTGAAAGTTGAACTTATCATCATTTAGGAGGAAAGACAATGAGAAAATTTACTATAACAGTTAACGGCCAGGATTACGATGTAGTAGTTAAAGACGGCGGTGCTGCAGCAGCAGCTCCGGCTCCGGCAGCAGCTCCCGCACCGGCTCCGGCTCCGGCAGCAGCTCCCGCACCGGCTCCGGCTCCGGCAGCAGCTCCTGTTGGCGCAGGCGAATCTGTTGAAGCTCCAATGCCTGGTAAAGTCATCCGCATTGAAAAACATGTTGGCGACGCTGTAGCAGCAGGCGACGAAGTCCTCGTTCTGGAAGCTATGAAGATGGGCAACCCGATCATGGCTCCTTGCGATGGCAAAGTAACCTCTATGCAGGTTTCTGAAGGCCAGAGCGTACAGGGCGGCGATCCCCTGTTCACAGTTGGCTAATCCTTACAGGATTCCGGCTTGATACGAAAAGGAGTGGTGCCTGCGCACCGCTCCTTTTTATGATATCTTTATTCTGAAAAGACCACTGTCCTTTATTTGGATGGTGGTCTTTTTTAACTTTGCCTCTTCGGCCCTGTATATGTATTTATTATTTATGGTTCTCGAAATTGAAGATGAATATTTGTACGGCACTTACTTTACTTCATTTTTGATATTCCTATCATTTCTTATATTATTGATCTGAGTTCTCTTCCATACTTCTCGTCAGGAGAAGTCTCAGCATCGTAAGGCTTGCTTTATCGATAGTGTAGTTCTCATCGAAGGCTGCAGTTATACCGTAATGGAAAAGTACCGGTCTTTCGGCATCAGTGACCGGTGATGCTGCTACCAGTATATCATCCCGTCCGAGCATGGTAAGATACTGTATCAGCTTTACAAGTAAGCTGGTTCTATTTTTGGCTGTGGAGTAATAGTAGATGAAGTGGACATCATTGTCTGCTGCATTCTGTGCTGTATCTTCCGGTGGCTCAGGAGATCCAACATCCACATCCCATCCGGCGTCAGCAAATGTGGTAGCAGCTTCTTTCCTCTGTTCATGATTTCCGTCTTCTTCCATTTCCGGTATGTAGATACGGGGACGTCGTCCTTCCAGTTCTGCAAACTGTCGGCTTAATGCTATTGATTCTACCCTGTCTTTTTCTTGTAATCTGTCCATATTATTTATACCTCCATACATTTTATTAAAAGCTCAATAATCACTAATTTATTACTTATTATATCAGCTTTCAGAGGGCAAATCTATCCGGATTTTATATTAATTATGTTTAAATAAGAAAATAAAATAATAAGCTTATAATAATATAATTGACAGTTAGAAAATAATGAATTATACTGTGACTGTAGTCATTTAGACAATTTCATATTCCTGACAGATGCGAAAGCATAAAAGAGAATCCGGTATAAGCCGGAGCGGTCCCGCCACTGTAAGGAGGAGTTTTTGTTCATAGATGTCACTGGGGGAACCTGGGAAGGCGAACAGAAATGAAGATTCCAAGCCAGGAGAACTATCTGTCAATGAATCACCGTTAGACCTGCGAGCGATGAGAAGGGGATTTGGAGCCTTATGCTCCATATGACCGGCTGCCATCTATAGGTGTCGGCTTTTTTCTTGCAATCATCAGAAAACCAAAGGAGGTGAATCCCTGGTATTTGTGAAATTGTCTAAATATTTCAAAGGAGGAAAATTCATGGATGAACAGAAATCCCAGGAACCGGTCAAACAGCTGACTGATAAGGAACTGGAAGAAATCCTTAAGAAATCTGAAGGAAATACCGATTTTCCAGCAGTTAAATTTGATGAATTTACACCACCAACTTGGGAAGAATGGGTGGATGCCTGCAATGCACTTCTGAAAGGGAAACCCTTTGATAAGTTCATGTATACTAAAACCTATGAAGGTATCACCTTCGATCCTATTTATACATGGAGAACCGGGCCAGTTGCCATGGACAAAAATCTTCCCACCGATGATTATCCGGGAATGGGGGATTTTCTCCGGGGAGCAACGGTCAATGGATACAAAAAAGCTCCATGGGGGATTGCCCAGGCCTGTGATGAAACACTGCCCAAAGAGAACAATGAACTCCTGAAACATGAAATCGACAAGGGCTCCACCGTGTATAATGTACGTCTTGACAGCGCATCCACAGATGGCGTTGATGTCAAAGATGCAGAAAAACCGGGGGATACGGGCGTATCGATTACCACGCTGGAAGATATGGCTACTCTTCTCGATGGACTTGATCTTGATACATATCCTTTCATGATGTATTGTGGCCCTTCTTCAGTACGCATGATCGCGCTGGCAGTTGCTGCATTAAAGGCTAAGGGAAAAGATACCAGCAAACTCCATGGCATTATTGGCGCTAACCCCCTGTCCCAGCTCGCAAAGAATGGAACCCTTCCCAAGCCCCTTTCTGCCTGCTATGATGACATGGCCGATTCCATCCGTTGGACAAGAAAATATGCACCAAATCTCCGCACCATTATGCCGAGAAGTGAAGTATTCTCCCGGGGTGGTGCTAATGCGGTACAGGAAGTGGCTTATACTTTTGCTATGGCTGTGGAATACATCCGTGAAATGGAAAAGAGAGGAATTTCCATTCATGATATTGCCCAGTCCATCAATTTTGGATTCAATGTAGGAACCATTTTCTTCATTGAAATCGCGAAACTCCGTGCAGCGCGTGAAGTATGGGCGAATATCATGAAAGCCTTCGGCGCTGACGAAGCAGACCGCAGCTGTAAAATCCATTCCCGCCCGGCCTATTTCTACCGCACCATTTTTGATGCCGGCGTGAACATGCTTAGAAATACTACAGCCATGTTCTCTGCAGTCGTAGGCGGCGTAGACACTTACGAAAATGAACCGTACGATGAAACGGTCAGGAAGGGGGATGAATTTTCCCGCCGTATTGCCAGAAATGCGCATATTGTCCTTCAGGAAGAATTCGGCATGCTCCGTCCGATTGATCCATCCGGCGGCTCCTGGGCTCTAGAACACCTGACCATCGAAATGGCTCATAAGATCTGGGCTGAATTCCAGAAGATCGAATCCATGGGTGGCTTCACCGCAGCCCTGAAGGCCGGATACCCCCAGGAACAGATCCTGGATATCCTGAAACAGCGTTTCAAGGCTCTCGATTTCCGGAAAGACCGGGCTGTAGGCAACAATATGTATCCGAACATGGCGGAAGAACTGATTGAACCGCGGCCGGAGGATACGAAGACGCTGAAGAAAATGCTTTCTGGTGGGGTAGAAGCGTACCGTAAGGATATCGATAAAGAATATCTTGGAAAGAAACTGGAAGAACTGGAAGCGGCTCCGGTTGATGAAAAACTGGCAAAAGCCATTGAAGCCTTTTCTGCCGGTGCTACCCAGAATGAAGTCTATAAAGCTATAACTCCGGATGGTGAACCGGAAAAGGTTCGCATAATTAGCGAACACCGCTGGACAGAACGGTTTGAACGGCTCCGTTTCGATACGGAAAACTACAAGAAAGAAACCGGCAAGAACGTGGAAGTATTCCTTGCCAATATGGGCCGCATTCCCCAGCATAAGGCAAGAGCCGATTTCTCCACTTCCTTCCTGCAGGTTGGTGAATTCAATGTCCATCTGAATAATGGCTTCCAGGATGATGAAGGGAAACCCGGTTCCCGTTGGGATAAGTGTGTAGAAGCACTGAAAAAAGGCTGCGACGATAAGGGGACACCCTATGACTGCGCAGTCATCTGCTCCAAAGATGATACCTATCCGGAAGATGTACCGGCACTGGCTCCGCGGCTGAAAGAAGTCCTGGGTAAGGGCAAACTTTTCCTGGCCGGCGCAGCACCAAAAGATCTGGAACAGAAATACCGGGATGCCGGTATCGATGATTTCATCAGTGTCAAGGCAAACTGCTATGAGATCATCCGTGATCTTCAGAGAGCCAAGGGAATGAAGATTACGGAAGAGGAGGTAAAATAATATGGCAACGAATCCTGACTTTACAAAACTCAATCTGGAAGACCATCCGAGTTGTGATTACAACCTGTGGAAGGATGACCTGGAAAAGACTACAGGTAAAAAGTATGATGACCTCTATGATACTACGCTGGAACGTATTCCGGTTGCGCCTCTCTATACGAAGGACATCTATAAGGAATGCAATCATCTGGATTTCATGAGCGGTATTCCTCCATTCCTCCGTGGACCGTACTCCACCATGTACGTATTCCGTCCATGGACTGTCCGGCAGTATGCAGGGTTCTCTACCGCTGAAGAATCCAATGCATTTTATAAGAGAAACCTGGCGGCCGGCCAGAAGGGGCTGTCCATTGCATTTGACCTTCCAACCCACCGCGGCTACGATGCCGATAATCCCCGCGTAGTCGGCGATGTCGGTAAGGCTGGCGTGTCCGTGTGCTCCATGCTGGATATGAACATCCTTTTTGATGGTATTCCGCTGGACCAGATGTCCGTATCCATGACCATGAACGGTGCGGTTCTCCCCATCCTGGCCTTCTTCATCTGTGCAGGCATCGAACAGGGCGTAGACCGTAAGATTCTGCAGGGCACCATCCAGAATGATATCCTGAAGGAATTCATGGTTCGTAATACCTACATTTATCCGCCGGCCATGTCCATGCGTATTATTGGTGATATTTTCGAATATACCACCAAGTACATGCCGAAGTTCAACAGTATTTCCATTTCCGGTTACCATATCCAGGAATGCGGCGCTACCTGCGACCTGGAACTGGGTTATACACTGGCTGATGGTATGGAATATATCCGGTGCGGCGAAAAAGCCGGTCTGCCGGTAGATGCCTTTGCAAAGCGCCTGTCCTTCTTCTGGGACCAGGGCAAGAACTATTTCATGGAAGTGGCTAAGATGCGTGCAGCCCGTGTACTGTGGGCAAAGATTCTGAAAGGATTCGGCGCAAAGAATCCGAAGTCCATGGCCCTTCGTACCCATTCCCAGACTTCCGGCTGGTCCCTTACCGAACAGGATCCGTTCAACAACATCACCAGAACCTGTATGGAAGCTATGTCTGCAGCCCTTGGACACACCCAGTCCCTGCACACAAACGCACTGGATGAAGCCATTGCACTGCCTACCGATTTCTCTGCCCGTCTGGCTCGTAATACCCAGCTCTATATCCAGGATGAGACAAAGGTCTGCAAGATTATTGATCCGTGGGGTGGTTCTTATTATCTGGAATACCTCACCAATGAAATGATCAAACGGTCCTGGGCCCATATCCAGGAAGTCGAATCCCTGGGCGGCATGGCAAAGGCTATTGCTACCGGCCTGCCGAAGATGCGTATCGAGGAATGCGCTGCCCGCCGTCAGGCGGATATCGATTCCGGCAAGGAAACTATTGTGGGCCTGAATAAGTACAGACTGGCCAAGGAAGATCCACTGAACGTCCTCTCCATTGATAATACGGCCGTTCGTAATGCCCAGATCAGGAGACTGGAAAAACTCCGTTCCATCCGGGATCCGGAAAAGGTTCGCCGGGATCTGGAGCATATCACCAAATGTGCAGAAAGCCGTGAGAACGGCAACCTTCTGGACGCTGCTGTCCAGGCTGCCCATGACCGCTGCTCCCTTGGTGAAATTTCCGATGCCGTCGAGAAAGTTTCCGGCCGTTACAATGCAACCATCCACACCGTATCCGGCGTATACTCCAGTGAATTCCAAGATAATGGACAGTTCGAAAAAGCCAAGAAACTGATCGATGAGTTCGAAAAACTCGAAGGCCGCCGTCCCCGTATCTTCTTCTGTAAGATGGGACAGGATGGACACGACAGAGGCCAGAAAGTACTGGCATCCTCCTTTGCCGATATGGGCTGGGATGTCGATGTAGGCCCGCTCTTCCAGACACCGGAAGAAGCGGCGCAGGATGCCGTAGATAACGATGTTCATATTGTTGGTTTCTCCTCATTGGCAGCAGGCCACAAGACACTGCTCCCTGCCCTGGTGGAAGAACTCAAGAAACGCGGCCGTGATGATATTCTCGTCTGCATCGGCGGCGTTATTCCTCCACAGGATTACCAGTTCCTCTATGATTATGGAGCAACGGCAATCTTTGGACCGGGCACCAACATCCCGAAGTGCTGCATTGAACTTCTGCAGATCCTTGTAGACCGCGCCAAAGCTGAAGCCAGGGAAGGTTAAAGGTGCGTTTATGCCTGAAAATGATGATGACCTCCGGCCAAGCTGGGTACCGAAAGAAAAGAACCCTGAATTTGCCTGCTCTGTGATGCGCGGCATCGACAGTGCGGTAAACAGTGTCACTGACACTAAGTACTATCCGAAAGAACCCCTTCGCCGCGTACCGCTCCGGAAAAAACTTTCCGTCGAGGACTACGTGGAAGGCGTGAAACGGGGGGACCGTATGATTCTTGCCAAAGCCATTACTCTCATCGAAAGTAATGCGCCAAAGGATTTCGATAAGGCCCAGCGTGTATTACAGGCATTACTTCCAAGAACCGGACATTCCCTGCGCATCGGTATCACCGGTGTTCCGGGAGCCGGGAAAAGTACATTCATTGAAGCCTTCGGGCAGCTCCTCTGCCAGCAGGGCTACAAGGTGGCAGTTCTTGCCGTAGACCCCACCAGTTCCATCACCGGCGGTTCCATCCTCGGTGATAAGACGAGGATGCAGAATCTCTCCAGGGAACCGAACTGCTTTATCAGACCTTCTCCTTCCGGCGGCACATTGGGCGGCGTGGCCCGTAAGAGCCGGGAAACCATGATGCTCTGCGAGGCGGCCGGCTGTAATGTCATTCTTGTGGAAACGGTTGGCGTTGGGCAGTCGGAGACCACCGTACGTTCCATGGTCGATTTCTTCATGCTCGTCGTTCTCACCGGTGCCGGCGATGACCTTCAGGGTATCAAGAAGGGCATTATGGAACTGGCCGATGCCATTGTGGTCAACAAGGCCGACGGGGACAACCTGGAGCGGGCCAAAGTTACCCAGGGCGAATATGAAAGGATGGTGGAATTCATCCGTCCGGCAACGGAAGGATGGACCACCCATGCCTATCGGTGTTCTGCCCTGAAGAAGACCGGCCTTCTGGAACTCTGGGCGGTGATGCGGGAATTTGAAAAAGTGACGAAGCAATCCGGCGCTTTTGAAAATCGCCGTAAACGGCAGGTCATTGCCTGGGTGAAGACGATGATTGATGAGCACCTCCATAATCTCTTCTATGAAGACCCTGTCATCAAGGGCAGGCTTCCGGAAGTACGGGCTGCGGTGCTGGCAGGTGTAGTTTCTCCCAGCCAGGCAGTGGCGGAGCTGATCAAAACATTTGATATCGACCGGGCAGCGGCCCGTCATCTGAATTCATAAGAACCGGAAATGTGTCCGGGCCGTGAGGTCCGATAATTTCCGGAAGACTTCGGAACCGGGGCTGCGGTGAACTGTTTCGCCGCAGCTCCTGTTTCGCGTCTTGTCCGGAAAGTTCTGTCTCAAGAAAGGCAGTATTTTATGAATCAATGGGAAAGGAGGAGTATCTATGTATAGGAATGGGGCATTTATGAAAGAACTGTATCTGGCCGGTGGCCCTTACTATGGGCTGCAGGAAGTCTTTTCCCGAGTCCGGGGTGTGGCGGAAGTCACCGCAGGGTTTGCGAACTGCAGCAGCCCGTCTCCGTCCAAAGAGGATATATACAGTGGAAAAGTGGAGGGCCGGGAATGCATCCGGATTATTTACAATCCAAAGAAGATCGACATCGTAAGTCTTCTGTCCCTCTTCTTTACCATCATCAATCCCTACACCGATGGGATTCAGGGAAAGGCGGTGGGACCCCAGTTCAAAAGCGGTGTCTACTATACCAGCCATGAGGATACCATGCAGATCAGCTATTACCTCATTTTCCTGCAAAACCGCGGTGTAAACCGGAGAATGACTGATGCGGCCATTGTATTCAACGAGTTCGAAGGGGAAGGGGGACATCCGCCTAAGGTGAGGACGGAAATGAAACCCCTCGAGAATTTCTACGAATCTCCGGAAGAGGAACAGTATTACCTCCGGAAACACCCGGATGCCTATACGCCCATCAATATCCCGCTTCTGGAAAAACTGGGCTCCATCGGGCCGAGATTGGAATAGGATGGGGTGGCAGGGAATATTTCAGTTTGTAGAGCTGGTGTGTTCGGCGCTGACGGGTAGAGTCATTCGCATGGAGCTTTTAGCTGCTAGCGGCTAAAAGCCAGGAAAACTGTCCAGCCTGCGGCGCTTCCTATAGCTAACCTCCGTCGCCTACGGCGCCACCTCCTTCCCGAGGAAGGAGGCTG
>NZ_UQKJ01000031.1 GCF_900541605.1 uncultured Dialister sp. | reverse complement strand
GCTGTGAATAATTAGCGCTTGTAAAAAGCCCATTTAATCAGCGTTTCCCTAGCTAATAAAGCCGCTTTTTCTTTTTCCAGCTTTGTAATTTTATCCAATAATTCCTGTTCACGGCGATCTGTCATGGGTTCACTCTATTCATAAAAACGACCGAAATTTCATACGTTTATTATACCATAAAACATCCGAAAAAGCTCGATAAAATCTAGCTTTCTCGGCTGTTTTACAATGCAAATTTCATATGCTGCAGCGAGGGCAAATAACCTTAACTGCCCTTGGTTGGACAATGGCAAGACCTTCCATGAGCCAGCGGTACTGCTGTGGGGAAAGCTCGATCAGAGAAGCAGTTTCCCTGGGCCATTGAAAGCTACCGCTTTCAATCCGCTTGTAAAGGAGAACGAATCCGTCCCCCTGCCAGAGAAGTCCCTTAATCCTGTCACGCCTTCTTCCACAGAACAGGAACAGTGAAGGGACAAAAGGATTAAGATCATACTGCTGCGAAACTGCAGCAGATAATCCATCGATGGACTTTCGCATGTCCGTATATCCACCGGCCAGGTAGATCCGATCGGCAGTTAATTGAATTTCCATGAGTGATACCTCCAGTCGTTGAACTTGTAAGTATTATCTCATGCCATTGTCCCAGGTAAAATCCATCATTTTATTTTGCGCTTACAAAATTCTGTTTCTCTATCTTGTTAAATGATTGAAGTCAGTGTATGATATTCATACGTGCATAAAGAAAGTGCACTTCCAGCACTTTCCGGATTTTTGTAAGGAGTCACTGATGGATTATATTCTTCACATTCTGCCGAATATGTTTTCCGGTCTTGGCGTATCGGCAAAGATTTTTATTTTGACGTTTGTACTGGCTTTGCCCATAGGCATCCTGCTGGCCATGGTCCGTATTTCCCATGTGGCTGTATTCCGTAAACTGGCAGCCATGTACATCTATGTCATGCGGGGGACACCGCTCATGCTGCAGATCATGTTTATTTACTACGGACTGCCTCTCATGCTTCATGTACAGGTCAGCGATTTCCCGGCAGCAATTATTGCCTTTGTCGCTAACTATGCAGCTTATTTTGCTGAAATTTTCAGGGGCGGCATCCAGTCCATCAGCAAAGGGCAGTATGAAGGAGCCAAGGTTTTTGGCTTTTCCTATCGTCAGACCATGTGGCATATCATCCTTCCCCAGGTGGTGAAACGGGTCATCCCGCCGCTGGGCAATGAAACCATTACCCTTCTGAAGGATACTTCCCTGGTATACATCCTCGCTATGAATGACCTCATGCGTGTTACCCGCGCTTTTGTGCAGAGGGATTTCGACACCACCCCATTTCTGGTAGCTGCTGTATTCTACCTCGTCTGCACGGCTATACTGACGAAGATTCTGGCATACGTGGAAAAACGGTATGCCGTTTATGAAGAATAATGAGGTGGCTGCATGAGTTTTATTGAAATGAAAGATATCCGTAAGGATTTTGGGAAATTGACCATTCTTCATGGTGTAAATATGAATCTGGAAAAGGGGGAGGTTCTTTCTATTATCGGCCCTTCCGGTGCCGGAAAAAGTACCCTCCTCCGCTGCCTGATTCATCTGGAAACTATCCAGGGCGGGTCTATCCGGGTAGATGGGGATACACTGGCGGAAGAGAAAAATGGAACCGTAGTCTATGCAGATGAAAAGAAACAGAAGGAAATCCTTGGAAAAATGGGCATGGTGTTCCAGTCATTCAATCTGTTTCCCCATATGACCGTGATTGATAATGTCATGGCGGCGCCCATCTATGTGAAAGGTATGAAGAAAGAGGAAATCCTTCCGGTGGCAGAAGACCTTCTGAATAAAGTGGGACTTCTGAATAAGAAAGACGTTTATCCGGGCAGCCTTTCCGGCGACCAAAAGCAGCGGGTGGCAATTGCCCGGGCTTTGGCTATGAATCCGGAGATCATGCTGTTCGATGAACCTACATCGGCACTGGATCCGGAGCTCACCTGTGAAGTACTGAAGACCATCCAGCAGCTGGCCGATGAAAATATGACCATGGCTATCGTTACCCATGAAATGGCATTTGCTAAATCCGTTTCTGACCGGGTGCTCTTTATGGTAGATGGCAGGGTGGAAGAAGAAGGAACCGGCGAGGAAGTCTTTAACCATCCGCAGAATGAACGAACGAAGGCATTTCTGAAGTCCATCCTCCGGGCATAAAAAAAGAAAGCCATAAAAAAACTGCGCAGCTGCGCAGTTTTTTTATGGGAAATATTCGTTTCCGGAACCGGTACGAAGGGGTTACAGTCCCAATACCACTCCGGCTATGGCAGAGATGGCAATATAGATGACCGGGTGCCAGCGGAATTTCACGAGCCCCAGATAAATGATTACGGCAAGGATGAGAGAGGGCCAGCGGATGAGGCTCATGAAAGAACCGGTAGAAGAAAAGAGGGGAAGATTCAGGAGAGAAATTTTGGCGACTCCCAGGCCGGCGGCTGCAATGAGGGCCGTAGAGGCAGGGCGGAGACCGTAGAAGATGCGGGTCATGGTGTCGGATTCTTTAAACTTTTTAAGAACGGCATACACCATGCTGATGACGATGAGGGCGGGGGCTGTGAGGGAAAGGGTGGTATAAATACCGCCTGGAATTCCCAAAGCCTGGAAGCCGGCGTAAGTAGCCATGTTGACGCCTAAAGGGCCGGGGGTGGATTCAGAAATGGCAATCATATTAGCGATATCTTCAGCTGTAAACCAGCCGGTACGCTGGGAAATATCATATAAGAAGGGAAGGGTGGACAGACCGCCGCCTACGGCGAAAAGACCGGCTTTGAAGAATTCCCAGAACATCTGAAGCCATATCATTTGGCAGCACCTTCTTTCTTATCGGAAGGTTTCAGGAAGAAACCCACTACGCCGGCAAGTACTACGGAGAACACCGGAGAAACCGGGGCAAAGAGGGCAACGGCCAGTATGAGCAGGAATATAGCGAGGGTTCTCTTATCCCGTACTGATTTTTTCCCTAATTTAATGACTGCATCGAGAATCAGAATGCATACGCAGGCACGGATGCCGGTGAATGCATGGGCCACATAGGGATTTTCTTCAAACTGGGTGAAGAACATGGCAATCACGGTGATGATGATCATGGAAGGGGTAATGACACCGATGGTAGCGAAGAGACCGCCCCAGAATCCTTTTAATTTGAGGCCTATAAAAGTTGCCACATTGACGGCAATCATGCCGGGTGTTACCTGACCTAGGGCGTAATAGTCCATGAGTTCTTCATCCGTGGCCCAGTGATGGTTGTCTACCACTTCCCGCTGGAGGATAGGCAGCATGGCATAGCCGCCGCCAAAGGTAACGGCTCCCATCTTTGCAAAAATAAGAAATAGCTGGATTAATATTTTCATCGTTCTTACCTCCGGAAAATGGCTTGACAGGAATTCGGACTATTTCAGTTTGTCGAGCTGGCGTGTTCGGCGCTGTCGGGCTTTCCTGGAAGCTAGAGGCTAGCAGCTAGAAGCCCCGCACGAATGACTCTATCCCTCAGCGGTGCCCAATAGCTCGATAAACCGCAATTGGCAGTGATTCATCGCCGCTGCCATAAAAAACATACACAAAGTCCAATAGTGTTATCCTTAAAGGCTGTTTTACAATCAAATATTGCACTCTTTAATGAATACATGTATCATAGCAGGTGAATAGCCATATTAAAAATATTTATTTCCTAAAAAAGCATATGGAGAAGATATGAATGGACTTGAGGCAGCTGAAATATTTTAAGACCATTATTGAGGAAGGTACCATTACCGGGGCAGCCAGAAAACTTCACATATCCCAACCGCCCCTTTCCAGTCAGATGCATCTTCTGGAAAAGGAACTGGGCACGTCCCTCTTTAAAAGAGGGGCCCGCCAGGTGACGCCTACCGAGGCCGGCAGCCGCCTCTACCGGTATGCCCTGGAAATGCTGGATCTGGAGATGGCGGCCAGGGAAGAAATCAGTATATTAAAGACGGGACACCAGGGGGTGCTCCGCCTGGGACTGGTATCATCCGGAGGTCATTGGAAACTGTATAAGCTTCTTAAGCAGTATGAAAATCGATACCCCCATATACAGATCAAGGTCATAGAAGGAAACAGCTATGAGCTGCTGGAAAAACTGAGAAAAGGAAAGATTGATATTTCCCTGCTCCGATCTCCTTTTTCCACCTATGGGCTGGAAATGGTGGTGCTGGACAGGTCTCCCATGGGTATCGGTTCTCTTGCTCCATGGAAGGGGGAATATTTCCTGAATGATTTGGGGGACAGTCCCCTTATCCTGTACAGGCGATGGGAAAAAATCATTCTGGGAGAATGTGAGAAGGAAAAATTCCGGCCCAATGTATACTGCGTGGCCGATGATGCGAGAACATGCAGAGAGTGGGCGGAAGCAGGACTGGGGCTGGCATTGGCGCCGGCATCGGTGTTTCAGGAAAGCAGCAGTCTTTCTGTGGGAGTACTGAAAGAAGAAGCGCTTTCATCCACCCTGTGCCTTGCCCGTAGAAAGGGGAATGGGGAATCCCGGAGCGGAAGTCTCCTCTTCCAAATGGCTCTCGAAATGGAAGATAGGACTCTGAGCTCTAAATCGCTGTAAAGTCCGGCAACCCTTTCCACAATCGGCAGTTTGATAATTATTGTTATGGAAATATTTGTTTTTTAAGGCCCTTTATGCTAAAATATAACTTGCGATTTATCGTGCACTGTAGGACCCTGAAAAAGGTATCAATTTGTCGGTTAGCCGACTTAAGGAGGAATATTTTTTATGAACGTAAAAGTTGAGGCACTGGATCAGCACAAGGTTTCTGTGAGTATTGAATTGCCGGCTGAAGTTATACAGAAGGGATTCAAGAGAGCTGTATCCCGCATTGCGAACCAGGTAAGAATTCCCGGTTTCCGTAAGGGCAAGGCAAATCGTAAAATCCTGGAAATGCATTTCGGCAAGGCCGCTGTAGAAGCGGAAGCCAAGGACATTGTGATCAATGAATCCCTGCAGCAGGCTCTTTCCCAGGAGAAGCTGATTCCTGTAACCACACCAGATGTGAAGGAAGGTAAGTTCTCCGAAACCGATGGCGCTGATTTCACTGCTTCCTTTGTAAAACGTCCGGAAGTAGAACTGGGTGAATATAAAGGTCTGGAAGCCAAGAGAGAAAACCCGGAAATCACCGATGACCAGGTTCTGGACCAGCTCAAAGCAGCAGCTGAACAGAATGCAAGACTGGAAAAAGCAGAAGATGGTGCAGAACTGAAGAAAGGCGACTTTGCTATCATCGACTTTAAAGGAACCGTTGACGGCAAACCCTTTGAAGGCGGCGAAGGAAAGACTTATCCGCTGGAAATCGGTTCCCAGAGCTTTATCCCGGGCTTCGAAGAACAGCTGGAAGGACATAAAGCCGGCGATGATGTGGTTGTGAAAGTCACATTCCCGGAAAACTACTTCGTAGATGCCCTGAAAGGTAAAGAAGCAGAATTCACCGTTCATATCAGTGATGTAAAACGTAAACAGCTCCCGGCTCTTGATGATACATTTGCAAAATCCATCAGCCAGTTTGAAACCATGGATGACCTGAAGGCCGCTGTTAAACAGCAGATGCAGCTTTCCGCTATCCAGCAGGCAGAAGAAGCTTATCATGAAGCTCTTGTCAACCAGGCTATAGCTAACGCCAAAGTAGATATTCCTAAGGAAATGGTTGAACAGCGCATCGATGAAATCGTAGATGAAATCAAGCTGAACATGGAATCCAGAAATTCCACTATGGAAGATTATCTGAAGAGCATCGGCAAGACCATGGATGATTTCCGCAAGGACTATGAAAAGACTGCTGAAGAACAGGTTCGCCAGGGCCTGGTTCTTGAAACCATTGCCGACAAGGAAGGTCTGGAAGTCACCAACGAAGACCTGTCCATGGAAATCTACAGCATGGCTCACCAGTTTAATGCTGACCCCAACGATGTAATGAAAATCATCAGGGATGAAAACCGCGTAGGCGTGCTCGTGAACTCCGTACTCCGCAAGAAGGCTGCTGCTTTCATCTATGGCGCTGCCAAGAAAGCGGAAGCAGACAAAAAGGAAACGGAAGCTGCTGCAGAAGCTCCGAAGGCTGCAGAAGCTCCGAAATCCGATGATTATGAATCCATGACAGTGAAGGACCTCAAGGCATATGCTGCAGAAAAAGGTATTGCCCTGGAATCCAAAGCCAAGAAAGCTGAAATCATCGAGACTATCCGTAAAGCAGAAGCAAAATAACCTGCTTTTCGGGCATATAATCCATTTGAATGCAGCATCAGGCATCTGATGATGTGGTTAAAAGAGACGCGGGGACAACCGGCGTCTCTTTCGCCCCTATACTGTATTTCCATTTATCCCTTTTTCCGCTGTCATGCGGGAAAAGAGTGTACCCGTAAAGAAAGGGTGTTACACATATGGCATATGTACCGATTGTAGTTGAACAGACAGCACAGGGAGAACGGTCTTATGACATTTACTCCCGCCTCCTGAAGGACCGCATTATTTTCCTGGACGGACAGATTGAAGACCACATGGCCAATGTCATTATCGCCCAGCTCCTGTTTCTGGAAGCCGAAGACCCTTCCAAGGATATCCATCTTTACATCAACAGCCCTGGTGGTGTTGTTACAGCAGGCCTCGCTATTTATGACACCATGCAGTATATCCGCCCCGATGTTTCTACCATCTGCATCGGATCCTGCGCCAGCATGGCAGCTGTGCTCCTGACGGCCGGTGCTGCCGGCAAGCGGTATGCGCTGCCCCATTCAAATATCATGATTCACCAGCCTCTGGGCGGTGTACAGGGACAGGCTACGGAAATTGAAATTCATGCTCGAGAAATTCTCCGCCTCCGCAGTGAATTGAATGGCATCCTGTCCAAACACAGCGGACAGCCGCTGGAAACTATCCAGAAGGATACGGAACGGGATAATTTCATGACTGCGGAGATGGCAAAAAATTACGGGCTTATCGATAAAATTCTGACCCGCAATGATCTGCATAAGTTAGCTGCCAAATAAAGGAGGTTCCCATTGGATAGAAAAACGGAAGGAACTCCGGTCTGCAGTTTCTGCGGCCGCTCCGGGGATGAAGTGGAAAAACTGATTGCCGGCCCGGGAGTCTATATCTGCAACGAATGTATTGAGGTATGCTCCAATATCCTCCGGGAGGAACTGAAGGCAGACAAGAAGAAGGCACTCCCCAGATTCAAGCTGCCAACACCGGAAAAAATCAAAAAATACATGGACCAGTATGTCATCGAACAGGATGATGCCAAGATGGCACTGGCTGTTGCCGTGTATAACCATTACAAACGGATTGAACACGAAGGGGAAGACGATGGTGTGGAACTGCAGAAGTCCAATATCATCATGCTTGGACCTACAGGCAGTGGCAAGACACTTCTCGCCCAGACCCTGGCCCGTTTTCTGGATGTTCCCTTTGCCATTTCTGATGCCACTACGCTGACAGAGGCTGGCTATGTAGGGGAAGATGTGGAGAACATTCTTCTTCGCCTTATCCAGGCAGCGGACTATGATATTGACAAGGCGGAACGGGGCATTGTCTATATCGATGAAATCGATAAGATTGCCAGAAAGTCCGAAAATCCATCCATCACACGGGATGTATCCGGCGAAGGTGTACAGCAGGCCCTCCTGAAAATTCTTGAAGGCACAGTGGCCAGCGTACCGCCACAGGGTGGGCGGAAGCATCCGAACCAGGAAATGATCCAGATTGATACGACCAATATCCTCTTTATCTGCGGTGGCGCCTTTGCAGGCATTGATAAAGTCATTGACCGCCGTCTCACAAAGAGTGTCATGGGATTTGGTGCTGATATCGAAAAGAAAGACGAAAAAGATATGGAGGAACTGCTGCAGCAGGTGCAGCCTGAAGATCTGCTGAAGTATGGGCTGATTCCTGAATTTATCGGTCGTCTTCCTGTGATTGTTCCTCTTCATCCGCTCAATGAAGAGGCACTGGTAAAAATCCTCACAGAACCGAAGAATGCACTGGTAAAGCAGTATCAGAAACTGCTGGCCATGGATCATGTGGATCTGGAATTTGATGATAAGGCCATTCATGCCATTGCCAGACAGGCCATTGAGCGGAATACCGGCGCCAGAGGGCTTCGTGCCATCATTGAGAAAATCATGCAGAAAGTGATGTATGAAATCCCAAGCATGAAAGATGTGACGAAGTGCACCGTTACAGAAGATGTGGTGCTTCACCATTCCGACCCCATCCTGACCCGGTCCGGAAAGAAAGAATAACAGCATTTCTGCGGATAGCAGAGTGAAAAAGAAAGGGACTGTAAAAGATGCTTTTATCTTTTTACAGCTCCTTTTTCTTTCATTGAAAAGAGCGGATTCCTGCTCCTTTTGGTAATGCTTTGTAAAAAATCTATTAAATTTATACTCTTCCATGTGATACAATATATGGTATGGAGGAATCATATATGACTGAAATTGTGAAAAAGAACAGTACCCTCACACTGCCGCTGGTGGCGCTGAGGGATATAGTGATTTACCCTCGAATGACGGTAAATCTTGATATAGGCCGTAAAGATTCTATTGCTGCCGTGCGGTTTGCAAGCAAAGGAGACCAGTATGTTGTGACGGCCATGCAGAAAGATACGGCTATCGGAAATCCGGAAGTCGATGATCTCTATCGCGTAGGAACTGTAGTTAAGATTAACCAGATGCTCCAGCTTCCGGGAGGACTTATCCGTATCCTGGCGGAAGGAGTATCCCGAGTGAATATTTTTTCCATTACTGCAACGGACCATGGGTTTTCGGCAGAAGTGGATGACCTGAAAGAAACACCGGTGGCCGATGAGATCAAGGCGGAAGCCTACCGGCGGACCATACTCAAGAGCTTCTTTGAATGGCTCCGGAATACCAAACAGGGGTTTCCTGATGACCAGATGAAACAGCTGAAACTGATTACGGATCCCGGTAAGACGGCAGATTTTATCTCTGCCCAGCTACTGATTACACCCAAACGGCGACAGGACCTGCTGGAAGAGACGGATATCATGACCCGTCTGCAGATGGTACAGCGGCTGCTGGACCAGGAAATCCGGATTGGCCGGTTGGAAGCGGAAATCAATGGGGATGTCCGGGCTAAAATGGATAAGGAACAGCAGGACTACTATCTGCGCCAGAAAATTAAAAGTATTCATGACCGTCTTGGCGATACGGTGAGCCAGGAAAAAGAAGCGGACGAATACAGGAAAAAACTCCAGAATACGGCGATTCCAAAAGAATATAAGGATAAACTGGAGAAGGAAATCAACCATCTGGCAGCCATGCCTCCCATGATGGCGGAGACTGCAGTGGCCCGGAATTACCTGGACTGGATCTTCAGCCTTCCCTGGAGTAAGGAAAGCCATGATAAACTGGACCTGAAACAGGCGAAGAAGGTACTGGACCATGACCATTATGGATTGGAAAAGATCAAGGAACGGATCCTTGAATACCTGGCGGTCCGGGTACTGGCGCCGGATGCCAAAGCGCCTATTATCTGCTTTGTAGGGCCTCCAGGTGTGGGCAAGACTTCCCTTGCCCAGTCCATTGCCAATGCGATGGGCAGAAAATTTGCCAGAATTTCCCTGGGGGGAATCCATGATGAGGCGGAAATCCGGGGTCACCGCCGTACCTATATCGGGGCCATGCCCGGCCGTTTCATCGAAGCTATCGGACAGGCGGGAACAAAGAATCCACTGATTCTCCTGGATGAAATCGATAAGGTAGGAGCCGATTTCCGCGGTGATCCAGCGTCTGCCCTGCTGGAAGCCCTGGATCCGAAACAGAATAAGGCGTTCCATGATAACTACATCGATATTCCCTTCGACCTTTCAAAGGTATTTTTCCTGGCCACCGCAAATACAGTATCCACCATTTCGCCGGCCCTTCTGGACCGCATGGAACTCATAGAGCTCACGGGGTACACGGAAGAGGAAAAACTGAAAATTGCCAAGCAGTACCTTATTCCCCTGCAACGGGCGAGAAATGGGTTGAAACCGGGGGACATCCATTTTACGGATCTCATGATTCGTAAGATTATCGAAGGATATACCCGGGAGGCGGGGGTCCGTGAACTGGAACGGACCATCGGTGCCCTGTGCCGGAAGGTTGGCAAGAAAATCGTCATGGATGATGAGTCCCTGCCGGCCCTTTCTGCAAAGACACTGGAAAAGTATCTGGGACCGGTGAAATTCATGCCCATGGCGGAAGAACATCCGGATGCCGTAGGTCGGGTAAACGGTCTGGCCTGGACCATGGCCGGTGGCGAAGTCCTGGATACGGAAGCAGTTACCATTAAGGGCAAGGGGCATCTTATCCTGACCGGCCAGTTGGGAGATGTGATGAAGGAATCAGCAGAAACCGCCTACACCTGCATTCGGAACCGGGCAAAGGAACTGGGACTTAAGGATGATTTCTATGAATCCCTGGACACCCATATTCATTTCCCCGAAGGCGCTGTTCCCAAAGATGGACCATCTGCCGGGGTTACTATGGCCACGGCCATGGCTTCGGCCTATACCGGAAGGAAGGTCAGAGGCGATACAGCTATGACCGGAGAAGTCCTTCCCATTGGCGGTGTCAAGGAAAAGGTGCTGGCTGCCAACCGCCTGGGCATCAAGCAGATTCTCCTGCCGGAAAAGAATAAACGGGATCTGGAGGAACTGCCGGAATCGGTAAAGAACAAACTGCATTTTGTATATGTAAAGAATGTGGATGATGTGCTGGCCCATGCTCTGGTGAAGTAAAGAATGGGTCTGCAGGGCCGGTGACAGGATCTGTACCGGTTCCTATGTGCCGGAAATAGGGGGATTCCCCGTTTTCTGATTGCCAAAGGAGGTATCCCTGTGGCAGAAATAAAAAAAATGGATGAATTTCATATATTTTCTTCCGCCTATTTCAGTGCTGCTGTCAATCGGAACCAGTACGTGAAAGATGGAAAAAAGGAAATTGCTTTTATTGGCCGGTCGAATGTGGGAAAGTCTTCTCTCATCAATTCCCTCTGCGGCCGCCGCAAGCTGGCCTTTGTGAGCCAGGAACCGGGAAAGACGAGGACCATTAACTATTATGCCATCCAGTCAAGACGGATGGCTGAAGGCGGGGAAGAGCGGCAGGACTGGTATCTTGTGGACCTGCCGGGGTATGGGTTTGCCAAGGCCAGCCAGCAGAATAAGGACAGCTGGTCTGACTTCATTGGAGACTACCTGGAAAATTCACCAAGTCTTATGATGATTGGTTTGCTTGTTGATATCCGTCATCCGGGCCTGCCTATTGATATGAAGGCCTATGAATGGCTGCGCCGCATTGCCCCCTGTCTCCAGGTTATTGGGACGAAGGGGGATAAATTGAAGCGGAATGAACTGGCAAAGAACAAGAAACTCCTGGATAAGTTTTTCCCGGGAGACGGGCCGGCCATTGCCTATTCCTCTTTAAATGGGGAAGGCAGGGAAGAACTGCTTCAACTGATTGAGAGAAAGATTTGTGACTGATATGAAAAAGACAGTGTTTCTGACAGCCCTTCTGGCGGCGGCATCGATTACGGGTTTTGCCTATAATGTGTATGCACCGAATTCCTTTGACCCCGTGAGCCCGAAATCCTGGGACTACCGGACCGTCTATGCACTGACGGAAGAAGGAAAGGCTCCTTCTTATACAAAGGACTTCTTCAGCCGCGGGGAAATTACCCGCTATGAACTGGCAGGAATCATTAAGAACATACTGGAAAACCATAATGCAAAAGACCGGGACCACCAGGATCTGATGAAATTAAAGAAGGCCTATGCCCGGGAACTGGAATCTTTGGGCTATCAGGAAAAGAGAGATCTTTCCGGTGGAAAACCGGTAATGGAATTTTCCGGTGATGGCCGCATCCGATATAGTGACGGCAGTGCTGTGGATGGCAGGGTCCGTGTTAATACGACCTGGTATTTGGATAATGATACAACTGTCAGTGCCAGAGGCACAAAGAATGTGAACTGATGCAATCCGTGATGATAGATAACCGATCATCACGGATTTTTGCGTTTGCCTATGGGAAGAATGAAACATCGGATAACCTGGAAAAGGCCAGATACCGTGGCTTGCCCAAAAGGTAAAATAGAAGGGCCTTTTCTTTTCAACTATCTTTTTTTGCATCCATGGATTATAATAAAAACGTCAATTTCATTGGAAAAATGGGCAACGGGGCCTGCAGCACAGCTTTGCTGCGGGCTTTTTGTGTATTTTCCTGTTGAAGAACCGGGATGGAAGTCCTCGGATGTTCTATATTTTGTGAAGGGGGATTATTTATGTTCAGTCTGGCAGCACCTCATGCAAAGGGAAAGAGTGCGGAAGATAATATTTTCGCAGCAAATAACAGGGCCATTGCACTGGCTGAGAAAATCGGCAATGATAAAGTGGTCAATGGCACGGTAGGTTCTATTCTTGATGAAGATGGCAATCTGGTTGTACTGGATGTAGTCAAAAATGCATTTAAAGAACTTACACCTAAGGAAATCTGTGCCTATGCACCGATCCAGGGGTACCGCAAATTCCTGGACGACTGCATCGACCAGTGCTTCGGAGAATCCCGGCCGGAAGGATACATTGATGCCTGCTCCACACCTGGAGGTACTGGCGTACTCCATCATGTCATCCACAATTATTCTGAAGTAGGAGACGAAGTTCTTATTACGGACTGGCACTGGGGAGCCTACGACAGCCTCATTGATGATAATAACCGGAAAGTCAGAAGTTTTTCGTTCCTTACGGAAGATGGCCATTTCAATACACCTGCCTTCAGGGATGCGGTGAATGATATCCTTTCGAAGCAGGATAATATTGTTATCATCCTGAATGGTATTGCCAATAATCCCACAGGCTACTGCATGACTGTGGATGAATGGCAGGCAGCGGTAGACGTGTTGAAAGAAGCTACGGCAAAGGGCAATAAAAATGCCATTCTTGTTCCCGATGTGGCCTATCTTGATTACAGCGGAGAAAAGCAGGAATGCCGCAAATTCTTTAAAGTATTTGGCGGGCTCCCGAAGAATATTCTTGTAGTCTGCGCTTATACACTGTCTAAAGGGTTTACCATGTATGGCCAGCGTATGGGTGCTATGATCGGTATTACATCCGATAAGGACGTTATCAGGGAATTCGTGGACATCAACCAGTACAGCAGCCGTGCTACCTGGTCCAACTGCAACAGCGCGGCCCAGAATGCCATGATCCATATCTGCGATGATCCGGAAAAGATTAAAGAGCTGGATGCAGACAGGGCCCGGTATTTCAAACTTATCCAGGAACGGGCTGCTATCTTCATGAAGGAAGCAAAGGAAGAGGGCGTGAAATTTGTCCCCTATATTTCCGGCTTCTTCATTACTATTCCGGTCACAAATTCCCAGGCTGTCTGCGATGATCTGGAAAAACAGAATGTATTCCTGGTGCCTTTGAAGAAAGGAATCCGTCTGGCAGTCTGCTCTGTATCCAAGGCAAAGATGGAAGGCCTGGCCCATAAGCTGGCTCTCGCCATTAAAGCAGCAGGAGCAAAGCAGTAAAAATCTGATCCTCACAGGATGAGGGATGTCGATCTGGAATCGGCACTATTTCCTGAGGAAAAAGCCCCAGGGAGGAAGGCGGTATCTTGGAAATTATCGTTTTATGCCTGTTCTGCCTTCTTCTCCTGGGGACTGTTTTTTTCGGAGGTTCCCTGGTACTGGCGCTCTTTCTGGGGCTTCTCCTTTTCTGGTGCTATGGACTCTGTCGAAAAACGGCGCCGGCTTCTCTCCTCCAGATGACACTCCAAGGTATAATGACAGTTCGAAACATCCTCATTACATTTCTGCTGATCGGTGTGCTTACTGCATTCTGGAGAGCCTGCGGAACTATACCGGCCATCGTAGGAGGGGCATCCAAATGGATTTCATCGTCCCAGGTGGTGGTGCTTACTTTTGTGATGAATGGGGCCGTTTCCTTTCTTCTCGGCAGTTCTTTTGCCACCGCTGCCACCATGGGAGTCATTTCCATGATCATGGCCCAGGGAATGGGGACTTCACCGGCCCTGGCAGGCGGAGCCATACTGGGAGGTATTTATTTCGGAGACCGGTGTTCCTCGGTATCTACCAGTGCCCTTCTGGTGAGTGAACTGACGAAGACCGATATTTATAGGAATATTCATCACATGTTTCGGAGTGCCCTGGTGCCGGTGGCCGGCTCCATCCTGTTTTATCTCTGTCTGGGCAGGGGAGATATGAATTGGCAAAGCCAGGGAGAAATCGTAGATTTTTCGTCTTATTTCTACCTTGGTCTTCCTGTACTTCTTCCGGCTGCGGCGATTCTTGTACTTGGCTTTTTCCATGTGGCGGTGAAGAAGACCATGGGAGCCAGGGAAGCACTGATTAAATCGTTGTCAGATTTCATTCTTGGATTTTTATGCAATGCGAGGAATAGCTCGACGCGAATAGCGAGCTATTTAAGGAGAGCTATGACGAAGCAGTGCATAAAAATTCTTATGAAATCTGACTCTGCGAATTAATCAGCGCTTCCCCAGTATCCTGCTAGCCGGAATCTGTGCACTCTGCTTCCAGCATGTGGGGATTCTTGAACTGCTCCATATGGCGGTATTCGGTTTCCATCCGGCCCATGAAGAACTGAACCGTATTCTTGGAGGAGGAGGGGTGGTATCCATGGTGAAGGTGGCAGCCATTGTCTGTCTCTCTTCTTCCTATGCCGGCATTTTCCAGGGAACCAGCATGTTGGAACGGATTCGGGAAATGGTCAAGCTTTTATCGAAGAAGGTGGGACCCTTTGGGACCCTGGTCCTGGTATCAGCCTCCGCTGTCGTTACAGCCTGCAACCAGACACTGGCTATCATGGTGACCTGGGAATTGGGGAAACCACTCATGGAGGACAGGGAAGAAATGGCTCTGGCCATGGAGGATTCCGTGGTGGTCATGGCGGCATTGGTTCCCTGGTCCATTGCCTGTGCTGTACCGTTAGAATCTGTGGGGGCACCGATGTCTGCCATTCCGGCGGCGGTATACCTGTGGCTGCTTCCCCTGTGGCATTAGGCAATGGCAGTTGTAGGCTACAGATTCACCTGAAGCCCGCGTCTTTTTGCCGGGAGACTGGCACTTATGTAAAATTTGTTGTTAAGAAAGGAAAAGGGTTATGGAAAACTTATTCGCCGCATTGAATGCGGTCTTGAGTTTCGTTACTCCGGTTTCTGACTTTTTCTGGGATTTTCCAAAAATGTTCAGCTTCTGGAAGAATATCCCCATACTGGGATCCTTCTCACTAGCCATTATCGTGCTCGTAGGTTCCGGTATCTATTTCACTTTCCGGCTTGGTTTTGTCCAGGTCCGGCTTTTCAGAGCAGGGGTCCATACGCTTGCCACGAAGAGAAGTATCAAGACCGGCATATCTCCGCTGGCGGCCTTTCTTCTCAGCACCGCCATGCGGGTCGGCCCGGGCAACATGATCGGCGTTACCGGTGCCATTGCTGCCGGCGGTCCGGGGGCCCTTTTCTGGATGTGGATATCTGCATTTTTCGGCATGGCTACAGCTTTCACGGAAGGTACGCTGGCCCAGCTTTTTAAAGAAAAGAGAGGAAATACCTTTGTCGGCGGCCTTCCGTTCTATGCAAGAAAGCTCTGCGGTAATAAGGTGTGGGTTGGTACCATTCTTTCCCTGGTCTATATTATCTATGCCCTCATGTGCCTGCCGGCCCAGGGGTTCAATGTAGTTACATCCATCGGTGCCATTGCGGGACTGGCGGAAAATGTAAAAATTCCGCTGCAGTCGACCTTTACTTATGTGGTATCTGTACTGGTCATTGTACTGGTAGCTTTTATGGCCTTCGGCGGTATCCGACGCGTTTCCCACTGGGCGGACATCCTTGTGCCGGTGATGGCAGTCATTTATGTGGTTACGGCACTTCTCCTTATCCTTTCTAATGTGGGAAGCGTTCCCTGGTTCTTTAAAGCCGTTTTTGAAGGAGCCTTCAAGCCGGAAGCTGTTTTTGGCGGCTTCTTCGGTACGGCCCTTCTCCAGGGCGTAAAGCGGGGCCTTATGTCCAATGAAGCTGGCCAGGGTACCATTACTATGGCCGCCGCTTCTGCAGAAGCTCACCATCCCTGTGAACAGGGAATCATTTCTGCCCTGGGCGTCTTCCTTGATACCCACGTCATCTGTACCATGACCGGTTTTATCATCGTCATGGCCCATGAATGGGCGGCAGATCCGGCGGCTTGGAAGGCAGCCGGTACTTATGCGAAGTTCCTGACATCGGTGAACGGCCTGTCTCCTGAAATGATGCAGGTATTCATCCAGATCATGGTTTCCGTATGCTTCTGCCTTTTTGCCTATACCTGCGTTATTGGATTTGTGTCTTTCTCCGAAATTTCGGCGAATCGCATTTCTTCTTCTAAAGGGTTTATTAACTTCATCCGTGGCCTCTGCATCTTTGTAGCAGCCTTCGGGATTGCCTGCAACATTGCGGGCTACGACCTGTCTAACCTCTGGGCATTCTCTGACTTGGGCAATATCATCATGGTATACTGCAACGTGCCTATGTTGTATCTGGGACTGAAATATGTAAAGAAGGCAGCCAATCATTACAGCAGAGATACAGAAGCATCCTTTGACTCTGAAAAGGTACTGGGTATCAGGACTGATTACTGGGATGGAAAAGAAAAATAATCAGGGCTTTTCCTGCATAAAAAAGACTGTGAAGAATGAATTCATTCAACGCAGTCTTTTTTGTGCAGGAAACAGGGCCATTGGTTTTCAGCCATGCTATCTTCTCTTTCGTGCCAGTTTCTGTACATAGTAAGCCGTGGCTGCGTACAGGGAGATAATAAGCAGGTGGCCGAAGGTAAACGTCCAAAGGGTGACCGGAATACTCCGGGCATTAGGAATGGACTTCAGTAGAAGCCGGCTCCCTACGCTGTAATAGAGGGAAAAGTAAATACCACCGGCTGCAATAGAAAGGAGAAGCACCTTATAGAGAAAGGACCGGAAAGGAATTTTTGAGAGTCCCATACCCCGTTCCATGCGAGGAAGGATGGCATTCCAGTGAAGGCCGAGATGAAATCCGATGGCCGGTACCATGAGATAGCCTGCCACATGATGAATCTGATGTACCAGGCGGGGAGCCGATCCAAAAACGTGGGGCAGGGTGTGAGAAATCAATACTCCAGTTACCATGACTGCCGCGAAAGAACCAAGAAGCAGGATGTCCGCCATAAGAGTCAGCTTCCGGTCCCTGTTCCACCGGCCACGTGGAAGGGACCGATACCACTGCCGGTTAAACCGGGTATGGAGGAGTAAGAGAAGGAAAAAGACAAGTGCCAGACCTTCGTGACCCACATTTCGCACGAGCTGATAATCGAGGAGGACTAGAAAAGACACAAGCATGCCTATGTCCACAATGATACGCTTATTCATGATAAACCTCCTTTAAATTTATACTTTTTTATATTTTATCATATGGAGGGAGAAAACAGGCAGGAATATTTCAGTTTGTCGAGCTGGTGGGGATTGGTGGCTGACGTGTTTGTGTGCAGAGTCACTCGCACGGAGCTGCTAGCTTCTAGCGGCTAGCTGCCAGGAAAGCTGATTTGCCTGCGGCGCTTCCTATAGCTAACCTCCGTCGCCTACGGCGCCACC
>NZ_UQKJ01000030.1 GCF_900541605.1 uncultured Dialister sp. | reverse complement strand
CGCACGAATGACTCTATCCGTAAGCTTCGCTCTAACAGCTCGACAAACCGCAATTTAATTATGTGACAGATATCGAAGATCTACTCCACGCCAAAAGGAGTACCCCTAAAAAGGGATACTCCTTTTCCTGTAGATTGCTTTTGTGCCTTACTTACCTACGCAGAACCGTTCGAAGATGGTATTGATCAGTTCATTGTCTACGGTTTCTCCCGTGATTTCACCCATCCGGTTCCAGGCTTCCACCAGGTCCACGGTGATGCAGTCCGCCGGCATGCCGGCAGAGAGGGACTCCTGGGCCCGGTGCACCGCTTCCAGTGCCTTTTTCACCAAATCCACGTGCCGGAGGTTCGTGAGGAAGAGTTCCCTTCCCGCGTCCCGGTCCTGGTGTTCCGTGAGATGGCGCAGGGCTTCTTCCAGCTCCTCCATGCCGCTGCCGTAGCGGGCGGAAATGGGGACCACCGGAATGTCTCCGGCGGCTTCGTGGATTTCTTTTTCTCCGATTTCCTGGGGAAGGTCATATTTATTGAGGATCACCATGGCTTTCCGGCCCTTCAGATTTTTGAGGAGGGTCTTATCTTCCTCGGAAAGGGGCTGGGAACCATCGATGACCGCCAGCACCAGATCCGCCTTCGCCATGGATTCCTTCGCCCGTTCGATACCGATTTTTTCTACCTTGTTGTCTGTCTCCCGGAGGCCGGCGGTATCCATGAGTACCAGGGGAACGCCGCCGATTTTGATGGATTCTTCGATGGTATCCCTGGTGGTGCCGGGAATATCGGTGACAATGGCCCGGTCTTCCTGGAGAAGCGCATTGAGTAGGCTGGATTTTCCTGCATTCGGCCGTCCTACGATGGCTGTGCGGAGGCCTTCCTTGATGATGCGCCCTTCTTCCGAACGCTTCAGGAGGGAGGACAGGGATTTTTCAATGGTTGTAAGGCCTTCGGCGATTTCTTCATTTGTCAGGTCTTCCAGGTCCTCCTCCGGGTAGTCAATGGTCACTTCCAGCTTCGTGATAAGGTCTGTCAGTTCGTCCCGGCTCTTTTTCACGAACCGGGAAAGGGCGCCGGACAGATGGCTTTCCGCCTGGGACAGGGCGGCAGAGCCCTTTGCTTCGATGATGTCCATCACCGCCTCTGCCTGGGACAGGTCCAGCCGGCCATTCAGGAAGGCCCGCTTCGTGAATTCACCGCGGCTGGCGAGGACGGCCCCATTTTCCAGGGCCAGCTCCAGGGTCTCCCGGAGGGCCTCCATGGACCCGTGAATCTGGATTTCCACCACGTCTTCTCCGGTGTAGGAATGGGGGGCCTTCATGTAGACCGCCAGCCCCTCATCTACTTTCCGGCCTGACCGATGGACATGGCCGAAATACATCATGTAGGGAACGGCATCTTTCATGGAGGCCAGTTTTTTTGTGGTAAACATGCGGTCCGCCACCTCGCAGGCAGAAAGGCCGCTGATGCGGACGATGCCGATGCCTCCTTCGCCGGGGGCTGTAGCAATGGCCGCTATGGTTGTTTCTTCGTACATAGATTTCTCCTTGAGTTACATATTGAAATTTATTTATATTGTAACAGAAACGGGAAGAAATGCAAAAACAGGTACGCCCCTTATTTCCCTCGGAATGGACCCTTTCAAAGAAGTCTCTTTTTTTATATAATAACAGTATTGGATTTATATAATGGATAAGTGTTCCATAGAGGTACAACAACAGAAAGAAGGATACCATGTATCTCATTGATACCTATGATGTAATTGTGGTGGGAGCAGGCCATGCGGGCTGCGAAGCGGCCCTGGCGGCTGCCCGGCTGGGCTGTAAGACCCTGCTCACCACCATTTCTCTGGAAAACGTGGCCATGATGCCCTGCAACCCTGCCATCGGGGGACCGGGGAAAAGCCACCTGGTGAAGGAAATCGATGCCCTGGGCGGAGAAATGGGAATTGCCGCCGATAAGACGGCCATCCAGATGCGCATGCTGAACCTGGGCAAAGGACCGGCGGTGTATGCCCTCCGCGCCCAGTCCGATAAGAATGCCTATCACCGCTACATGAAGCAGGTGGTGGAAAATACGGATGGCCTGGACCTGAAACAGGTGCAGGTGATGGACATTATCGTGGAGGATGGAAAATGCGTGGGCATTACCACGGAACTCCATGAGGAATACCGGGCAAAGGCGGTCATTCTCTGCACCGGTACTTACCTGGACAGTGAAATTATCATCGGCGACACCATGTATTCCGGCGGCCCCAATGGCATGCGGCCGTCCGTGGGACTTTCAGAAAACCTGAAAAAGCATGGCCTTTCCATTCTCCGCTTCAAGACCGGCACCCCCAGCCGCGTGGATATACGAAGCCTCCATCTGGACCATATGCAGCTGGAACAGGGAGATCCCCAGAACCATGCCTTTTCTTTCATGGATGAGCGGGCGGACCGGAACCAGCGGAACTGCTGGCTCACCTATACGAACGAAGAGACCCATACTATTATCCGCAACAATCTCATGCGGGCTCCAAAGTATGCGGGCCTTATCCACGGTGTGGGCGCCCGGTACTGCCCGTCCATCGAAGACAAGGTGGTCCGGTTCCCCGATAAGAAACGGCACCAGCTCTTCATCGAGCCGGAAGGTCTTGATACGAATGAAATGTACGTCCAGGGCATGTCCACGTCCATGCCTATCGACGTGCAGTATGCCTTTCTGAAGACCATTCCGGGACTGGAAGACGTGAAGGTTATGCGGCCGGCCTATGCCATCGAGTATGACCTTCTGGATCCCCTGCAGCTCTATCCGACACTGGAAGTGAAGAAGCTGCCGGGCCTCTATTCCGCCGGCCAGTCCAACGGTACTTCGGGTTACGAAGAAGCAGCGGCACAGGGCCTCATGGCCGGTATCAATGCGGCCCTTAAAATCAAGGGGAAGGAGCCATTCATCCTCGGACGCCACGAAGCCTATACGGGGGCCCTCATCGATGATCTCGTCACGAAGGGTACAAATGAACCCTACCGCATGATGACGAGCCGCAGTGAATACCGGCTCATTCTCCGCCAGGACAATGCGGACCTCCGGCTCACCCAGAAGGGCTACGACATCGGCCTGGTTACGGAAGAACGGTATCAGCATTTCCTGGAACGGAAGCGGAACTTCGAGGAAGCTATGAAGTATATCCGCACGAAGCGGTTCACGCCGAAGGCAGAAGTGAATGAGGCCCTGGAAGCCATGGGCTCCGCACCCCTCACCACCGGCATGGGTGCAGATAAGATCCTGAAGCGGCCGGAAATGACCTATCAGAAGATGGTGGAATTCCTGGGATGCCCGGAATTCGATCCGGAAGCGGTGGAAGAAATGGAAATCACCATGAAGTACGAAGGTTATATTGCCCGGCAGGAAGCGGCTGTGAAAAAGGCGGCCCGCATGGAAAGTGAAAAGATGCCGAAGGACATGGACTACCTCCATCTGGAAGGGATTTCCATCGAAGCCCGGCAGAAGCTGGATAAGATCCGGCCCCTTTCCCTGGGACAGGCTTCTCGTATTTCCGGCGTTTCTCCGGCGGATATGTCGGTGCTCATGGTGTATCTGAAGCGGCATAAGGGAAAGTAAAGGGGAAACAGCCTTCGACCAGGGCTCTGCTTTATGGCAGGGCATCGGTCGACGCCGAGGCAAAACCTGCGGCCAGGTGATACCCCCGGCCGCAGGCCGATGCCTTTTTCAACTATACACTATACACTATACACTTTAATAGCGCCCGCAGCAGGGAAATTTATGCGGGCAGATACCATCATTTTTTAAAAGAATTATAGAAAGGGAATATCTATGACAGCCTTGGAAATGATGAAAACTTTAGGCCTTGCAGCCAATGAGGAAGCTGCAGGAAAACTGACAGAGTACAATGCCATGGTCATTGCCATGAGCCAGAAAGTGAATCTCACAGGGATTAAAGACGTGGAGGAGAGCATGGTGAAAAACGTCTTTGATTCTCTTACTGTGTACGATGAAAAATATTTTCCGGAAGGCGGTCGGGTCCTGGACCTGGGCACCGGCGCCGGTTTTCCGGGGGTGCCGCTGGCTATCCTTCGGCCGGACATGCAGTTTATCCTCGTGGATTCCATACAGAAGAAACTGAATTTCATTGAGGAGGCCTGCAGGAACCTGGGAATCGACAATGTGAAATGCCTCCATATCCGGGCGGAAGAAGGAGGAAGACGTCGGAAAACAAGGGAAGCCTTTGACGTGGTGACGGCCCGGGCGGTGAAGGCTATGCCCATCATTTCAGAATGGGCCCTGCCCTTTGTCAGAGTGGGCGGCGTCTTTGCGGCTATGAAGGGCCCCGGGGCCGATGAGGAAATGAAAACGGCCGGTAAAATTCTTCGGGAACTCCATGGTGAGCTGGAGGAGAAAAAGGAACTGGCCCTTCCCGGAGGAGACCGGCGCTGTATCCTTTATATCCGCAAGACAGCGCCCTGCCCGAAGAACTATCCAAGGAAAGTGGGAATTGCAGAAAAGAAACCTGTCCTGGGTGAGTAGTTCCGGGATTTTTGAGAAAGAGTGCCCTGGGGCACTCTTTTCCATTGTCTGATCAGCGGTTCCCCGGCTCCGGCTGCCGCGGCAGGACCGGATTCTGCATTTCCGGAATGAGGATATCCATACCCTTTCTTGCTATAGCCCGTATATTCCTGTATACTATAAAAAGTGACCAAGGGTTGAAAATTAATATTTCCTGGCAAAATGTATAAATAAGGTTGGAGGACAGGCATGGCATTAACGAAAAAGGCGGAACGGACGAAGGCAAAACTTCTCCAATCGGCTAAAAAGCTGATTGGGGAAAAGGGCTTCGACCGGGTTTCCGTGGAAGATATAACCAGGGACAGCGGTGTGGCGAAGGGGACATTTTACCACTACTTCAAGTGCAAGGAAGATGTGATTATGGAACTGTCCTTCCAGTCCAGCCGGGTCATTATCAATCAGTCCATCCATCTGGAAGGAACCGTGGTGGACCGGTGCTGTTTTTTCATTATGAATATGTACCGGGATGCCCGGTGGGCCGGCGTGCGTCTGGTGCGCCAGTGGATCCGGGAATGCATCGAGTCGGAAACCGGCGATGCCAAGGTGAAAGAATGCCTGGAAGATTTCCATTCCTCCCTGCTTACCATCCTGACCGTGCACCGGGGAGAGGGCCCCGGGGAACTGGTAGAAGATGCGCCGGTGGATACGCTGGTGAAGCTTCTGATTGGTCATATATTCGGTACTCTGACAGTCTGGTGCATGGTGAACGGGGTTTGGCAGATGGACGATAAAACAGGTGAAAAGTATACCCGTATCGATATCGGCAACCTGTTGAAGCCCTACCTGATTCCCTGATTTCCTGAAGGCGGCGGTCATGGCCCGCTGCCTTTGGTTTTGAAATAAAGCGGTTTTTACAGGGAAAATGCCCGATTTCCGGTCCCTCGATGATTCAGGAATCCGCAGTATGGAAACCCTGCAGAGAAAGTGAGGTTATGAAGTGAAAGAAGTCAAACCTTCCAAACGGCCTATACTGGCCTATTATGTGATTATCTTTCTTGTGATTATTTTCTTTAATTCCCTCATCATGCCGGCCTTTCGGAGCAATGAAGTGAAGACCGTGGATTATTCCACCTTCATCACCATGACCGAAGACAAGGAAATCGACAAGGTCCAGGTGGAACAGGACCAGATTCTCTTCACCAAGAAGGGGGAAAAGGATACCTATAAGACGGCGCCCATGAACGATCCCCAGCTGGTGGATCGCCTCCAGAAATCCGGTGCTGACTTTGCAGCAAAGATTTCCACCCCCATGAATCCACTCCTCGATTTCGCATTGACCTGGATCCTGCCAATCCTGATTTTCATCGGCATCGGCCAGTACATGAACAAGAAGTTCATGAAGAATATGGGCGGTCCCGATGCCATGCAGTTCGGCCTGGGAAAGTCCCATGCCAAAATCTTTGTTAAGCCCACAGATGGTATCAAGTTCTCCGATGTGGCAGGGGAAGATGAAGCAAAGGACAGCCTGAAGGAAGTGGTATCCTACCTCCATGATCCTACCAGATACAAGGAAATCGGTGCCAAAATGCCGAAGGGCATCCTTCTCGTGGGACCGCCAGGTACCGGCAAGACCATGCTGGCCAAGGCGGTGGCCGGAGAATCGGGCGTTCCGTTCTTCTCCATTTCCGGCTCTGAATTCGTAGAAATGTTCGTCGGCATGGGGGCCGCCAAGGTCCGGGACCTGTTCAAACAGGCAAAGGAAAAGGCACCCTATATCGTATTCATCGATGAAATCGATGCCATTGGCAAGAAGCGCGGCGGCGCGGCCATCGGCGGCAATGATGAACGGGAACAGACCCTGAACCAGCTCCTTACAGAAATGGACGGGTTTGAAGACAATACGGGCGTCATCATCCTGGCGGCCACGAACCGTCCGGAATCCCTGGATCCTGCCCTCACAAGACCGGGCCGTTTTGACCGGCAGGTGCCGGTAGGACTGCCGGATCTCCAGGGCCGTGAGGCAATTCTCAAGGTCCATGCCAGCAAGATCAAGCATGCGCCGAATATCGATTTCAATAAAGTGGCCCGCATGGCTTCCGGTGCCTCCGGCGCCGAACTGGCTAATATCGTCAACGAAGCTACTCTTCGTGCGGTCCGGGATCATCGGAAATTCGCAACGGAAGAAGATATGGAAGCATCCATCGAAGTGGTCATTGCAGGGTATGAAAAGAAGCATGCCATCCTTTCCGATAAGGAACGGTGCGTGGTTTCGTACCACGAAATCGGCCATGCCCTGGTGGCAGCCCTCCAGAGCCATTCCGCTCCGGTGCAGAAAATCACCATTATTCCGAGAACAAGCGGGGCCCTGGGCTATACCATGCAGGTGGATACAGGAAACCACTACATCATGACGAAGGAAGAACTGGAAAACCAGATCGCCACATTAACCGGCGGCCGGGCCGCGGAAGAAGTGGTCTTCCATACCTCTTCCTCCGGTGCTTCCAATGATATCGAGAAAGCCACGAAGCTGGCCCGGGCTATGATTACCCGGTTCGGTATGAGCGATGAATTCGGCATGGTGGCCATGGAGACGGTGACGAACCAGTACCTGGGCGGCGATACCACCCTGGCCTGCTCTCCGGAAACCGCAGCCCGCATTGATCGGGCCGTGTCTGCCCTCATCAAGAAGGAACATGAAAAAGCAGTGAAGCTTCTGGAAGAAAACCGTCCTAAGCTCGATGCCCTGGCCAAGTACCTCTATGAAAAAGAAACGATTACGGGCGAAGAATTCATGCATATCCTGGAAACAGGCAAAGTGCCGGAACCGAAAAAGGCTCCTGAAGCACCGTCCATGGATTTAAACCTGGAAAAATAAAGGACTTTCCTGAAAAGCGTAAAAGAGTCCCCCTCCGGATTATGGAGGGGGACTCTTTTTGCCTGTAGGAAAATACAAGAAATGGATTTACCGGCAGTCCCTTTTATGATACTATATTCATAGAAATCGAAATAACAACAGCTGATTATAAAATATAAAAGGAGGATTCCTATGGCATTGGCAATTGGTGAAAAGGCACCGGACTTTACACTCCCTTCTGACGAGGGCAGGGATATTTCCCTTCATGACTATGAAGGACAGAAGGTGATTCTTTACTTCTATCCCAAGGACAATACGTCCGGCTGCACCCTGGAGGCGAAGGCCTTCCGGGACCATCTGGAGGATTTTAAAAAGCTGGGATATGCAGTCCTTGGCGTAAGCCGGGATTCCATTAAGAAACACTGCAATTTCCGGGATAAAAATGAGCTCAATTTCCCGCTGCTTTCGGATGAAGAGGAAAAGGTAGTCAATCTTTACGGCGTGCTGAAAGAAAAGAGCATGTACGGCCGGAAATACATGGGCATTGAACGGTCCACCTTTATCATCGATGAAAAGGGAAATCTGGTCAAAGAATACAGGAAGGTGAAAGCAGCATCCCACGTGAATGACCTGCTGAAGGACCTGGCAGAATAAAAGACTGCCGTATAAAAAAGCCGTGAACCATGGCATTCCATGGTTCACGGCTTTTTCACTTTCTTAAATGATAGTGCGCGAAGGCGTTTCCCTGGGGAAGCGCTGATTAATTCGCAGAGTCAGATTTAATCAGTGCTTCCCTGGATTTCCTCCAGGGCTTCCAGACCCAGCACCAGGGCTGCATTCCTGCTTTCTTTTCCCCAGTGCCGCTGGTCGTGGGACAGGGAGGACAGGGTATCGGCGGTGAACATGATTTCCGCAAATTCCTTCTTCCGGAACCGGGCGCAGGCGGCAAGGGCGCTGGTTTCCATGTCAACCAGCTCGCAGCCTTCAGCTTTTCGCTTCTCCACTTTTTCCCTCGTTTCCCGGAAAAAGCCATCGTTTGTCCAGGTAGTGGCGGGATGGAAGGGGAGCCCCTTCTTTTCAAAGTATCCTTTGAGCCATCGGAGGGGCTCCTTTTCTCCCTGAATTTCATAGAGGGGAAATTTTTTCGTGAGGGACAGGAAGGAGCCGATGATTTTTCCGCCCCGTCCTTCGGCAAAGGCGGCAATCCGCTTCTCCCCCAGAAAGGCCATGAGGCACCGGGAGGGAAGGCGGAGGGAGAGGTGCTCGAAATCCGGAGAAATGAGCCCTTCTTCGCTGCTGAACTCGGTGAGGGGAATGTTGTCTGTCATGGGATGACTCCTTTCTATGGGGAATGATATGTTGGCAGCTGGCGGCTCATGGCTCTGGCCATATTCATGGGAAGCAGAGGCTGTCCATTACTGCCCTTCCAGATGGTACGGCGAATTCGGGCAGGGCTGTTTATCCGGGAGCGGGATGCCCCGGGCAGTAAGGACCTGGCGGAGCAGGGCGGGGCGGTCGGAAATGATGCCATCCACACCCTTATCCAGTTCCCGCTCCATATCCTCTTTTTCATTGATGGTCCAGGACACCACTTTCATGGAAAGGCTGTGGGCGTGCTTTACATCGGCAGCCCCGATTTCCCGGTAATAGGGGGAAAGAATATCGGCCCCCGCTTTATGGGCCGCTTCGATGACAGAGCCGCCGCAGTCGGATAGGCGTATGCCGCCGAGCCAGGGGGACGGTTCTTTTCTCCCCAGCCACAGGGTATCCCCATCTACGCCCCAGGAAGGCTGCTGCTGGTAGAGGGCAGATGTGCGGATGGAGGGATCCAGCCGCTTCATGAGGATCAGGGTGGTCCAGTCAAAGGACTGGAGGATGACCCGCCGTTCCATGTGGTGTTTTCTGACAATCCTGTAAAATTCATGGACGAACCGCTCAGGATCTGCGTTATTCCGATAATAGGGGCTTTCCGGGTTTGGATAGGATTTTGTTTCTATGTTGAATTCGATGGTCCGGTTTCCTGCAGCCTCGATGAGGGAGAATAGTTCTTCCAGCGTAGGAATGCAGGCATCATGGGGCACCTGGGTGCCATGTTCCCTGGCATACTTCGTGCCGGGACGGAGATGGCCTACGTTAAACTTTTGTATTTCTTCGACGGTCATGGTGCGGAGGTCGTACTGCCCTTCTTCCACCGGCTGCCCTTCGCTGTCTGTGGTGATATCCGGGTTCAGCCAGGGATTGTGGCTCATGACGATGCCGTCCCTGGCAAGCTGCATGTCGCATTCAATGGTGACCGCCCCGATTTCCAGGGCGTAAAGGTAGGAATAGAGCGTATTTTCCGGTCGGGCGTCCCTGCCGCCCCGGTGGGCTTCAAAATCAAACATGATGATCTCCTTTCGTAAGAATGGATGATTCCGGTTCGGGAGGCTTGTGGGTGGAGACCGTTGAGCAGAGATTCTGAAAGCGGACAGCCCCGCCAAAAAAAGACGCTATTCACCAGCAAGCCAAACCGCTGACATTCCTTACTCCTCATCCATGCTGTCCAGCAGGATGTATACATTTTCGGTATCGTACTCGATCTGTTCGGACCAGCGGGTGACGGAGCGGATGAGGTCTCCGGTGCGGGCGTATTCCAGCAGCATGAAAACCACCGCTTCTTTTGCATAGCGGGCCATGGCCAGGGGGTCATAGGCTTCGCATTCATCCAGCTGCCGATAAAAATGTACTGGTAAAGGCGGGTGAGAAAGGGGAGTCCTGTCTCTTCGGAAAGCTGCCGGGCCCGGGGAAGGAGGGTATCCATATGGGACTTTATGAAAGACAGGGAGTCTGTCCACTCCCGGTCAATGGGATTCGTTTCTTCCAGCCGGGAAATGGTTTTCTCTGCCAGGGGCGCAAAAAGGGAAAGGTCCGGGGCAGAGAGTTCCGGCTCCTCATCCAGGTGGAGAAGAGTAAGGATGCGGTCAAAATGGAAAGGCCTGTCCGATTCGCTGCTCCGGAAAGAGAGCGGCCCCTTTTCGGCCAAAAGCTGCTCCACCGTTCTTTCGCAGGCCAGCCCCGTGCCGCAGAGCATGACTTCTTCTCCCCTGTCCGCATCATAGGGAAACTTATAAAACCGGGGGTGGTCGCGGCAGATCTGGCAGAGGAAATCATCGCCCCTTTCCAGCACCAGCCGGCACAGCCCTTTTTCTGTGAGGAAGTGGCAGTATCCCTTTTCGTTCATCCGAAAGCAGGGGAGTCCTTCTTCCCCGGTTTTCATCCATTCCCTGAGTTCCTTGCCCAAAGGCCCCTTTGTGCTGCGGTATTTTTTCTCTGTGTCTTTATCAATATCGATTTCCCATTTCTGGCAGCACGTATGGCGGCACCTGTCCGCCTTGCATTGGAAATCGGGGAAAAAGGTGGGATAGATTTTCAGCATAATGGCTCCTTGGAAATCGATTAAAACAGAATACATGGGGATGGCAGAGGATTCCCTATAAAAAAATCCCCCATCCCCGAAGGGGACAGGGGACCATATGTTATTTCACTTCCTGGATAATGGGGAGAATCATGGGGCGCCGTTTGGTGCGGTCGTAGAAATACTTGCCCAGGGTATCACGAATCTGGGTCTTGATGGCATTCCATTCCGTCACATTGCCGGCTTCACAGCGGTCAAGAACCGATTCGATACGGTCTTTGGCTTCCGAGAGGAGGGCTTCACTGTCACGGACATAGACGAATCCCCGGGAAACGATATCCGGACCCGCCAGGACCTGGTTGCTTCCCTTTTCCAGGGCAATGACCACGATGACCACGCCGTCCTGGGCCAGCTGCTGCCGGTCGCGGATGACGATATTTCCTACATCCCCTACGCCGAGGCCATCGACGAAGACGGGGCCGGCCTGTACTTTACCGTTGATCTTGCCGCTGCGGTTCGTGAATTCAAAGACAGAGCCGTTTTCTCCGATCAGGATGTTCTGCTTCTTCACGCCCAGGCTTTCCGCCAGTTCCGCATGGCTGCAGAGCATCCGGTATTCGCCGTGGACAGGAATGAAGAACTTCGGCTGTACCAGGGAGAGCATGGTCTTCAGGTCTTCCTGGGAACCGTGGCCGGAAACATGGACCCTGGTGGTGGCGCTTGTTACCACATGGGCGCCGAGGCGCATGAGGCTGTCGATGGTGCGGCCTACGCTGGTTTCGTTGCCGGGAATCGGGGAAGCGGAGATGATGACGGTGTCTCCTGCATGGATCTGCACCTGCCGATGGCTGCCGTCAGCCATGCGAGACAGCCCGGCCATCGGTTCACCCTGGCTGCCGGTGGTGAGAATGCAGAGGCGGTCATCCCGGTACCGGTTGATTTCTTCCGGCTCAATGAATGTGCCTTCCGGCGCTTTCAGGTAACCCATTTCCAGGGCAATACCTACCACGTTTACCATGGACCGGCCAAAGACGCAGACCTTCCGCTTGAAGGCAACGGCAGCGTCAACGGCCATCTGGATACGGGATACGTTGGATGCGAAGGTGGCAAGAATAATGCGGCCCCGGGCATCGGCGTAGGCTTCAAGAAGGGAACGGCGTACTACCGCTTCGGACGGGGTATATCCCGGACGCTGGGCGTTCGTGGAATCGGCGCAGAGCACGAGGACTCCCCGGTGTCCCAGTTCAGCGAGCTTGTACATGTCCGTCAGTTCGCCGTCCACCGGAGAATGGTCGAACTTGAAATCCCCCGTATGGACGATGGTGCCGATGGGGGTGCGGAGGTAGATGCCGCAGGAATCAGGAATGGAATGGCACACATGGAAGAAACCGAACTTGAATGAACCGGCTTTGAATTCATCCCCCGATTTCACCACGTGGAGGTCAGCATTTGTAATATGGGCTTCCTTCAGTTTGCCTTCGATGAGCCCGCAGGTGAGGCGGGTGGCATAGACCGGTGCAGAAACTTCTCTTAAGAGATAAGAAAGGGAGCCGATGTGATCTTCGTGACCATGGGTGATCAGGATGGCTTTGATCTTATCCTTGTTTTCAATGAGATAACTGAAATCGGGGATAACGATATCGATCCCCAGCATGTCTTCTTCCGGGAAGGCCATGCCTGCATCAATTACGATAATTTCGTCGCCGTAACGGAAGACAGTCATGTTCTTTCCGATTTCCCCCAGTCCGCCCAGGGGAATGATCTGTAATCTAGCTTTTGCCAAGATTAAAATCCTCCTATTTAATTTTTATAAAATAAAAATGTATCCTCACATAGAAATACATGCAGCATACATATAAACATACCAATTAAAAAGCCGTTCCATAGTCGCTTTTCCTATTATATCACAAGCAGGAAGCCCTGTGGCAGAAAGATAAATCTGAGAATTGAATGAAGGGAGCTGAGGCTGCTGAGCCTTGCCGCTGAATGCCAGGTCATCAGTCATCCGCTGTAGGGCGATCCAGTTGTCTGACAGGTAAAAGATACCAGCCCTGCGCCATTGATTCTACCGGTAAGCATGCTAAAACACTAAACTTCGGGAACGCAGAACCGGCCTGCGGACATCATTTTGTCCCGGCGCTTCCCAATATATGGTACAATAATATATCTACTACAAATGTGTATAAGGAGTAATCGTATGGATCATAGAATTTCCGGGAATAACCACGCCGTCGTGCTGGCGGGCATGTGCACGGCTCTGGCGGTGGTGCTGTCCCTTCTGGGCTTTTACATGCCCCTTTTGTCGACGGTGGTCTTTCTTCTCATTCCCCTTCCCATTGCCTACCTGGGCATGAAGGAAGGTGTGAAATGGCCCGTGGTAGTTACCACAGGGGTGCTCATCCTGGATTCCACATTTTTTGGCGTGGTATCCGCTGCCTTTGTGTGTGCCATCTTTGGCCTCCTCGGTGTGGTCATGGGCATCTGTTACCGGTACAAGGTATCGGCGGCAAAGACCCTTTTCGCCGGCGCTGCGGTGGTGCTCATCGCCCTGGTGGCTGAGGGCATTGCAGCCCTGTACCTGCTGGGGATTCCATCTCTTCTCTTCGGCGGGGAAGGCATGGCCCAGATGAAGGACAGCATGCTGGAAGTGCTGCCTTCTTTCTACAGCGGGGAGGCACTGGACCAGGCGAAGGAGAAGGTGGAATTTCTCATGGATGCCATGGAAAAGTCGGTGCCCTATACGCTGGTGGCGGTTTCCGTATTCTATTCCTGGGCCTCCATGACCCTGGGTGCCCATATTTTCAAAAAGATGGGTATCAGCGACATTCCCCACCTTCCGCCCTTTGAGCGGTGGGAATTCCCGAAGGGCACCATCCTTCTGTACCTGGTGGTCCTGGGATGCCAGTATTTTTTCAAGGACCAGGAGCAGGTGTCCTATGTGGCTTATAACCTGGGCACCCTCTGTGTCACCATCTTCTGGCTCCAGGGGCTGGCGGTGGTGTGGTGGCTGCCCCATCGGTATCCCATGATGAAGCCCCTCCGGCTTTTCATTATGATCCTTTCCGCCTTCATCGGCTTTGTCCAGATGTTCGTCGTATTCCTGGGCATCGCGGACATGGCGGTGGACTATCGGAAAAAGAGAAATTACATGTAATAGATGCCTGCTTTTTCCTTTGATTTGCATTCATTCTTTATTTCGGTTAGGATTAAGGGTGACCGGAAGAGGGGTTCCGGCGGCACGAAGAAATTATTTGGAGACTGGATTTTTTAGAAATCGAGGTTTACAGAGGGTAAAATGCTCAGTGACATTTGGGTGTACAAGAAAACGTCCCGAATCATGCTGGCCCTGCTTCTGGCAGCGGTGGTCATGCTGGCAACCCAGAACTGGCAGCTGGGACTCCTTCTCTTCATCGTCGTGGCGGGTTGTGTGGTTTACATCAAGCGCTGCGACTATTACCAGGAGAAACGGCTGCTCCGGTACCTGGACGACCTGTCCGCCGGCGTATCCGCCGGTACGGTGTATGCGGTGAAGAACCTTCCCGTAGGCATCGCCATGATGGATGAGAAGAAGGAACTGGTCTGGGCCAATAATGTTTTCCGGGGGTGGATCGGGAAAGACGCCCAGGAGGGCGTACGGTTCCAGAACCTGGTGACCGGACAGAAAATTTCAAAAATCTGGGGGAAAACGGGCTGGTTTGACTGCCATGCAGGAGGCACGTTCTTCCGGGTATTCCACAAGTTCATCGACGTGGATATCGGCGGCGGTACCCAGTCGCCGTTCATGGTGTTCTATTTCATGGATCGCACTGATGTAGAAGTGGCGGTCCGGGAATGCACGGAGGCACGGCCCGTATTCGGTATCATCCGTATCGATAACGTATCGGAAGTCACTTCAGATATGACGGATATGGAAAAATCGGCGCTCCTGTCGGACGTGACGGAAAAGGTGCTTTCCTATTTCAGCAGCCGCGATGGATTTATCAAGCAGTATTCCACCACTGATTTCGTGACCTGCGTTTCCCAAAAGGCCCTGACAGAGCTCATGGAAAGCAATTTCGATATTCTGGATCAGGTGCGGGCCATCCATACGGTGAACCGTATCCCGGTGACATTGTCCATCGGCGTCGTGCAGAGTGAAGACAGCTTTGCCAAGCAGTTCGAAGAAGCCCAGGTTTCTTTGGACCTGGCCCTGGGCCGGGGCGGTGACCAGGCCATTGTCCGTATCGGTAAAGATGTGAAGGCCTTTGGCGGTAAATTACCTACCGCCGTCAGCTCCACCCGCGTCAGGGTCCGCGTAGTGGCCCAGGCGCTGAAGGAAATCATCGATGGCGCCGACACAGTGCTCATCATGGGTCATGCCCATGAAGACTTTGATGCCTTAGGGGCTGCGGTAGGCGTATCCCACCTGGCCAGGGCATCCCACAAGGAAACCCATATCGTCCTTTCGAAGGAAAGGGATACCTGCAAAAAGATGGTGGAAGCCATCGAGAAGAGCGGCCAGGCCGAAGGACTCCTGGTGGATGAAGGGGAGGCAAAGGGCCTCATCACCGACAAGACCGTGGTGGTTATTGTAGATACCCATATACCTGAACTGGTGGCAGCGCCGGAAGTTCTGAGAAAGGCAAAAAAGAAAGTGGTCATCGACCATCATCGGAGAGCCAGCACCATGATTTCCGCGCCCCTTTTGACTTACATGGAGCCTTCCGCTTCGTCGGCGTCGGAACTGGTTTCTGAACTGGTTCAGTACTACGGCGGTGATGAGGAAATGAATGAACTCGAGGCGTCCTGCCTCTATGCGGGCATCGTGGTGGACACGAAGAACTTCGCCGTCCAGACCAGCGTCCGTACCTTTGATGCCGCCAGCTTCCTGCGCCGCTGCGGCGCCGATACGAAGCTGGTACACCGGCTGTTTGAAGAAGACATCAGCAGCATCCGCACCAAGGCGGAAATCCTGGCGGATATGAAGCTGGTGGATGGCACCATCGCCATCGCCTCCTGTCCGGAACATGTGGAGGAATCCCAGATACTGGCTGGTCAGGTGGCCGATTACCTTGTGACCATCAAGGAAATCCGGGCCAGCTTCCTCTTCTACTATACCGAAAAGGGGTTGTGCCTGTCGGCCCGGTCCGATGGTTCCATCAATGTGCAGGTGGTCATGGAAGCTCTGGGCGGCGGCGGCCATCTCACCGTAGCCGGTGCCCAGCTCGGTAAGGAAGGAAACCGGGAAGAAGCAGAAAAGACAATCATTGCGGAAGTCCGCAAACAAATAAAGGAGGAGAAAGAATGAAAGTCGTACTCTTACAGGATGTCAAAAAAATGGGAAAAAAGGGAGACGTTGTAGAAGTCTCCGACGGCTACGGCCGCAACGTACTGATCCGTAAAGGACTGGGCGTGGAAGGAACGAAGGGAAACCTGAATACCGCAGCCCAGCGGCAGGAATCCAAAGTATTCAAGGACAAGGTAGCCGCCGATGAAGCGGTCATCATGGCAGCCCAGCTGAAAAAGGTGAAAGTGGTCATTAAAGTCCAGAGCGGTGAAGATGGAAGAATCTTCGGTTCCGTCACCGGCAAAGACATCAGTGAAGCCCTGGAAAAACAGTATAAATTCAAACTGGAAAAGAAAAATATCCGCCTCAAGAACCCCATCAAGACATTGGGCGAATACGATGTGGAAGTCTGGGTACACCAGCAGGTGACCAGCACCGTCCACGTTTCCGTAGTGGCAGAATAAAAGAAAATCCCATGGCAGAAACCATGGGATTTTTTTATAGGAATGATTGGGAATTGTATTAAACAGGAGTGGGGGAATTGGAGATTAGGAATGAGGAATCAGGAATGAAGGTGGCGGCGCATCAGAATTATAAAGGCGCCGCATTACTGATGAATTAGCAGCAAAGCTGCCAAATATATCATCAGCGGCGCTATATGATTTGTGCGCCGCACAACCATTCCTCATTTCTCACTCCTCATTCCTGATTAATTTCTTGCTTCAGGTAAGGAAGATTTTCTCGGCTGTTTTTGGTTATCTCACCCATTCACAGACAGTCCTTCCCGTTTATGGTATAATAGTAGCGTAAATTGCGCGTGAATGAAGCGTATAGAACACTTTCCCAAGAGCAGCATGTGGGAATTCCGTACAGGAAGGAAGAATGAAACATGGCAACAGCAATGGTAATCGGTGCCCAGTGGGGCGATGAAGGTAAAGGCAAGATCGTTGATTATCTCGCCGCAAAGGCAGACGTAGTCGTCCGCTCCCAGGGGGGAAATAACGCAGGCCATACCGTAGTTACCGGCGGCAAGGCTTATCCGCTCCGCCTCATGCCCAGCGGCATTATGTATCCCGGCACCATCTGCATCATCGGCACCGGCGTCGTAGTGGACCCCAAGAGCCTTCTGGAAGAAATGAAACGGCTCGAAGACCAGGGAATCGATGCAAAGCATCTCCAGATTTCCACCCGTGCCCAGGTGGTATTCCCCTACCATATCCGTCTCGATGAAGCAGAAGAAGCCCGGAAGGGAAGCCATAAAATCGGCACCACAAAGAACGGCATCGGACCCTGCTATGCAGATAAGATCAACCGCATCGGCATCCGTATGTGCGACCTCATGGACAAGGAAACCTTTGCGGAAAAACTGAAATACAATGTGGCCCAGAAGAATATGCTCCTGGAAAAGCTCTATGGCATGGAAGGCTTCGACTATGAAACCATGCTGGACGATTATCTCGGATACGCTGAAAAGCTCCGCCCCTATGTGACCGATACGAACTACACCGTGCAGACCCTGGTACGGGAAGGCAAGAACGTCCTCTTCGAAGGCGCCCAGGCTTCCATGCTGGACTGCGATAACGGTACCTATCCATTCGTTACTTCTTCCCATCCTACCGCCGGCGGCGCCTGCATCGGTGCCGGCATCGGACCTCATATGATGCAGAATATTTTCGGCGTGGTGAAAGCATACAGCACCCGCGTAGGCCAGGGCCCGTTCCCCACGGAACTCCTGGATGAAACGGGAGACTACATCCGGAATACGGCCCATGAATTCGGCACTGTCACCGGCCGTCCCCGCCGCGTTGGCTGGCTC
>NZ_UQKJ01000029.1 GCF_900541605.1 uncultured Dialister sp. | reverse complement strand
GCAATAAATTATGATTTCGTAAACTCTCCGGCTACTGGAATACTCATTTGGTAACCTGCGGTGAAGCCGCCGGACCAGGGCTCTCAAATCTCAACTCTCAGCCCCGCCAGCGGCTGCTCCTCATAAATGATACGGTTCGTGTCTGATAATCTTCATGGCCCGGTAGAGCTGTTCCGCCAGGATGAGACGGGCCATCTGGTGGGTGAATGTGAGGGCGCTGATGGAAATCTTGAGATTTGCCCGTTTCCGTATGTTTTCCCCATTTCCATAGGGGCCGCCGATCATGAAGAAGAAGTGGCTCGTTCCTGCCACCATCCGCTTCTGGATGATATCCGCCAGGCCTTCCGAGGTCACCGGTTTCCCCTTCAGATCCAGGAGTACGAGAAAATCGTCGTCCTTCAGGTATTTGAGGATTTTCTCCCCTTCCTTCTCCATCACCTTTTCCTTCAGCGCCGGAGAAGGATGGTCCGGCATTTTTTCTTCGTCCGGGGCGATGATTTCCACCTTCGCCATGGGAGTGAGGCGCTTCAGGTATTCATCGATGCCCTGGCGCATCCATTTTTCTTTGATTTTGCCGATGGCAAGTACGGTAAATTTCATTACTTGTCAGACTCCGGTGCTGAAGCCAGGAGGACTTCCGTGGTCTTTTTGCTCCCGTTATGCTCGTAGGTCACCTGGATCCGGTCGCCCGGCTTATGACCATCCAGGATTTCCCGCATACCCTTCACGGTGTCGAAGGTCTTGCCGTCGATGGCGGTAATATAGTCACCGGGCCGGATATCCGTCAGGGAAAGTGGGCTCCGGGAGGCAATCTTCATGACGAGGACCCCGCCGTCATGGTCCCAGTTGTACCCATAGCGCTGGGCGATATCCTTGTCTGCCGCATAGACGCCCAGGTATGCCCTGGTTACCTTGCCATTGTCGATGAGCTGCTGGATAATGCCTTTGGCGGAATTGATGGGGATGGCAAAGCCCATGCCCTCTACCCCTTCCTTGGCGATTTTGGCACTGTTGATGCCTACCACCTTGCCGTCGGCTGTCACCAGGGCGCCGCCGGAGTTGCCGGGGTTAATGGCCGCATCGGTCTGGATGAGCTTGAACCGCTGGTCAATGTCATCGAGACTCCGGTTCAGGGCACTGATGACCCCTACGGTAACGGTGCCCTGGAATTCCAGGCCCAGGGGGTTGCCGATGGCAATGGCCGTCTCCCCTACCTGGAGGGCATCGGAATCACCGAATTCCGCTATCGGGAGATCATCACTGCCGTCAATCTTTACCACCGCCAGGTCCGTGGAGGGGTCTGTCCCCACCACTTTGCCCGCCACCGTCTTCCCGTTGGACAGGCAAACGTTCACTTCTTTGCTGCCGGATACCACGTGGTTATTGGTGACGATATAGCCTTTCTTGTCAAAGAGGACGCCGGAGCCTACGCTCTGGCCCACTTCCACCCGGCGGTTGAACATATCCCGGTCATAGACCCTTGTCGTAATGCCTACGATGGCCGGGCCCACTTCCTTGACCGCCTGCACCACTGCCGTATTCCGTACAGCCGGCAGGTCTTTGATTTCCTTATTCGTGCTGCCGGGCATCTGGTAGGAGGAAGCGGCACCTGCCTTCTTCGGCGACTGGAATTCACCAAAATAGCAGCCGCCGGCACCACCGATGACCAGCATGGCCAGCGCCAGGGCAGCGATTTTCATACGGCCCTTATGGGAACCTTTTTCTGTCTGCTGCATGGCTTCCCCATGCTCTTTCAGCTGTTTGTCCAAGTCTTCTCTGTCCATAACGGCACCTCATATCTTTCTCCGCCGCAGGCGGAATCATTTACTTTTGATTATTTTGCTATTATAGCACAAATAAAAGAATTGAGGATTAAGAGTTGAGGTCCAGCGGTTCCGCCGCAGGAACTGTAGCAAGACGGCATGCTTACGGCTGGAGAATTCCCGCTGCCAGTATCTTATCTCAAGCCTGTTTGTATGAATGATTGCCGTTGACTTGAGCGTATCACAATTCAGCATCTTACCGATTACTGGCATTAATTGCAGTAGACTCTGCACTTAAATCGTCACCTCGAGCGGTGGTAAGTGCCGTAATGATGCGAAACATAAAAATCGAAAGACGATAGAAGACATTCATCTTCTATCGTCTTACTTATACAGTACAAGAGGGAGTCCTGACGACTATGACCTAAAACGGACAATAGACTCTACAGGAGGCTCTCTTCCCAGAAGAGAGCTGTCCACCGGACTGAGAGATGGTAATGGATTCCGGCCCACAGGGCCTGTCCAGCTTTCCTGACAGCCAGAAGCTGACAGCTGACAGCCCCCGCCCGTTCGCACATAAGCCCAGCCACACAAGCGCCGCAGGCTGACCACCTGGATCCAGGTCTAGGTCTAGGTCTAGGTCTAGGCCATCAGGGCCTTCGGTCCTTTCCTTCTCGACCTCGATCTCGGTCTCGATCCCATCATCACTGCCCCACCTGTTCGATTTCTCCCTGGGAGAGGTGGATGAATTCGCCGGTGCCCTTTTCGTAGCCCACTTCTTCGGCGATGTGCATGGTCCGTTCGTGGCAGGTGAAGAGGAAGATCTGCTGGGTCTTGCCCAGGTCCATGAGGAACCGCAGGGTTTCCCGCTGCCGTTTTTCATCAAACCGGACGAAGATATCGTCCAGCACGATGGGGAGCGGCTCGATCTGGCTGCCGAAGGACAGGGCCATGGCGAGGCGGATGGCCAGGTATACCTGGTCACCGGTGCCGGAGGACCAGATCTTTTCGCTCTTCAGCCGGTGCATGTCGTCTTCGATTTCGATGTCCTTCCCGTTTTCGGAAATGGTGAGGGAATACTTGCCCATGGTCATTTCCTTCAGGAATTCATTGGCCTTCTCCACGATTTCCGGCTGTTTTCCGGATTCGTAGATGGACTGGGCCCGGTTCATCACTTCTTCGGTGTACATGAGGGTGAGCCATTCCTGGAGGGATGCATGGATCTCAGCCTGGATTTTTTCCTTGTTCTGCAGGGCCTTCGTGATGGAATCATCGCCGGCGAGGCGGAAGATTTCATTTTCCACGGCTCCCTGGCTGCGCTGCATTTCAGCGAGCTGGGCCGATTCTTCTTCCACCTGCTTTGTGAGCTTTTTATGCTCCTCCATCCAGTCGTCGTACTGGCCGGTTTCCAGGGAATGCCAGAGGGACTGGAATTCTTCATCGCTTCCTGCGTACATGCGCAGGTCCTGGCGGATCCGTTCCCAGTCCTTCCGGATCTGGTCGTGATGTTCATGGGCATTCACTTTTTCAGCAAATTCTTCCGCATTCTTCGCATGGACCAGGTTCAGGAGGGTGTCCATTTCCCGCTGGCAGGAAGCCCAGCGGTCGTCCAGTTTCTCCATTTCTTTTTCATAGGCTGCGTGCTGCTTGTTCTTTTCCTGCAGCGCTTCCCATTCCATGCTCCGCTTCTGGTTTTCTTCGTAAATGGCGGCAATGCTGTCCGGATTTACGGGGTAATTGAGACCGGTGGCGGAAATGACGGATGCCGCCCGGCGGGAAAACATATCGAGACGGGCGTCTACCTGTTCCAGGCGGAGGTCCAGGATCTTGCCCTTCCCTTCGGCGGAATAGATCTTCTGCCACTGCTCCTGGAGGGCCGACAGGTTTTCCGCCCCCACCTGGGGCAGGTGATTGGACTTCAGCCAGTGGGTCCAGGATTTTTCTGCTTCCTCTTTCTTCGTTTTCAGCAGTTTTCCTTCTTCTTCCCACTTCTTGTGCTGTTCCTGCTGTTTCCGGACCGTTTCCTTTTTCCAGGCAATGGCCTGGCGCTGGGCCTGGTCTTTGTAGAAATCGGACCGCTTTTCCTGCATCAGGTTATGGAAGGCCTGGAGCTCTTCCACCGTCTTCGGCGCCTGTCCCGGGAATTTGCCTTCAATGGCTTTCCGTTTCTCTTCCAGCTGCCGGTCCTGTTCCGTCAGCTTTTCCAGGGATCTTCCCTTTTCATGGACCACATGATTGTGGATGAGGTAGAAAATCACTGCCAGCACAAGGGCGCCGCCGGCGCCGTAGGCAGCCATGGTCCCTGCCCGGGCAGTATAGAAGGCCGCCATGCCGCCGCCGGCACAGAGGATGGACACCAGGGACAGCCAGAACCAGGGAGTGAATTTCTTATCCTCCTCCCCATTGAGCTGTTCCATTTCTTTATGGATAGATGCCTGGTCGTGGAGGATATTTTCCAGGGACGATGCCATGGTTTCGATGCCCTGCCAGTCGGACTCGGACTGCACCGCTCCCTCTTTCTTCAGCTCTTCGGAGATGTCTTCCACCTCCGGTTCCCGCTGCTCCCAGAAATGGAGTTCATTGTTCCGGACGCCCAGGCTCTTGGAAAGGCGGCGCCCTTCTTCCCAGTCCACGTTGGCACAGGGTTCGTCGATATTCAGGGGATGGTCCCAGAAGGGCAGGGAATAGCCCAGTTTTACGTAATCTCCCCGCCAGTTTTCTTTTTCCTGTTCCAGGGCTTCCGCATCGGAAATGGTCTGCCGCCACTGGCCCAGGTCCACGTAGAGCTTTTCCAGTTCCCCCACGGCTCCAAGCCAGGGGATGACTTCTTCCTTTTTGACAGGCTTGTATTCATCCAGCTTCGCCTGAAGGGACTCTTTCTGGTCGTGGAGCACGTTCATCCGGTTCATGAGCTGGTTCCACTGTTCCTTGCCGTTGGAAGGGAACATGGTGACCTGTTCCGACAGGTCCAGCTGCCGCTTCACATCGGCCGCCCGCTGGTAGTAATCCCAGGCGCCCAGCCTCTTTTCCAGACGCTGGTTCTGTTCCTTGTCCTTTTCCAGTTTCCCTTCCAGCTCGGCCACGTTCTTTTTCAGTTCTTCCTGCTTATGCTGGAGATCGGAAAATTCCTTTTCCTGGTTGGAAAGGGAATCCAGGGTCTTATTGGCTTCTTCCAGGTCCGCCATGAGCTGGTTGATCTTCCGTTTGCCCTGGGTGGAGGCAGAGAAAAGCTTTCCCTTGGAATCCTGGATTTTTGCTTTCACATTGGCCAGCTTGTCGCCGCCCTGGAGCATGAAGAACCGGCTTCTTACGGTGTCGTTGGCCAGGAACGAAGCGCCCTGGAGGTCTTCCAGTCCCACCGCAAAAATCTTCTCGTACATGTAGCGGTTCAGTCCATGCCACCAGATGGCCGGCAGTTCCTCTTCCACCTTCACGTGGTTCTCGTTTTCAAACCACTTTTCCTTTTCATCCCGGTGGACCCGGTAGAATTTTCCGTCGGAACGGACAAATCCCATATTTCCTTTCCGTCCCTGCCATTTTCCCCGGCCGTATCCGAAAAGCATATCCCGGATAAAGCGGAGCATGGTGGTCTTGCCGCTCTCATTTTCTCCCATCACCACGTTCAGGGATGTCTGTGAGGGCTGCCAGGAAGCATGATGGTAAATCCCATACTGCTCCAGTTCCAGATCAGTGATCTTCATGATCTTCCTCCTCTTCTGTCAGCATTTCCGCTCCCAGAAGTTCCGATTTTTGGAAAGCCTTCAGCAGGTCCTCGTCGGACACCGCATCCAGCAGTTTCCCGTATTTGGCAAACTCCGGCTGGTCTTCCGCCATTTTCCGGAGTTCCTCTTTTCTCTTGTCTTCGTCCTGCCCGTTGATTTCATCAAAGGCCTTCAGGAAGTTTCCCGTCACGTCCGGCAGTTCCCGGCGCTCCTTCAGGTTCACCGCCGTCCGGGTCCTGTCCTCAGCTGCCGTGAAGCAGGCAAAGAGGAACCGGAACTGTTCCTTGTCGTTCAGGGTCTGCAGGATGAAATCCCGCCCTTCTTCCGTGGCCAGGGCCTGGTGCAGGGGACCGGCTCCCGTGAAAATAAGACGGATCATATTCGGCCGTCCCGTGAGCTCCTTCAGCCCCGCCCGCCGTTTGGTGATGGCCTGGATCAGTTCATCCACCTGGGAAAAGGGAGAAATATCCACGGTCATATCCATCCAGCGGATAATATCGGTTTCAATAAACTTCAGTGTCACCGTACCATAGGCTCCCACATCCACCAGGTAGCAGCCCCGGATACCGGTCTCGTTCACATTGAGGCCCTGGGTATTTCCAGGATACACGATGTAGGGAGAGGTGGACAGGGTTTTCCTTGTATGCACATGGCCAAGGGCCCAGTAATCCATGCCCGAAGCCTTCAGTTCATCCACCGTGCAGGGGGCATAGGGGCTCCCTGCCACGCCGGCGTCCGTATGGAGCATGCCGATGGCAAAGCCATCGTCCTTATCTTTGTGGAAAGAGGCGGCCAGGTCCTCCTTCACATGCCTTGTTTTATAGGAAATCCCGTACACCGTGGCTGCCTTTTCTCCATCCTTCATGAGAGGGAAAGACTCCACATGGTCCGATGAGAAAATATGGACCGTCTCCGGCAGGGGAATATCGGCCCGCCAGGCTTCTCCGGGGTCATGGTTTCCGTGGACCATGAATATCTGTATGCCCCCCTGGGCAGCCCGGTACAGCTCCCGGGCAAAGGCCATCTGGGCCGACAGGCTGTGATGGTCGCTGTTATAGACATCACCGGAAATCAGGATGGCATCCACCCGGTTTTCCAGTGCCGCATCAACTACTTTTTCAAAAGCTTTGAATGTAGCTTTTCCTATCTGTTCATTCCAGGGGCCGGCGGATCCCATGCGGACATCACGGAATGGTTCTCCCAGATGAAGATCAGCGCAATGGATAAAAGAAAAATGTTTACCCATAATTCCTCCTCTATGTAATCAGTCGTTTCCTTATATTTTAACACAGTTGGAAAGGTGTGAAAATGGAATGAATGCGACCAGTGTCGACGCCGAGATCAAGGGGAAGGCCGCTTTTCGGCGGGTATTGCGCGGCCGAGCGCGGTGCGGACGGGCGGAGCTTTTAGCTTTTAGCTGCTAGCTGTCAGGAAAACTCAACAGCCTGCGGCACTCCAATTGTTCAATTGACAGTCCTTCATGCCGTAGGCTGGCCAGCTTTCCTGGAAGCTGGAAGCTGACACCTGAAAGCCCCCACCCGTCCACACGCAAACCAGCCATTTGCCTCCGCCTGCAGGACCTATCCCACTCAAGGCTCAAGGCAAAAGGCTCAAGGCCCCCGAACCGTTCGCAAGAGGGTTAATAGCTGACAAAAGGAGCCGGGAAAGGCGATTCTGCCTTTTCCGGCTCCCTTGAATTTCCATGGCTTACATGGCTTCGTAGATTTCTGCTACCGCATCGTATTCCTCATCCGTCGGTGGGACGTAGAGGGGTTCCCCATGTTCATCGGTATCGATCCGGGCAAGGATAATGTCCGGTTCCTCCGTGGAATCTTCCGATTCCGGGATGGAAACGAGGACTGCGAATTCCTTTCCTGCGAGGGGAATGACCGTATCCTGTACATAGTCCTGCTCTGTACCGTCAGGACCGGTAATAGTAATCACAATGGGTTCTTCTTTATTTTCTGTCATAGGGTAGTTCCTTTATTTTGAAAGGAGAGATGCTGGAGATATCCCTCCAGAATGACCATGGCCGCCATCTTGTCGATGACTTTTTTTCTCTTTTTCCGGCTCACGTCAGCGGCTATGAGCTGCTTCTGGGCGATGACAGTGGTGAGCCGTTCATCCCAGAAATGGTAGGGAATGTCAGGGAAAGCCGCCGCCAGTTCTTTGGCGAATTCCTCGGTTCTCTCTGCCCGGACGCCTTTGGTGCCGTTCATATTGAGAGGCATGCCGATGACGAATTCCTCCACCTTGTACTGGTCGGTGAGCTGCCGAAGCCGTTTGAAGTCCGCCTCCCTGGTGGTGTGGCGGATGGTTTCCACGCCCTGGGCGGTCCAGCCGAAGAGGTCGCTCACGGCGACCCCGATGGTGACACTGCCCACGTCAAGACTCATGATACGCATATCAGAGGCCCTTGTGCTTTACGTAGAAACGAACCAGTTCTTCCACCAGTTCATCCCTTTCGATGCCGGAAATCAGTCTTCTGGCATCGTGACGGCTGGTAATGTATGTCGGCTCCCCGGAAACAAGATATCCCACTAACTGAACGGTAGGATTATGGCCTGCTTCTTTCAAAGCCGAATAGACCTCCTTGAGGATCATGGCTGCCTGTCTGTTTTCCCCTTCATCCGCGTTGGTATTAAATAATATTGTTTCATCAGAGACTGACATAGTTATCCCTCCTCAATCAAGCATTTCAGAAATTGCCTTGATGCCTTCTGCAATGGCTGCATCCAGTTTGGATGTATCCTTGCCGCCTGCCTGGGCTACGGCCGGCTTGCCGCCGCCGCCACCGCCGCAGATCCTGGCTGCCCGGGAAACGACTTTGCCCATATGGATGCCTGCTTTTACGGCTTCCGGCTGGGCCATTCCCACCAGGTTCACCTTGTCACCGGATACGGTGCCCAGGATGAAGGCGCCGCCTTTGAGCTTTGTCTTCACCACGTCCGCTGCTTTGCGGAGTTCATCCATATTGCCTGCATGGACAACGGCGCCGAAGAAAGGAATTCCCTTCTTTTCCTGTACGTCCTTCATGAGGCTTCCCAGTTCGTCCTTTGTCTGCTGCTGTTTCAGTTTTTCCAGTTCATGCTGCAGTTCTTTTTCAGAGGCCAGGGCTTTTTCAATCTTTTCAGGAACCTGTTCAGGCTTGCCTTTCAGCAGTTCTGCTGCCCGGGCAAGAAGTTCCCGATCCTTCTTCATCATTTCATAGGCTGCCTTGCCGGTGACCGCTTCGATACGGCGGATACCGGAACCGATGCCCCCTTCGCTGATGAGGCGGAAGGAACCGAGTTCGCCGGTATTTCTCACATGGCTGCCGCCGCAGAGTTCCTTGCTGAATCCCGGAATGGTGACAACCCGTACGATGTCGCCGTATTTTTCACCGAACAGGGCCATGGCGCCGGATTTCTTTGCTTCTTCCAGCGGCATTTCCGTAATATTCACATCGGTGGCTTTAATGATTTCATCATTCACGATCTGTTCCACCGCAGCCATCTGGTTGGCGCTGAGCGGTTCAGGCCAGGTGAAATCGAAACGGAGCTTGTCCGGAAGCACCAGGGAACCGGCCTGGTTGACCTGGTCGCCAAGGACCCGGCGCAGTGCTGCCTGGAGCATATGGGTGCCCGTGTGGTTTCTTGCCAGGTCTTCCCGGCGGGTACGGTCTACGGAAACTTTTACCGTTTCCCCTTCCCGGATGACCCCTTCGGTTACGGTGCCGATGACGTAGATAATGCCGTCAGGAAGCTTCTTCGTATCTTCCACGGCAATCATGCCTTCTTCGCCGGTAATGGTGCCGGTGTCGCCGATCTGGCCGCCCCCTTCTGCATGGAACGGGTTGTTTTCAAGAATCACGGTCACTTCGGTGCCATCAGCGGCTTCACTGATTTCCTTACCGTCCTTGCCGAGGAGGAGGAGCTTCGTTTCTCCGTCTTTGTCTTCGGTGGTCAGTTTGGAAGCGTCCAGTTTCGTGGTATCCGGGGTAGCCACTTTTGCGGAAACCTTGGCCCGTGCTGCCCGGGCTCTTTCCTTCTGTTCCGCCATGGCTGCTTCGAAGCCTTCTTTGTCGATGGTCATGCCCTGTTCCTTGGCAATTTCATCGGTCAGTTCCCATGGGAAACCGTAGGTATCATAGAGCTTGAATACCTTGTCTCCGGAGAGAACGGTATTCTGTTTCTTTTTGCTGTCTTCCAGCATTTCGGACAGGAGGTCGGTGCCTGCATTCAGGGTTGCATGGAACCGGTCTTCTTCCACGCCGGCCACCTTCTTAATGAAAGCCTGTTTATCCACCAGTTCCGGATAGGCCGGTTTCATCATGTTGATAACCACGTCGATCATCTGTCCCATGAATGCATTCTCGATGCCCAGGAGCTTGCCGAAGCGGACAGCCCGGCGGAGAATACGGCGGAGCACGTAGCCCCGGCCTTCATTGGACGGAAGGATGCCATCGGCAATCATATTCGTAATAGCCCGGGCGTGGTCGGAAATAACCTTCAGTGCCACATCGCCCTGGGCACTCTTGCCATAGGGTACACCGGAAAGGGCTGCTGCTTCTTCGATAATCGGGAAGAACAGGTCCGTTTCAAAGTTGTTCTTCTTGTGCTGCAGTACTGCTGCCAGACGTTCCAGACCGGCGCCGGTATCGATGTTCTTCTTGGCCAGCGGCAGGTAGGAGCCGTCTTTCTGGCGGTCGTACTGGGAAAATACGAGGTTCCAGATTTCCAGGAACCGGTCTCCGTCACCGCCCATCTGGTTTTCCGGGTCCGTGCCGAATTCTTCGCCCTGGTCGTAGAAAATTTCGGAGTCCGGTCCGCAGGGGCCTTCACCGATTTCCCAGAAGTTATCGCTCAGCGGATAAATATGGTTTTCCGGGAGTCCGATCATTTTGTGCCAGTAATCGTGGGCTTCATGGTCATCGGGATAAATGGTGACGTAGAGCCGGGATTTATCCAGTTTGATTACTTCCGTCAGGAATTCCCAGGCCCAGGTAATGGCTTCTTTCTTGAAGTAATCGCCGAAGGAGAAGTTCCCCAGCATTTCAAAGAAAGTGTGGTGCCGGGCGGTGTGCCCTACGTTTTCAATATCACCGGTACGAATGCATTTCTGGCTGGTGGTGACCCTGTGACGGGGTGGTTCCACCTTGCCTGTAAAGTATGGCTTCAGCGGTGCCATGCCGGCGCCGATGAGAAGCAGACTGGGGTCATCCTTAGGAATCAGAGAAAAACTCTTCAGCCTCAGATGGCCTTTCTGATTTTCAAAAAATGAAAGATATGACTCACGAATATCATTGCCCTTCATGATTAACCCCCTTAAACTAGTTGTGTTCTTCATTATATATGACTTGCCACGTGCATGCAAGGAAAATTAGAAAATGGGAATAGATTGGGATACGCTCCTGCCAATTGAGACAGGTTTTATCCGACCTGTGGTTGGAGTCATCCGCGGCAAAGCCGCTGACCAGCTCAAAGCTCAAGGCTAAAGGCTCAAAGCCCTGCTGCTGATGACTCAATCGTATGCTCCCCAATAGACTCCTATCTCGGCTGGCCGATTTCCTTTTCCAGCCGGATCACCGCCAGCTGCTTGCCCAGGTCCTTATATTTCTGTTCATCATAATCGGCGTAATAAATATGCTCCGACAGGTCCCCTTCCACCTCCACATGGCCTACGGGATCGATGAAACGGGAATGACCTCCCAGCTGGACCCCATGATAGGTGCCGGCCATGTTTACGGCGCAGATACACATGCCGTTCTCAATGGCCCGGGCCCTGGTGAGCACATCCCACTGGGAAAGATGGACCTTCGGCCAGGAAGCGGGGGCCAGCACGAGAGTGGTGCCGGCTTTTGCCATTTTTCTCCACATCTTGGGAAAATAAAATTCATAGCACACCGCCATGCCCGTCTTTACGCCGTGGATGGATGTGGTCATGAGATGCTCTCCGGGCACCATGAGCTCCGCTTCCAGGTAGCCATAGAAAAGATGGCGCTTGCTGTAATGGGCCTGAATATGGCCGTTGGGGGCAAAGATGATGCCCATATTTTTAACGATGCCATCCTTTTCAATGGGGAGCGTGCCGGCAGCCAGAGTGACGTGATGAAAAGCGGCAAAGGAAGAAAGTCTGTCCAAAAGGCCATCATTCATCCGGGTCACCCGATTTTTGAAATCATGAAAATTATAGCCGATGGTCCAAAGTTCCGGCATCACCAGCACGTCCGCCTGGGACGCTGCCTCCTCCAGAAGCTGGAAGGCGTGGTTGATATTTCTTTCCTTGTCGCCCTCCGCCACATCCATCTGCAGCATACCGATTCTCACTTGATCACTTCCTTAAAAGGGAAAGGGGCTGTATGGAAATGGGAGAACATTCCCCCTTCTGTTTCTTTACAGCCCGATACATACATAAGGAAGCGCTGAACAACCGGCAAAACCGATTTTCCAGTGCTTCCCCAACACTTGCACATTTAGTTTTATAATACCCGGTTAGCCCCGATGTAGCGGTCATGCCAGTATCCGTTTTTCAGGGTTGCCACTGCTACGCCGCGGCTGCTGGTGGCGCTGATGAAATAACCATCCCCCAGGTACAGCCCGGAATGGGATACCCCTTCGTCGTAGGTCTGGAAAAATACCAGGTCTCCCGGTTCCAATGCGTTCACGGATACCTTACGTCCGGAAAGATACTGTTCATCGGCTCCCCGGGGAAGGGTGATGCCCTTCCGGTTGAATACGTACTGGATAAAGCCGGAGCAGTCAAAGCCCCGGGGCGTGGTGCCGCCAAATACATAAGGCACGCCAACGTATTTCTGGGCCTCCGCCGTAATGGCACGGACCGTATCACTCATGGGTCCCGCCTTATGCCATTCCACCCGGCTGTCATCGATGCCGAGGGATAAACCTCCATGGTAGGAAGAAGACTTCGCTGGAGCTGCCGGCCGGACCATGGCTTTCCCCATGAGCGCCTTGTAGGTCATAGGACCAACGATACCGTCCACTGCCAGGTGCTTTCTCTTCTGGAACTGCTTCACTGCCTTTGACGTGGCCCAGTTGTAATTGCCGTCCGCCTTTACTTTGAATCCATATACATTCAGCCGTTTCTGCAGGTTCCTGACTTCCGTTCCCTTAGAGCCGATGGTGTAATCGGCCATAGATATCTGTGCTGTTCCCAGGGCAAAAATGCCTGTGAGAAGCAAAACGATGACTTTCTTTTTCATGCCTGCACTCCCTTTGATTCCCATACATAAGTATCGACTGACCTTTCGGCAAGCCAGTCTTATCATTCATTTCTCTTAGTCCATGTCTCTTTTATTACGCTATTTTCCTTTACATTTTACCACATTTTAAGAGAAATTTCCTGTATTTATGCGGGAAATTGGAAGAATTGCGATATGAAGGACGAAGATTCATGTCCAGGGGCTGCAGCATTCTTACGGTTGGAACCATTTGGAGCGGAGCTTCTGGCTTCCAGGAGAGCTCAACTGCCTGCGGCACCTCAACCGTTCAAATGACAGTCTGTCATGCCGTAGGCTGGCCAGCTTCCCTGGCAGCTAAAAGCCCCCACCCGTTTGCACGTGCACTCAGCCAACGGCCTCTCAATGTCATTCTTTCTTCTCCGACCGATCCCGCTTATCCCGCACAATCCGGTGGTTCTTTTCCAGGTTCGCAATCTGGAGAACCTCTTCTTTATCGGCGCCATAGACCCTGCCGCTGATGAAATTGCGGTCCACCATGGTTTCCACGGTGAAGGCGGGGTTGATTTCCTGCAGACATTCACAGATTTTATCATAGATTTCCTTATCGCTCAAACGGCAGGGACCGGTAAGGGCGAGCTCAAAGGACAGATGGATTTCCCCATCCCGTTCTTCCACGAAGAAATCATGGTAGGACAGAGGGAGCTTTGACCGGTAAATGGCGGACTCCAGATCCCGCCGGTACCCCTCTTCCCGGGGATTGGAAACGGCCTTGGGATCCGCATGGATGGTAGCCTGGACGTTCAGCTTTTCCCGAAGCGTGGTCATCACGTTTTCCGCCAGTTCATGGCTTTCTACGAGGTCCAGGCTGCTGTCCAGTTCCACATGGGCAGTACAGAAATGGTTTTCCGGCCCGTAATCATGGACGATGAGATCATGGACCCCATAAACTCCGGGGCAGGACAGGATGCATTCCCGGATTTTTTTGTACACTTCCACATCCGGCGTAGCACCGAGGATGGAATTGACGGCATTCTTCATGATGCCGTAGCCCGTCCACAGGATGAAAAGGGCCATAATGGTTCCCACGTAACCATCGATATGGACCCCAAAGAAATATTCCACCAGCGTAGCCACAAGGACGCCGGAGGTGGACAGCATGTCGGACAGGGAATCGGCGCTGTACGCATCGAAGGCATGGGAATTCAGCCTTTTCCCGGCCCTCTTGTACCACCAGGCAAGGAACAGCTTCCCCACAAGGCCCACCATAAGAATCACCGCCACGAAGGGAGTGAACGTTGTGTCTTCTGGATGAAGGATTTTCTGCACCGACTGTACCAGGAGCGTGATGCCTACATACAGGATCACCGCCGCCATGACAGTGGAGTTGATATATTCCAGGCGGCCGTGACCAAAGGGATGCTCCTTATCCGACGGCTTGGCGGCATAATAAAATGTCATCATCAGAAGAATGACAGAGCCCATGTCGGTGATGTTATTGAAGCCATCGCCTACGACAGAGAGAAAGCCGCTCTGCCAGCCTGCCAGTATTTTAAAGAAGCCCAGCAGGAAATTCACAAACAGCCCCACGGATCCCGCAAGGAAAGCCTTCTTCGTCCGTTCTCCCCGTGGACCTACAAACAAAAATGTCATTATATTTCTCCTTTGAAATCAAATAGAAACCCAGGGAAAGCCTGTCCGCTTTTAAACAGTCGGTATACCTAAATGTTTCTGATATGCCAAAAGGCTCTCCCGGAGGAGAGCCTTCACAATTACAGGAAGCGGAGAAAATCAATATTTATCAAAGTCAATGTTATTCAGAATATCTTTCAGCTTGAGGATTTCCTCTTTCGTCAGGGTAAGACCCTTTGTCATGGCCGTATGGTCCGGATTCCAGGACCGGAGGTCGAAATTTTCTCCCCTGTTATTCCAGCTCGTATAGGTAAGCTGTTTCTTCCAGCCATTGGAGGCTTCCGAGAGGTCTCCTAATTCTTCTTGGATTGTATACGTAATTTTTGCTGCCATTTTTATAATCACCTCATAGATTAATGAACATGCATTCATGGTACCATAGAAAGGACAGAAAGTAAATTACCTGTCAGAAAAAAGAGTTGAACTCTGAGGGATGATATGGCTAAGCTTGCGTGCAAACGGCTGGGGGCTTTTAGCTTTTAGCTGTTAGCAGCCAGGAAAACTCAACAGCCTGCGGCACTCCAACCATTCGAACCGGTTGTCAGTCATGCCGTAGGCTATCCAGTTTTCCTGAAAGCTAATAGTTAACAGCTGGAAGCCCCCACTCGAACGCACGCGAACTTAGCCACATAAAAAAGGCACACCATGAGGTATGCCTTTTTCTGTTCCATTCAATTACAGGCTCTCGCCCTGTTTCTGTTCCACCCAGTTCCGGAAGTAAAGCTTGTCCCCTAACGATACGAAAGCCAGCTGCACCGGCAGGGCTACCATACCGCCTACTACGGGGGCACCGATATAAATTCGGTTCCATCCATCGGAGACGCCGGCCACTTCTTTGTAATCCACTGGCATATACCGGGCTTTCAGGGAAATGTAATAATCCGAATTCAGGAAAGACCAGGGAATGGCCACGAGAAGCTTTTTTTCGCAGATCAGGGCCACCGGGTAATGAACCCGGTTGATCCGCCACAGGGATATGAGCACCACCAGCGCTGCCAGCACATAGAATATGATGCCATGATTCATATTATGGGTAATGGCAAAAATAATGGCAGCCGCCGAGGCTATCACATAAACCAGTGACAGGAGAAAGATATAGGCCTTGGAACGATAACAGGTCCACAATATCTTTCCATACAGTTCTTCTTTATAGGTATCCAATAAAATCCAGCCGTCCTTTTCATTAAACGGAGCTTTGGGGAAACGCCGGGACCCTTCCGGAAATAACCGGAGCTATCTCAACGGTTTCCAGGGCCTTTTACTTCTTGGCGGTCCAAAAACCGCATCGTAAAGAACCCATTGTCTCGCAGCCCTTGTATCAGGGAATGGAAGCCGGTTTTCACTGACCCCGCCGGTTTCCTCTAACATACTCCCCCCGTAATTCCGATCCGCCTCTCCGGACAGCTCTTTTGCTCTGGCCTCCTTTTCATCTGCCACAATAACTGCAGATGGATGGAGCTTCTTTAAGTCGGGCTTCACGGTTCTTGTCTTTATTTTAACAGATTTCTGTTCACAATTAAAGGATTTTGCAGAAGATTCCTGTTTACCCGATGCATCTGGGGCAGGCGCTGCCACAGGCGCCGGTTTTTCCGGTGCTTCAGGCCGGCTTATTTCCGCCGGAGGTTCCGATGGTTTCGGACTTTCAGCGGTCCCTTTCTGCCCCCAGGATTTCAGTATCCGCTGGCGCAGCTTCTTATAATCATAGCCGCCGGGATTCGATGGTTCCGCCATGGCAGCCTCCTTATTTATCCTTGTGTCCTTCTCCGGTGCCGGCGATGTTTTCTCTCATTTCCGTATCGGCGGCAATGTTCTTCAGGTTGTAATAGTCCATGACCCCCATATGGCCGCTCCGCAGGGCTTCCGCCAGGGCGTGGGGCACTTCCGCCTGGGCTTCGATGACCTTTGCCTTCATTTCCTGGGTATAGGCCTTCATTTCCTGCTCCTTCGCCACAGCCATGGCCCTTCTTTCTTCAGCCCGGGCCTGGGCGATCTGCTTATCCGCTTCCGCCTGGTCCGTCTGCAGCTGGGCACCGATATTCCTGCCCACATCCACATCGGCGATATCGATGGAAAGGATTTCAAAGGCCGTACCGGAATCGAGGCCCTTGCCGAGGACAGTCCGGGAAATGTGGTCCGGATTTTCCAGGACATCCGTATGGCTCTCAGAGGAGCCTACGGTGGTGACGATGCCTTCCCCTACCCGGGCAATGATGGTAGCTTCGCCGGCGCCGCCTACGAGGCGGTCAATATTGGCGCGCACCGTCACCCGGGCCCGGACCTTCAGCTCAATGCCGTTCTTCGCCACCGCTGAAATGGTGGGGGTCTCGATGACCTTCGGATTGACGCTCATCTGCACCGCTTCCAGCACGTTCCTGCCGGCCAGGTCGATGGCTGCCGCCTGTTCAAAGGACAGGGAAATCTGGGCACGGTGGGCCGCAATAAGGGCATCCACCACATTATCCACATTGCCCCCTGCCAGGTAGTGGGCTTCCAGCTGGTTCACGTTCAGCGCCAGCCCCGCCTTCGTCCCTTTGATCAGGGGCAGCACAATCATCCTCGGTTCTACCCGGCGGATCCGCATGCCCACGAGATTGAAGAGAGAAATATTGACCCCCGCCGCCAGGGCAGAAATCCAGAGGCCCACAGGCACAAAGTGCAGGAGTACCGAGATTGCAACAACGGCGATAAAAAATACCATCACCGGAAAAAACAGAATTTCCATACATACCTCCTGACGCCGGACAGAGAAAGTCCGGCTCTACATAGTAATAAAAATCCAGCCCTCAGCGGTTTCCCGGGATTTCCCGGACGATGATATAACTGGACCGGGCCGCCGTAACCTTTACAGGCCGCCCCTGTTCAATAAACCCGCCATCGGAGACCGCATCGAGTACGGAGTCCCCGATTTTCACCTTTCCCGAAGGACGGAGGGTGGAAAGGGCATCCCCCTCTTTCCCCACGAAGCTTCTGTAGTCGGAAGAGGAAGAATGGAATCCGGCCTTCCCCTTCAGCTCCGTATGGAGGGTGAGCTTTCGCCACAGCCGGCTCTGGGACAGATGGCCGGCGATGAAATAAAAGCCGACAGCCGAAAGGATCACTGCAGCCGCCAGGATATAAAGGGCCGTGACGCCGCCGCCAAAGGTAAAGAAGAGCCCCGTCATCACCGCCACAAGGCCAATCACCGCAGCGGCTCCGGAAAAGAGGAACAGGATATCCATAATAATGAGGGCCATACCGGAAAAGAACAGGATGAACTCCATCACAGAAGGTGAACCGTCCCCCCATCGGGCGCCAATCAGGATAGCACCGGCTATGGCTGCCACCAGGGCGCCTCCTGAAAATCCCGCCGTCTTCACCTCGGCAGCCAGGGAAATAAGGATAATCGCCGCCAGCAGGGCTTCCACCATCGGGTTTGCCAGAATTTCCGCCATACCGCACCTCCTTTACCTGGGTAATAAGTATACCTCTGATTTCATTATACTATAAGCCGAGTATACGTGCGAACGAATGGAGCTTCCAGGGAAGCACTGATTAAATCGTTGTTCGATTATACTCTTGTATTTTCATGCA
>NZ_UQKJ01000028.1 GCF_900541605.1 uncultured Dialister sp. | reverse complement strand
ATGGGAAATATATCTTATCAATACAGGAAGATTCATTTTGAAATTTCTCCTAAATAGATTTTAAAGTTTTAAGCTACAACAGGAAAATATATCATGGCAGAGTTTGGGGAAAACTACACATTATGAACTTGTCTATATATTCATTATACACGAAAAAGAAATGCAAACAAGGAAATAAAAGGAAAAGAAAAACAAAAGTTATAGTAGAAACGTGATAGAAAGTATAGAAATGTGATATAGAAAAAGTATAAATTTGATTATGATTACATCATACAAATTGCAAGAGCGAAAACACAAGATGATGCAGGTGCACATGTATCATGCTTCTGACGCAAAACACTAAAAACGATCATAGAAAGAAAAGAGGATGATTTTATGAAAGTCAAAGGCGTAAACCTAGGCAACTGGCTGGTATTGGCCACAAGATGGCGGCGGGTTTTTCCATCGCTCCGGAAAATATTCCCGAATTCCGGAAACGGATGAATGACTACGCCCGGTCCGTACTGACGGAAGAAGACTGTCTGCCGGTGCTGGAGGTAGAGGAAAACCTGCCTTTAGACGATATTACCCTGGATTTTATCCATTCCCTGGATCTTCTGGAACCCTGCGGCTGTGATAATCCAAAACCCCTTTTCTCAACCTCCGGGGCTTTTGTGGAAACGACCCGGCACATGGGAGCCGATGGCCGTCATTTCAAATGCCAGCTCTCCGGAAAGTCAGGGCTGGTGGACGCCATATTCTGGGGCTGCGGGGAAAACAGTCCCTGCCAGGCCGGCGACGTGGTGGATATGGTCTTTGAACCGGAAGTGCATGAATGGTATGGGGAACATGTACAGCTCATCGGGAAAGACCTGCGGCAGGAAAGGATAGAAATCCTGGACCGGGATTATCTGGTCGATGTCTACAGGAAACTCATGGCTGTGTTGAAGGACATGCCAAAGCCGGTGAAAGAGGTCCATTACCAGCTCGTAACGGTTGGGCATATGGACCCCGTAAAGCTGGGCATGGCGCTGGCGGTGTTTGAAGAACTTGAAATCCTGTCCCGGTTCAGCCGCAATGGGGAAGATTTTTACCAGAAACGAATCGTAAGAAAGAAGCTGGATCTCCTGTCTTCTTCGGTTTATAGAAAGCATATGTGTCAGTGAGGTGGAAGGTATGAGTGACATGGACAAGACAGAGAAAAAGAACATACAGGAAACTCCGGAAAAGGAAACCGCTGTTGTTCCCAAAACTACGAATCTGGCCGGCGTATTCAACAAGAACCTGAATGAAGAGACCATTCATACCGATGCATCTGCATCGACGCTGGCGGAATTCCTGATTCACCAGGAAGAGTATGTAAAGAAGCAGAAAGAAAAGACAGACTGGGCCGGTGAGAAGGAAGAAGAGTACAAAAAGCTTATCGATAAAATCAAGACCTACATTAAAGATGAAAAGAGCCTCGATGCCATTCGGGAGGCCTATGAACTGGCGGACAAGGCCCATGCCGCCCAGGTCCGGGCCACGGGGGAACCCTATATTATCCATCCCCTGGCAGTGGCTTACATCCTGGCAGAGCTTGAAATGGATCCCAAAGGTATCATTGCAGCCCTTCTTCACGATGTGGTGGAGGATACGGAATATACCCTTGACGATATCAAAATGATGTTTGGCGACGAAGTGGCCTTCCTGGTGGACGGAGTAACGAAGCTGTCCCAGTTCCATTACAAGGATAAGGAAGACCAGCAGCTGGAAAACTTCCGGAAAATGTTCCTGGCCATGGCCAAGGATATCCGGGTAGTGGTTATCAAGCTGGCTGACCGTCTCCATAACATGCGTACCCTTGGCGTATTCCGGCGGGAAAAACAGCAGCGCATTGCGAAGGAAACCATTGAAATCTATGCGCCCCTGGCCCATCGCCTCGGTATTTACAACATCAAGTGGGAACTGGAAGATCTCTGTTTCCACTACCTCCATCCTGAAGAATACTACGACCTGGTTCGCCAGATGAAGCAGAAGCGGAAAGCCCGGGAGGAAATCGTCAACGATACCATGCGGGTGCTCCATGACCACATTGAGGAAGCGGGGATCAAAGCCACCATCACCGGCAGGCCGAAGCATTTCTACAGCATCTATAAGAAAATGAAACGGGACAATAAGGATCTGTCCCAGATTTACGATCTCTATGCGGTGCGGGTCATTGTGGATACCATTCCCCAGTGTTACGCAGTGCTGGGCATTGCCCATTCCCTGTGGAAACCGCTGCCGAACCGGTTTAAGGATTACATTGCCGTCCCGAAGCCCAACATGTACCAGTCCCTCCATACCACGGTCATCGGCACGAAGGGGCAGCCTGTAGAAATCCAGATCCGTACCTGGGAAATGCACCATATTTCCGAATACGGCGTAGCCGCCCACTGGCGGTACAAAGAAGGAAAACAGGCAGGGTCCAAGGACTTCGATGCCAAAATCAGCTGGCTCCGGCGGATTCTGGAATGGCAGGATACATCGAATCCCAAGGAATTCATGAACGCCCTGAAGCTCGATGTGTTCTCAGATGAAGTCTTCGTATTCACGCCGAAGGGGGACGTTATCAACCTGCCGAAGGGATCCATTCCCATTGATTTTGCCTACCGCATCCATACGGAAGTAGGGAACCGCTGTGTCGGGGCAAAGGTCAATAATAAGATTGTGCCGCTGGATACGAAGCTGAAAAACGGGGATATCGTTTCCATCATCACTTCCAAAACCGGCAAGCCCAGCTACGACTGGATCAATATGGTGGGTGCCGCCGACAGCAAGGCGAAAATCAGGAGCTGGTTCAAGAAAGAAAACCGCAGTGAAAATATCGAAAGGGGCCAGCAGGCCCTGCAGGCGGAAGCAGACCGTCTGGGGTACGAATGGAAGAAACTCATTGCCAAGGACCGGCTGGCGGCAGTGGCTAAATCGTTCAACAACATGACGGCGGAAGACATGCTGGCGTCCATCGGCTTTGGCGGCATTGCCGTAAAGAGCGTCATGCTGAAGCTTACGGAAATGTACAAGCGGGAGCAGAACGCCCAGAAATCCATGCCCCAGAAGACAGCCAAGGCCCTGGAAAACCTGAAGATGCGAAATGTGAAATCCCATTCCCAGAGCGGTATCCTGGTGAAAGGGGAAGAGGGGCTGGTGGTGCACCTGTCCAAATGCTGCAATCCGGTACCCGGCGACGATATCGTGGGATTTGTCACCAGGGGCCGAGGCGTTTCCGTCCATCGGGCGGACTGCCCCAATGCCATCAACTTCCCTGACAAGGACCGCATGATTGACGTGTCCTGGGAAGAACAGACGAACAGTATGTTCCTCGTGACCATCGAAGTCATCAGCTACGACCGGACCGGCCTTATGGCAGATATCCTGGCGGCCCTGACAGAAATGAAGCTGTCCGTTTCCACGGCCAATGTAAAAGTAGAAAACAACGGCATGGCGGTCATGCATCTGGGAATCCAGATCAAGGATCTCCAGCAGTTGGATTATATTATGACAAAAATCCGGCGGATCAAAGGGGTCCACTCCGTCCGCCGCATGCATTCCATGCAGGGAGAATAACATGAGAGCAGTCATTCAGCGTTGCAACTGGTGTAAGGTAGATTCAGAGGGAAAGGAAGTCTCTTCCATTGGGAAAGGCCTTTCCGTCCTTCTGGGCGTGAAAAAGGGGGACGATGAAAAAGATGCAGCCTATATCGCCGATAAAATCCTGCACCTTCGGATTTTTGAAGATGAAGCGGGAAAATTAAATCTTTCCATCCTCGATATTGGCGGGGAAGTATCCATCGTGTCCCAGTTCACCCTCTACGGTGATGCCCGCCACGGCAGGCGTCCCAGCTTTACGGAAGCGGAACTTCCGGACAAAGCGGATGCCCTGTATGAGAAGGTGGTGTCCCTGGTCCGGGACGGGGGAGTCAATGTAGGTACCGGTGCTTTCCGCACCTACATGAAGGTGGCCCTTGAAAACGACGGACCTGTGACGATTCTCCTGGACAGCAGCAAAGAATTCTAAAGAATTACGCCGGTCTGTTGAGCAAAAAAGCAGTCGTACGGGGGTTATAAAGGTTGTGATGGAAAACGCGGCGGCGTTATCCTAAAACCTTCAGCTTCCATTCAGCCGAGTGGAGCATACGGCGAAACAATAATCAATCAGGTGATATACAATGAAAATTATGTACATGGTCCTTGGACCATTCATGACGAATACCTACATCGTCTATAATGAACAAACCCTGGAAGGACTGGTGGTGGACCCGTCCTTTTCACCGGAGCAGTATATCCATGCCATTCAAGAGAAGAAAATCCACCTGAAATCTATTCTTCTGACCCATGGACACGTGGACCATATGGCTGGCATGAATGAACTGCGGAAAGCCTTTCCGGAAGCGGAAATGTACATGGACAGGAGGGACCGGGAATTTCTCCGGGACCCTGAAAAAAACCTGTCATACATGTTTCCCACGCCGGTGCTGGTGGACGATGCGGACCACTGGGTCAAGGATGGCGATAGTATCAGTACCTGCGGCTTTACATTCAAGGTCATCGACACCGCCGGCCATACACCGGGAGGTATTTCCTTTTATGATGAAAAGGATGGCCTTGTGTTTACGGGGGATTCCCTGTTCCAGGGGTCCATCGGCCGTACGGACTTTCCCGGCGGCAGCCTGAAGGAACTGGTGGGGAATATCCAAAAGAACCTCTTTATTCTTCCGGACTCCACGGTGGTCCTTTCGGGCCATGGAAACCAGACCACCATTGGTGAAGAAAAACGGAGCAACCCGTTCCTGAATGGAGGAGCCTTATGAAATGGGGCGTTGAATTCTGGATGCGGGTGGCCATTACCGCGGGCTTTGTCCTTCTGCTCTTTCTGGCACCGTCGGTACTGTTTCCCTTCATCGTATCCCTTGTCATTACCACCCTCCTGAATCCGGTGGCCCACAGGGTTTACTACTATGCGCAGAAATGGAAGATACCCCATTTCCCCTATGATTTTGCCATCCTGGCATCCTTTGCCATTTTCATTGCGGTGATTTACTTTATCGCCGTCCATATTTTTGTTCCGTTCGTTACAGAATTCCAGGCATTCGTCAAAAGCGTGCCGGGAATGCTGGCAGCGGTGCAGCAGGCGATTCCGCAGCTGGAAGAGCAGTACCACCTGAGCCTTATGCCTCCGGAAGCGAAGTCCCTGCTGGCCAGGATTCTCCAGGACATCGGCGAATATACGCTGAAAATCGCGCAGTTCAGTCTGTCCGCCATTTTCTCCTTCGCCTCCACTGTGGTGCAGCTCATTGTGGTTCCCTTCATCACGTTCTACATGATGAAGAAGGGGGGCTACTTTGTAAATGCCTTCATCCACATTTTCCCGGACCGCTATCACCGCCATCTGGAAGAACTTTTCAAGGAAATCCATTTCGTTCTCAATGCCTATATCCGGGGCCAGCTTCTTCTTTCGACACTCATGGGGACTGTGGTATTCATCGGCATGATGGCCCTTCATATACCCTATCCCCTGGTCATCGGGCTCCTGGCGGCCATTGTGGAAACCATTCCGCTCATCGGGCCTATTATCGGAGCCATTCCGCCGGTGCTCCTGGGCCTGCTCCAGGGGACCACGGTCATGTTCCAGGTCATTATTTTTTACGTGATTGTCCAGCAGGTGGATGGCCATTTCGTTATGCCGAAGCTCATGGGCAGTATTATCAATGTCCATCCGGTATCCATTATTGCCGGTGTACTGATTGGCGGTAAGCTTTTCGGCGTGGTGGGGACCATCATCGCAGTGCCCCTGGTGGCAGTACTGCAGATTCTTCTGAAGCACATGTGGTTTTACGACAGGTATAAGAACGTCAGGTAACGGGAGGTTTTCGAGAAGCATGAAGAAAACAGCAATCATGAATACCCTGAAGAAGAAAATCAGGGAACATAAGTATAAATTCACAAACCAGCGGCAGATTATCCTGCAGGCCTTCCTGGACAGCCGGGAAAACCACATGAGCGCCGAAGACGTGTATGAAATCGTAAGGGTGGACAATCCGGATATCGGACTGGCCACGGTTTACCGGTCTCTGGAACTTTTCACGCAGCTGGAACTCCTGAAAAAGCTCGATTTCGGCGACGGCAGGAGCCGGTACGAATTGAATGACCGGAATATCAACCATTCCCATCACCACCTCATCTGCCTGGGCTGTGGCAAGGTCACTGAATTTTCCTATGATTTCCTGAATGACATCCGGGACAAAATCAAAAAGGAAAGCGGCTTCGACATTGTGGATTACCAGCTCAAGTTCTACGGCTACTGCAAGGACTGTGCAAAGAAGAACCATGAGCTTTAATTAAATGAAGGAATGTTCCAAATGGGTGTATGGGGCTAAGGGTGGTGGGCTGGCAGATGCTTCGCACCGGGGGCTAAGGTGCATCTGCCGCCAAAGGCGGCTGCCCAATTTATGTCCCCGTCCCCCTTATGAACTATTCATACGAATGGGGATCAACTCGGCAGCTCTGCCGCAATATTCCAACAATTATTTGCCAATGTACCCTGTAAGATGGTACAATTTAGTTTGTTAATGTAACCGAAAAGGAATAGCTATTTCTTTTTCCAAAAGATCATTTTTTCAGTTTCCTGCGTGGTTGGCAGGGCTGAACCAAAGAGGTGTGGTTATGCAGGCATTAAAAGGAACCCATGATATTCTGCCTGAAGAAATGTACAAGTGGGATTATATGGAAGGAGTTATCCGCGATGTTTGTGCCCGTTACGGGTATAAGGAAATCAGGACTCCTATTATTGAAGCCACCGAACTGTTCCAGCGGGGCATCGGCGACACCACAGACGTGGTAACGAAAGAAATGTATACATTCACGGACCGGGGCGGCCGTTCGGTCACCCTGCGTCCTGAAAATACGGCATCCGCCGTCCGTGCATATCTGGAACACAAGATGTACGGGGACCAGCAGGTGCATAAGATGTTCTACATCGGGTCCATGTTCCGCTACGACCGTCCCCAGGCCGGACGGTACAGGGAATTCCACCAGTTCGGTCTGGAAGTGCTTGGCGCTTCTTCTCCGCTGGCAGATGCAGAAGTCATTGCCATGGCCTGCGAAATCTTCCACCGCCTGGGCCTGAAGGACCTGGACCTTCATCTGAATTCCATCGGTGATAAGAACTGCCGTCCGGCGTACAGGAAGAAACTCATTGAATTCTTCGAAGCAAAGAAGGACCAGCTCTGTGATGACTGCAAGGAACGGCTCTATAAGAATCCCCTCCGCATCCTGGACTGCAAGGAAGAAGGATGCAAGCGGGCTTCCGTAGGAGCACCGGAAATCACAGACTATCTCTGCGACGACTGCCGGGCTAAATTTGATGCGGTGAAGAAATATCTCGATGCCCTCGGTATTTCCTATACCGTAGATCCCCGCCTCGTTCGGGGCCTGGATTACTATACCAATACGGCCTTTGAAATCCAGTATCCGCCCCTCGGCGCCCAGAGCGCTGTATGCGGCGGCGGCCGGTACGACGGACTGGTCGAAGAAATCGGCGGTCCTTCCACACCGGGCATCGGCTTTGCTATCGGACTGGAACGGCTGCTGCTGGCTCTGGAAATGCAGCATCTTATCCCGGAACCGAAGGCAAAGAAACATGTGTACATTGCAGCCCTCGGGGAAGAAGCGGTGGCAGAGGGATTCAAGATCCAGGAAGAACTCCGCCGTCTTGGTGTCCTTGCTGACATGGACCTCCAGGGAAGAAGCCTGAAGGGCCAGATGAAACAGTCCGGCAAGCTGGGATCCCAGTTTACAGTCATCATCGGCAGCAACGAACTGGAAAAGGGCGCGGCCGCTGTAAAGAACATGGCTGACAGCTCCCAGAAGGACATTCCCTTCGGAGAAGTGGCATCTTACATTGCCAAAGAAGAACAGGACTCCAAATAACAGGGAGTTATGGTATAATCTGTATTGATTTCAAACCTTTCAGGCACCCTTCCTTCTGAGAAGAGGGGACCGGGAGGTTTAAATAAATTTTTAAAGAGGTGCTCTTATATGGAAACAATGGCAGGGATGAAACGATCCTGCGGATGCGGTAAAGTAAGCGAAAATGATGTTGGCAAAGAATTGACACTGGCCGGCTGGGTAAATACCCGCCGTGACCACGGCGGTCTGATTTTCATTGATCTCCGTGACAGAAGCGGTATTGTACAGCTCGTCATGAGCCCACAGTACGGGGAAGAAGCTTTCCACAAAGCTGAAGCCGTTCGCAGCGAATACGTGCTGGCAGTGAAGGGCAAAGTCCGTGAAAGAAGCGAAGACACGGTGAACCCGAAGATGAAGACCGGCAAGGTGGAAGTGGTAGTTTCCGAACTCCGCATCCTGAACAAGGCGAAGACCCCGCCATTCTACGTGGAAGATGGCATTGACGTCGATGAAAACGTACGTCTCAAATACCGTTACATCGACCTCCGCCGTCCGGAAATGCAGAACCATCTCATCATGCGCCATAAGATTGTCCATGAAATGAGAACGTTCCTGGATGAACATGATTTCCTGGAAATTGAAACTCCTATGCTCACAAAGAGCACACCGGAAGGCGCCAGAGATTACCTGGTACCGAGCCGTGTAAACCCGGGAAAATTCTATGCACTGCCCCAGTCCCCGCAGCTCTTTAAACAGCTGCTCATGGTATCCGGTCTGGAACGGTACTTCCAGGTAGCCCGCTGCTTCCGTGATGAAGACCTTCGTGCTGACCGCCAGCCTGAATTCACCCAGCTGGATATGGAACTGTCCTTTGAAGACCAGGACTTCATCCTGGACCTCATGGAACACATGATGCAGCGGGTCTTCAAGAAAGTCCTGAACCGGGACATTGAAATCCCCTTCAAGAGAATCAAATGGGACGATGCCATGAATCTCTACGGTTCCGATAAACCGGATCTCCGTTTTGATATGCATTTCTACAACATTTCCGACCTGCTCCGGGATACGGGATTCAAGGTATTCCGTTCCGTCCTTGACAATGGCGGCGTCGTTAAAGCCATCAATGTCAAAGGGGATGCCGGTATTCCCCGCCGTGAACTGGATGGCCTTGTGGACTATGTAGGCCACTATGGCGCCAAAGGTCTTGCATGGATCGGCTTCAACGAAGACGGAAGCCTGAAATGCCAGATTACCAAGTTCCTCGGAGAAGACAAGATTCGCGAAATCGGCAAAGCCTGCGAAGCGGAAAAGGGCGACCTGGTCCTCATCATCGCCGACAAGCCGAAGGTGGTTGCCCAGGCCCTTGGCGAACTGCGTCTGGAAATGGGACGCCGCATGAATCTCATCGATCCCAACGAATTCTGCTTCCGCTGGGTCACCGATTTCCCCATGTTCGAATACAGCGAAGAAGAACACCGCTATGTAGCTGAACATCATCCATTCACCGCACCTCGGGATGAAGATGTGCAGTACCTCCTCACCGACCCCTCCAAGGTCTATGCCAAGGCCTATGATATGGTCCTGAACGGCGTCGAAGCCGGCGGCGGTTCCCTCCGTATTTACCAGGAAGACCTGCAGAAGAAGGTCTTCGAAGCCATCGGTATTTCCGATGAAGAAGCTCAGCAGAAGTTCGGCTTCCTCCTGGATGCTTTCAAGTACGGTGCTCCGCCCCATGCAGGCATTGCCCTCGGCCTGGACCGTCTCGTCATGCTGATGCTGCACCTGGATTCCATCCGTGATGTCATCGCCTTCCCGAAGACCCAGAGCGCCATTGATCCTCTGACCCAGGCACCGTCCACAGTTGCTGACAAGCAGCTGAAAGAACTCCACATCAAAGTGGATATCAAGAAAGAAAAGGACCTCTTCGAAAAGGCCTGAGTTGTAAATTTCTAATTTAACCTGTAACAGACTTGTAAAATCATTCTGATTTTGCTACACTATCTGTGAAGGAACCCTGCTGTGCACGCCAAGCCTTCTTATTTTGAACCAACACCTTTATAACGGGAGTCCTGAGCTGAATCGATGAGTCAATGCCCCGCAAGGGGACTGACAACAAGCCCTTCACGATGACACCCACCTGCAAATATGCAGACTCAAAATACGGCAATTAACGACATGGTGGGGCTATGAAACCTCAAAGGAGCTGTGAACTCACAGCTCCTTTTTGCATGCGAATGATTTAAGGAAGCGCTGATTAATTCGCAGAATCAGATTTCATAAGAATTTTTATGCACTGCTTCGTCATAGCTCTCCTTGAATAGCTCGCTATTCGCGTCGAGCTATTCCTCGCATTGCATAAAAATCCAAGAATGAAATCTGACAACGATTTAATCAGTGCTTCCTTAAGCGTTACCCCATGGGGATATCTGGGGCTAAGGGTTGTGGGTGAACAGTGCTTCGCCTGTTCACCGGGTTGTGGGCGCTTCGCGCCGGGGGAATAAGGTGGATCCGCCGCTTTCGGCGGCTATTTACCTTTATGCTCCCGCTGCGCCAAGGCATCAGCCCCGGCATGCAGCTGCAACCCGGTCGGGCTAGGGACGACCGAACCACCACACTCAGCCCCATTCATCGCTATGCAGCGGCATTCACTCATATCTCCCATCACATCTTTTCTAGACAAAACGGGCCGGATACTGTATTATTAGAGGGTAATGGAAAAGAGTGATTCTATGATTTCTACACAACTGATTTCTGATTTCCTTGAAAAGAGCCATGTAAATGGCCTTTTTGTGCAGAAGGATGAAAATTTACGGTATATCAGTGGATTCACCGGTTCTGACAGTTATCTTTTCATGACGAAGGACAGCTTTTATTTCCTTACCGACAGCCGCTACGTAGAACAGGCAAAGGAAGAAGCCAAAGGGTTCACGGTGGTGGACTACAAAGGGAAGCTGGCCGATACGGTGGCCTCCCTTGCTGAAAAGCATGGCGTCACGAAGCTGGGAATCGAATCCGTCCTTTCCTACCGTATGTACCTCACCTTTGATGAGGCCATGCCGGAGGTGGACTTTGAGTTCTGCCCGGTGGATGACCTGCGCCGCATCAAATCGGAGGAGGAACTGAAACTCCTGAAAGAGGCCTGCCGGATTTCCGATGAAGGCTTTAAAAATACCATTCCCTATATCAAAGCCGGCGTAACCGAACGGTATCTGCAGGCGGTGCTGGAATGTGAGATGCTGAAGGCCGGATCTGAAGGGAAATCCTTTGATACCATTGTGGCTTCCGGTGAACGGGGAGCCTATCCCCATGGCACGGCTACGGACAAGGTCATCCGTGAAGGAGAAATGATTACCTTCGACTTTGGCGCCATTTATAAAGGCTACCATTCCGATATTACAAGGACCGTGGCGGTGGGAGATATTTCCGACCGGCAGCGTTTCCTTTACGATAAAGTGCTTGGATGCAATGAATATGTGGAAAGCATCCTGAAGGCCGGCATGCACGCCAATGAGGCGGATACGGCGGCCCGGAAATATTTTGCCCGGTATGGACTGGAAGAATATTTCACCCATGCCCTGGGCCACAGTGTGGGTCTGGAAATCCACGAAGCCCCGGTACTGGCACAGAGGGATACGTCCCTTCTGGAACCCCATATGACGGAGACCGTGGAACCTGGCGTTTACGTCCCCGGAACCGGTGGAGTCCGTATCGAAGATACGGTTGTTATAAAGCAGGATGGTATTTCCATTCTGACTCTATTTCCCAAAAAATTTTTAAGAGTGTAGCAGGAGGAAAATTGAAATGATTTCTAGTAATGATTTACGTCCCGGAATTACCGTCGAACTGGACGGACAGGTTTGGCAGTGTGTGGAATTTCTGCATGTAAAGCCGGGCAAAGGCGCTGCTTTCGTTCGTGCCAAGCTGAAAAACCTGCAGACCGGTTCTGTTGTTGAACGCAAATTCAACGCAGGCATTAAACTGCAGCCCGCAACGGTAGAAAGAAAACCGATGCAGTACCTCTACGAAGCAGACGGCTCCTACTGCTTCATGGATACCGAAACCTATGAACAGATCATGCTCACCAAGGAACAGCTCGGTGACAAGATCAACTTTCTGAAGGAAGAAATGGAATGCAACGTTATGTTCTTCAACGGCAATATCATCGGCGTCGATATTCCGAACTCCGTTGAACTGAAGGTCGTTGAAACGGAACCTGGTATCCGCGGCGATACAGCTACCGGCGGTTCCAAACCGGCTAAAATGGAAACCGGCTACATCGTACAGGTTCCGCTGTTCATCAATGAAGGCGAAATGCTTCGTATCGATACCCGTACTGGCGCTTACATTGAACGTGTAAAGTGAGTCTGATTCTTTATGGAAACTGCAGCCGTAGAAAATGAACTGGGCCTTATCCGGATAAGTGACCGCGTCATCGCCATAACAGCGCAGGCGGCGGCCCTCCGGGTACCCGGCATTGCAGGAATGGGGGAGACCTTTCTCCACAGTCTTTCCTCGGTCCTCACGGACAGGGAACGGGAAGGGGTCCATGTGGGCTTCAAGGACGGAGCCGCTGTGATTGACCTCTATGTCTGTGTCCGCCACGGCGGCCGCATTCCTGCCATTGCCCTGCAGCTCCAGGAAGCGGTGAAGGAAGAGATTAAAGACTCCCTGGGCATCAGGACGGCAGCGGTGAATGTGAATATTTCCGGAATTATTTTTGACACCGGAGGAAAATCACAATGAGCCAGGATGAGACAGTCGTAGTCATTCCGGAGGAGGAAATCTACGACAAAATTGAAAAAGCGGTTCTTGCCATACCGGAGGTATCCCATTTCACTTCCGAAGGATTCCAGGACCTTCTCTCCGGCATTGGACAGGCTTTCGGCTACAAGGGGCACAAGGGGCTCCTTCTCCGGCGCAGCCGGGAAGAGGGGATCAAGGTGGATATTTTTCTGGCCCTCCATAAGAACTGCCGGGTGATTGAAACAGCCCGGTATGTGCAGATGGTGGTCCGGAATCTCCTCCTTTCCGTGACTGACGAAAAGATTTCCGGCATCGATATCACAATAACAGATTTAGTCAATTGAAAGAGGTCATTATGAGCAGGAGAAGTGCAAGAGAATATGCGCTGAAGGTTTTGTATTCCAGAGAACTGAATCCGGAGACAGAAGCCATTGATGGGGAAGGAAAGTCCCTGTCCGAAAAGGACAAGGACTTTGCGAATGCCCTGATCCGGGCCGTCACGGAACATAAAGAACCGCTGGATACGCTGCTCCAGGGCCATCTCAAGCACTGGTCCCTGTCCCAGCTGAACGTGGTGGATAAGAATATCCTCCTTCTGGCACTGGCGGAGTTCAACTATCTGGGCGACCAGGCGTCCCAGCGCAAGGTCATCCTGAATGAAGCCATTGAAATGGCCAAGGTTTACGGCGGGGACTCTTCCTGGCGCTTCATCAACGGCGTTCTCGATGAAGCGATGAAAGGGAAATAATGGCGAGATTTCTTGGAATAGATACCAGCTGCTACACCACCAGTGCAGCAGTCTATGATTCTTCCGGAAAGATTCTGGGAGAAGAACGGATCGTATTGTCTGTGAAACAGGGAAGCCGCGGGCTGTCCCAGTCCAATATGGTATTCCAGCATACGAAAAATCTTCCCCCCATTCTGCAGAAATTATCTCCTCTTCTGCAGGATATAGATGGAATCGGAGTATCTTCTTTTCCACGGAGGCGGGCAGATTCGTATATGCCCGCTTTTCTTGTTGGCAAAGGAGCTGCTTATAACCTCTCCTATGCCCTCCATGTGCCGGTCTATGAATTCAGCCACCAGGAAAACCATGCCATGGCAGCCATGGCGAAGGCTCCGGCCCTGTGGGGGAAACCGTTCTACATGATTCACATGTCCGGCGGCACCATGGATGTCCTTTCGGCTTCCTGGAAGGGGGAGGTCATGGATATCCGGACCCTCATGGATTCGAAGGACATTACCGCCGGCCAGTTCATCGACCGGGTAGGGGTATCCCTGGGCCTTCCCTTCCCCTGCGGCAGGGAACTGGAGAAACTGGCACTCTCCGGCCATGGGACGTATCACATACCCCGGTCCTCCGTCAAAGGGGCCTTCAGCTTCTCCGGCCCCGAGACGAAGGTACAGCGGGATATCCGGACCGGAACGTACCGGAAAGAAGATATAGCGGAAGGGGTACTGGAACATATCGGGAAAGCCCTGGATAAGGAACTCCGGACCATTCCCTTTAAAGAAGGCATGCCCTTCATTGCGGTGGGCGGGGTGCTGGCGAACCGATACCTCCGGAAGAGACTGGATGGCATCCTCCGATCCCTCCACCTGGTGCCCTACTTTGCATCGCCGGAAGTGAGCAGCGACAACGCCACCGGAAATGCCTTCGGCGCTTTCATGAGGCATAAGGGCAGCCGGTAAGCAGTTTACCCAAACCTGTGGAGGATTCATAAGGGTTGTGGCTTTCACGTCGCTGCGCTCGTGAAAGCGGGTTGCGGATTGACATCGCTCCGCTCGTCAATCGGGTTGGGCGCTGACGCTTAAAAGGAAGGAAAACCTTATATAATGCCGCCGGTGGCGGCTGATCCACCTTATGCCCCGGCATGCAGCCACAACCCGGTTGGCGAGCGCAGCAATGCCAACCCACAACCCTTAGCCCATTCACAGGTATGGCCGAACACAGGATGTAAATTATGCTAAAGGAGATGTTCCCATGATTCGGGAAATGCTGAAGGAAAAACAGGAAATCATCAATCACCGCCTCGGAGAACTGCTGGTGCCGGACAGGAAAGAACATAAAACCCTTTACGACGCCATGAATTACAGCCTTATGGCCGGGGGAAAACGGATCCGTCCCTTCCTCCTGCTGACGGTGCTGGAGGTCCTGGGAAAAGACAGCGCTCCCTATGTGGACGCGGCCTGCGCCCTGGAGTGTATCCATACCTACTCCCTCATCCACGACGACCTGCCGGCCATGGATAACGATGATTACCGCAGGGGCCGTCTCACAAACCATAAGGTCTTCGGTGCCGGCATGGCCACCCAGGCGGGAGACGGCCTTCTGACCTTTGCCTTCCAGCTCCTTGCTGAAGATCCCCATATTCCGGAGGAAATAAAGCCCCGTCTCATTTCCATCGCTGCCAGGGCCGCCGGTCCCGCCGGCATGGTGGGCGGCCAGGCCCATGACATGGAATCGGAAAACCGGGACCTGTCCCTTGCGGAACTGAAAATCCTCGATGCCTCCAAGACCGGATGCCTTCTGGCAGCGCCTGTGGAAATGGCGGCGGTCCTGGCAGGAGCCGGCGAAGAAGACCGGAAAGCCCTGGCCGATTTTGCCTCCCACCTGGGACTCCTTTTCCAGATTACCGATGACCTCCTCGATGAAAAGGGAAACCTGGAAGAAATGGGCAAAATGCCGGGACAGGATGAAAAGGATCACAAGTCTACCTTTGTCACCATCCTGGGCGCTGATAAAGCCCAGCACTACGCCGAAGAAGAAGCGGCAAAGGCGAAGGAGGCCCTGGGACGCCTTTCCCGGCCTGCCGATGTTCTTGCGGAACTGGTGGACCTTATGGTGAACAGGAAAAAGTGATTGGTGGTGTAGAGCATTTGCCTCAAATGGAAGAATGGTTCATAAAGGTTGTAGGTTGGCGTCGCTGACGCTTGCCAACCGGGTTGTGGCTTCAACATCGCTGCGCTTTTTGAAGCGGGAGCGTAAGGGGTACCAGCCGCCGCAGGCGGCTTATGTACCTTATGCCCCTGGCGCGAAGCGCCCACCACCCGGTGAACGAGCAAAGCGATGTTCACCTGCAACCTTTAGTCCCATTCATTCGCATGGGACGTACAGTTATTCATAGTTTCATCAGGAGGTAACCTATGGTAAACCAGAAAGTAAAAGTAAAGAAAGAACGGCTGGACGTGCTCCTGGTGGAGCAGGGATTTTTTGAGAGCCGGGAGAATGCGAAGCGCCATATTATGGAAGGCATCATTCTGGTGAATGATGTACCTGTGGATAAAGCGGGGACGAAGGTGCCCGTGGATGCCAGACTCCGGATCAAGGGCCATGTGATGCCCTATGTGGGCCGGGGCGGCTACAAGCTGGAAAAGGCTATTTCCACTTTCCCCATCGACCTTAAAGGAAAGGTGATGGCAGACATCGGCGCATCCACCGGCGGTTTCACGGACTGTGCCCTCCAGCACGGAGCGGCGAAGGTCTTTGCCATCGATGTGGGTACGAACCAGCTGGACTGGAAACTCCGTTCCAATCCCCAGGTGGTGAATATGGAAAAGACCAATATCAAGGTGGTGACGGAGGACATGCTGGGGGAGCAGGTGGATTTCATTTCCACCGATGTGTCCTTCATTTCCGTAACGAAAATCATTCCCGCCGTCCATTCCATCCTGAAGAAGGAGGGGGACCTGGTGATCCTCATTAAGCCCCAGTTCGAAGCGGGACGGGAAAAAGTGGGCAAGGGGGGCATTGTAATGGACCCCAAGGTCCACGAAGAAGTCATTGTCGATACCCTGGAGGCCTTTGAAAAGGAAGGACTCCACTGCTGGGGCCTGACGTACTCGCCGATTAAAGGGGGCTCGGGAAATATTGAATTCCTGGGCTGGATGCGGTATGATGAGCCGGAAAAAGTCCTTACGGAAGAGGACATCCGCCGGGTGGTGGAAGAAGCACATACCGGATTAAAGGGCAGCGGCCTTCGGCCGGCTGAATAGGCTGCCAGGGAAGCGCTGATTAATTCGTAGAGTCCGATTATACATGTATTTTCATGCAATACTGCGTCATAATCCGGCCAAGGATAAAAGGAAGGCGCTTTAATGTGCAGAGAAAGCGCCAACTTACCTTGGCTCAGCAGCCCTATGCAGGACTGCTGCTTTAAATAGCTCGCTAATCGGGTCGGATTATTCCTTGTATTGCATGAAAATACAAGAGTATAATCGAACAATGATTTAATCAGTGCTTCCCTAGCTGATCACCCATGCGTATGAAGGGGGCATAAAGGTTGTGGGTCAAGCTGCGCTCAGCTTGCTTGACCGGGTTGTGGCTGCATGCCAGGGCTGGCGCCTTGGCGCAGCGGGGGCGTGAGGCAGGTTAGCCGCTGAAAGCGGCTGGTTCACCCACCACCTCGAGGTCCTTACATCTGTATGAAGAGCCGCGTATCATATTCCACAGAAAGGGAATTAGCATGAATTTTGGGATTTATCCGAATCTTGGAAAAGAAAATTTGAAGGAATGCCTGCAGAAACTCTGCGGCGCCCTGGAAGACAGGGGCATGGACTATGCCTTTCCCCTGTCCATGAAGGAAGGGCTCAGCCGCCTGGGCTTTGGAAATGGGAAGTTTGAGACCATAGAAGAGCTGGGAAACAGGAATATCGTATTCTCCGTGGGCGGAGACGGGTCATTTCTGGGAGCTGCCAGGACATTCCGCAATTATCCGGTCCTCATGGCCGGCGTACACCTGGGGGAACTGGGATTCCTGAATTCCATTACCTGCGGAGAACTGGACGATCGGCTGTCCCTGATCTTCCGGGGGGATTTTGAAGTGGAATCCCGGCTTTTCCTGTCTGCCACCCTTGTGAGGGAAGATGGGAAAGAAGAGACCCTGCCGGATGTGCTGAATGACGTGGTGGTGGGGCACAGTGCCATCGGCCAGCTGGCGAGAATCCGGCTGTCCATCAACCATCATTTCATCCAGGAATACGCCGCCGATGGTCTCATCATTTCTACGCCCACTGGCTCCACGGGCTACTCCCTGTCCTGCGGAGGACCGGTGCTGGGGCCTTCGGCAAAGGAAATCATCGTGGTTCCCGTGTGCGCCCATACGCTGCAGCGGTTTTCCATGGTGCTGAAGGATCAGGACCTGGTAGAAATCACGGCGCCGGAACGGGAAAAGTCCCTTATGATTTCTTTAGATGGAGCCTGCAGCTGCGCTTTCAGCAACAGGGACCATCTTTTTATCCGGGCCATTCACAAACCCCTCCGGTTCATTCGTTTCAAAGACCAGGATTTCTTCGGTACCATTACAAGGAAACTGGTGAGGAAGATCGTGGAGAATTGATCGGATGATCCGGTGAGAAAGCCATGCAGGTAGATGGGGCTGAAGGTGGTGGGTGAACTACGCTTTGCTTGTTCACCGGGTGGTGGCTTCAACTTTGCTGCACTCGTTGAAGCGGGGGCATAAGGTGGGTCCGCTGCCAATGGCAGCTTTACTACCTTATGCCCCCGGCGCGAAGCGCCTGCAACCC
>NZ_UQKJ01000027.1 GCF_900541605.1 uncultured Dialister sp. | reverse complement strand
CCCGCCAGTCATTCGTGCCGTAGGCTGTAGAGCTTTCCTAGTAGCTAGAGGCTAGCAGCTAGAAGCTCCGCACGAATGACTCTATCCATCAGCACTTCTTCAGCAGCTCGACAAACCGCAATTGGCTGGTTCAGTTTATCTCTTTGCCAGCTCCGGAAAAGGAATGAAAGGCTCCGGATGGACAGGCCTTTGTCCTATGAGCTTTTCCATCCATATTACGTCAAACCAGCGGCCGAACTTGTATCCGCATTGGGTGAAACGGGCCACTGTCCGGAATCCGAGCGCCCTGTGGAAGAGAGGACTTGTTGAGGGAACGTAAGGATCACCCTTTTCAGCCAAGGTGATACAGGCTTCCAGATTGTATACGCCCTGGGAAAGCAGAATTTCTTCCAGATGGCGGTACAGTGCTTTTCCGATGCCCTGTCCCCGGCTGTCCTGTGAAAGGTAGATGGACAGCTCTGCGCTATGCTGGTAGGCGGCTCTTGGATGAAAAGGCCCCGCATAGGCATAGCCTGTGGGAATGCCATTTCTTTCCGCTACCAGGTAGGGGTACTTTTCAAGGATACTTTCGATGCGCTTTCGGAATTCAGGAAGCGCCGGCACATCGTATTCAAAGGTAATGGCCGTATCCCTCACGTAGGGAGCATAGATGGCAAGAAGGGCCTCCGCATCGTTTGGGGTGGCCAGGCGGATGACCGGTTCCTGTTTAATGGCTGCTTCCATTTCTTTTCTCTGCTTTCTCCATGAACCGGCGGCTATCCACCAGGAAACGGTCGTGGTCCGCTTCCCCGATGTCCCCGTTTTCATCGGCAGCGGTGATGTGGAAGGAAATCTTCTTCCCCTTTACCTCTGTCACCGTGGCGGTGGCTGTTATGGTATGCCCCGGCAAGGTAGGAGCTTTGTGCATGAGATTCATGGATCCACCTACGGTGGTTTCTTCCTCCTTCAGGAATGGGGCAAGGGCCTTGCAGGCCGCCTCTTCCATGACCGCAGAGAGAACCGGCGTAGCCAGTACCGGCAGGGAGCCACTCCTTACAACGGTAGCGGTTTCCTTCTCTGTGACCACGTGTGAAATCTGTGCAGTAATTCCTTTGATAATCATGATCATTCCTCCTTGGACTATGCTTTGCAGTTTCATTGTAGCATATCGGCGGGAGGATGGATTGGTCAGAAGGAAAACGACTGCCAATTTCAGTTTATCGAGCTGTTAGGGCAATGCTTACGGATAGAGTCATTCGTGCGGGGGCTTCTAGCTGCCAGCTCCTAGCTTCTAGGAAAGCTGGTCAGCCTACGGCACGAATGACTGGCGGAAACAACAGATGGAAAGCGCCGCAGGCGAATCAGTTTTCCTAGAAGCTGGCAGCCAGAAGCTGGAAGCTCCATGCGAATGGCTCTACCCATCTGCACCGAACACATCAGCTCGACAAACCGCAATAGTCCTTCCTGTCAGCCACCGAAAGCGGGCAGTGATAAACATAGTAATAAATATGTTATAATATAGGGAATTCTTTTAGAATTTAAAGTTTTCAACCTGATAGAGGTGCTGTATGGAAGATAAGGAAAAAGAACCCGACACGAACCGGAAAAAGGAATTTTCTTCCCTCCCAGGAGAGAAGAAAAAGTTCTATTCCCTGGTGGCCCTGGTACTTGTGATGATTGCCCTTGTCCTGGGAGGGGTATATTTCTATAGCTTTGACCGGGTAGCTCTTCATGGGACTGCTTCCGTAGACGTGCCAAGGAATGCTACAGGCCGGGATATTGCGGATACCCTGGAAAAGAAAGGGGTCATCCGCAGTGCCGGACTGTTTCGGCTCTATACCCGAGTCCTGGGAAACGGGAAAAATCTCCAAAGCGGTACGTACAAGATGAAGCAGGGACTCACAGTGAAAGAGGCCATGGCCAAACTGCAGTCCGGAGAAACGGAGTCCGCCTTTGTGACGGTGCCAGAGGGTTACACGGTTCACCAGATTGCCGAACTTCTGAAGCAGACGGATATAGTGGGGGCTGGGGATTTTGAGAAAGAAGCCGCTGCCTATGGTCCTCTGAAATACCAGTACGGTCCGGTGGCGGCACCGGTGAAGGGGGAAGGATTCCTCTTTGCAGACACCTATAATATTCCGAAGGAATACACGGCCCGCCAGATCTGCGATATGATGTATAAGCGGACTGATGACATGCTGACCCCGGACATCCGGAAACGGGCGGCGGAAAAGCACATGACTCTCCATGACCTCCTGACACTGGCGTCCATGGTGGAACGGGAAGCCCGGTTCAAGGAAGATCAGGTTCCCATTGCTTCGGTCATGTTGAAACGGCTGCAGCTGGGTATGCCTCTCCAGATCGATGCCACCATCCAGTATGCATTGGGCAGCCAGAAGGAAGAACTCACCCTGGCGGATATCCGCATCGATTCTCCCTATAATACCTATACCCATAAAGGCCTCCCGCCGGGTCCCATCGGAAGCCCCGGCATGGATGCCATCCTGGCCGTGCTGGATGCAGAGCCGGGAGAGTACCTCTATTATGTAGCCCAGCCCGACGGGCACCATGTATTCACGAAAACATACGAAGAACACCAGGCGGAGACAGCGAATATCTATGGACAATGATTGGCATATTTTGAAAACAGAACTGGAAATGCTGGCAGAGAAAGACCATGTACCTATCCTGCGGGAAGCAGAAAGAAATCTGCTCCTCGCAGCAGCTGCCGAAGTAAATCCTCGAAAAATCCTGGAAATCGGGACAGCCATCGGCTATTCCGCTCTTCTCCTGGGAAAAAAGTTTCCCAAGGCAGAAATCGACACGGTGGAAGTGGATGAAACCCGCCATGCCGTTGCCGAAAAGACCATGGAGAGGGCCGGCATGGCAAACCGTATTCACTGTCATCTGGGGGATGCCTCCTTTGTGATACCGACGCTCCAGGGACCCTATGATTTCGTATTTCTCGATGGGCCCAAGGGACAGTATCTTCGGGAACTTAAGGCCATAGAGCCTCTCCTTTCTGAAAAAGCGGTGATTGCCGCGGACAATGTCCTTTTCCGGGGACTGGTCAGGGCAAAAGGTCCGGTTCCCCACCGTTACCGGACACTGGTAATCCGGCTCCGGGAGTACATGGACTATGTCACAGCAAACTATAAGACCGTCATTCACGAAGAAGGGGATGGAATGGCAATAAGCGTGAAAATTAGGAATTAGGATTTAGAAATTAGGAATGAAGGTGGCGGCGCACAAATCATATAGCGCCGCAGTCTTAGAGAATTTGGCAAAAATTATAAAATGGTTGATAATCTTCATCGTGCGTTCTATGGGGAGGGCCTATGACCCGTGAAAATATGATTGTAAAAAAGAGCAAATGCTTTGCTGTCCATATTATGCAATTGGTGCAGATGCTGACCGATCAGAAACGTCCCTTTTTTATTGTCCAGCAGGTTGGTCGTTCCGGGACGAGCATTGGGGCAAACATCATTGAAGCGGAACATGCCATCAGCAAGAAAGATTTTCTCCTTAAAATGTACATATCTTATAAGGAATGCAATGAAACCCTTTACTGGCTGGAACTGCTGTCAGAAGTCGGATATATATCGAAGGAACAGTATGGTATGATGAAGGAAGAATGCATGGAAATTTAGCGCATCCTTGCCTCCATCACCAAAACAACAAGAAAGAATCTTCAGCCCTGATCAGAAACATACTTGCTTTACGAACAGTGAATGGAGGTATAAATTCAATAGCGATCTGTGCCACCGCATAACCTGATGCGGCACACAACTATTCCTCATTCCTGATTCATTGTGAAATAAGTCTCTATAGTACACAAGGGGAAAACAATCAAAGCCTTGTGCCGTTACCTGATTTGACACGGCACATCAACATTTCTCATTCCTGATTCATTGTGGAACAAGTCTCTATGGTACAAAAGAGGAAAAATGATCAAAACTTTGTGCCGCTATCTAATCTGACGCGGCACACCATCATTCCTCATTCCTAATTCCTCATTCCTAATTAATCATCTGTCTTTATTTTACAAAAGGATAACATATTTATATGACTCAAAAACTCGAGCTTCTCGCTCCGGCGGGGACGATGGAAAAGATGAAAATGGCCCTGCTCTACGGGGCAGATGCGGTATACCTGGCGGGGAAAGGCTTCGGCCTTCGAGCTTACGGCGGGAATTTCAGCCGGGAGGAAATGGAAGAGGCCGTGAAGTATGCCCATAACCTGGGGAAGAAGGTCTACGTCACAGTGAATATCATTCCCAGAAACGAGGACCTGGCAGGAATGGATGAGTACCTGAAATTCCTGCAGGATATCCATGTGGATGCGGCCCTCATTTCGGACCTCGGCGTCTTTTCCCTCTGCCGGGAAGTGGCACCGAATCTTCCTATCCACGTGTCCACCCAGGCCAGTTCCGCCAACTGGCGGACTGTGAAGGTATGGAAAGACCTGGGCGCCTCCCGGGTGGTCCTTGCCCGGGAAGTGTCGGTCAAAGAAATGGCGGATATTCGGAAAAAAGTGGATATTGAGCTGGAAGTATTCGGCCACGGAGCCATGTGCATTTCCTGGTCCGGCCGCTGCCTCCTGTCCAATTTCTTTACCAACGGCCGACGCCAGTCGAACCGGGGCGAATGTATCCAAGCCTGCCGGTTCCGTTACTCGGTGATGGAAGAATCCCGACCCGGGCAGTACTGGCCGGTGGAGGAAGATGATCATGGCACCTATATTTTCAACAGCAAGGATCTCTGCATGATCGATCATATCCCCGAACTCATCGAGGGCGGCGCTTCTTCCCTGAAAATCGAAGGCCGCATGAAGAGCGTATACTATGTGGCAGCGGTGACGGCAGCTTATCGGAAGGCTATCGACGCCTATTATGCGGAAGGCGGGGCGTACCGGGTGCGGCTGGAATGGCGGGAGGAACTGGAAAAAGTATCCCACCGTCCCTATACTACGGCCTTTGCTTTCCAGAATCCTGACCACAGCGCCCAGGAATATGTGAAGTCCCAACCCGAGCAGCCCTATGATTTCGTGGGACTCATTCTGGCGGAGGACCAAAGGAACCATACCAATCGGGTGCAGCAGAGGAACCATTTCCGGGTGGGAGAAATTCTGGAATATCTGACACCGAAGGGACAGGTGGGCCTTATAAAAGTAGAAGGACTGGTAAACGGAGACGGGGAAGCTGTGGAAAAAGCGCCCCATCCCCTGGAAGAACTGACCCTGAAGGGGGATGTGCTTCTGCCGGCATTTACGATTTTGAGGAGGAGAGCCGGAAATGGAAAATGAAGATACAAGGGTTTATATCGAAATCCCGCCGTCCGAGGTGAATTATGTGAACCGCATCATCGAGGGCTACGAATATCTGGGTGTCCTCACCACCCTGGATGCGAAGCGGGCCACCTGCCAGATCAATTCCACCGCCGATACCAGGGACATCGTCATTGATGTATTGACCCACCTGCCGGACGTGAAGGTGAAAATCCTGTCGAACCGGGAGGAAGCACTGCGGGACCTGAAAAAGTAAAAGAAATGTTTCTGGGAAAGAGGTCTTTCAATTGGAAAATGTAAGGATTGTCCTGGAATATTTACGGGAATGTGAAGTATTTTATATGGCCACGGAAGACGGTACCCAGCCCCGGGTACGGCCCATGAGCGGCGTCTGCGTGACAGAGGGGAAGCTCTGCTTTTTTATGAGCCGGGATTCAGATTTATACCATGAAGTCATGGTGAACCGGAGAGTGGAAATCAGTGCCCGCCATCCGGATAAGTCCTGGATTTCCATCCGGGGCTGGCTGAAAGAAGAAACATCACCGGAAACCAGGGACACCATGAGGAAAGCCTGCAAAGATGATATCGAAGACATGGGCCTCATCGGGGACAGGGATATGGTAGTCTTTTCCCTGGAAGGAGGTACCGTGCGTATCGAAGACAGGAATGATGGCAGGGAAAAGGATATGGAACTGTAAAAATAGCTTCCCTATGCAGGATGTTTTTCTGTCGTTTACCATCACTTCGTGCTATAATAGACAATCAAAGACATTGTCTTGACAATAAAAACATAAGGGGGATATTGGGATATTATGGCTTCCAATGGATTGATTACAGATTTATACCAGCTTACAATGACCAATGCTCTTTTCAAGAAGGGCATGCATGAACGGAAAGTTGTTTTTGATCGTTTTTACCGGCAGAATCCTTTTAATGGGGGATATACGGTGGTGGCCGGGCTCTCCCACCTGGTGGATTTCGTGAAGAATTTCACCTATAGCCCCGAAGACATCGAATATCTCCGGAGCCTTCATATTTTTTATCCGGAATTTCTGGATTACCTTTCCCATTTTCACTTTACCGGCAATATTTACGCCATGCCTGAAGGGACTGTAGCTTTCCCGGGAGAACTGCTTCTCCGCTTCGAAGGGACCACTACAGAAGCTATGCTGCTGGAGACGGGACTTTCCATGATCATGAACCATGAAAGCCTTATCGCCACCAAGTGCCGCCGGGTGCGGACCGTGGCGCCCCATGACGCGCTCATGGAATTCGGCCTGCGCCGGGCCCAGGGCCATTCTGCCGGCCTATGGGGAGCTCGGGCGTCCATGATCGGTGGTTTCAATGGCACCTCCAATGTGGAAGCCGGTAAGCTCTTCGGCATCCCCGTACTGGGCACCATGGCCCACAGCTGGGTCATGAGCTTTGACACGGAACTGGAAGCCTTCGAAGAATATGTGAAACAGTACCATGATAACCTGATTCTACTGGCGGATACCTATAATGTACTGGAGCTGGGAGTACCTCATGCCATCCAGGTGTTCAAGGAACTGAAGGCCAAGGGACAGCTGCCGAAGAAATACGGTATCCGTATCGACAGCGGGGATCTGGGATATCTGTCCCAGGAGGCAAGCCGAATGTTCCGGGAAGCGGGATTCCCGGATGCCATTATTTCTGGCTCCAATGACCTGGATGAATACATTATCCAGTCCCTGAAGGAACAGGGCTGCACCGTCACCAGCTGGGGTGTGGGAACCAAGATCATTACCGCCGATGGCACCTCTGCCCTGGGTGGTGTCTTCAAAATGAGCGCCCGGGAAAAGGGAGACTCCTTCGAACCGGTGATGAAGATTTCCAATGATGTGAGCAAGATGACAAACCCCGGTATCAAAGGGGTCCGCCGGTTCTATAAAAAGGGCACCGGCAAAATGATTACGGATCTGGTCTGTCTGAATGATGAGCCTTTCCCGGACGGTGGAGATTTCACGCTTGTCACGGAATCCGCTAAATGGAGGAAGAAGGAACTGAAGGCAGGAACCTATACCTGCGTGGATATGCTGCAGCCCGTCATGATTGGTGGGAAGGCTGTGAAACTTCCGACCCTTCCTGAAATTATTGACTACGCTAACCGGCAGATGAAGACCCTGTGGCCGGAATATACGAGGCTGGTCAATCCAAATGTTATGGAGATCAATCTGTCCGATAAACTGCAGGATTTGAAGAGCCATATTATTGAAGAAGACCTGAAAAAGAAATAATCAAAAGGAGCCTGTGAGCAGTTTCACAGGCTCCTTTCTGATTTCAGGATACCATTCATTTTCAGGATAAAAGAACACCGGTCAGCTCTTTGACCGAGGAAACAATACAGTCTGCACCGGCTGCTTCGAGTTCCTTTCGGGAACCGTAGCCATAGGTACAGCCGATGGAGGGCAGGTGGTTCTCTTTGGCTCCGTCTATGTCATAGGATGTATCCCCAATCATCACGGTGTGCTGCCACAGGTCATTATGGGCATATCCTTTTTCTTCCAATTTTCCCATAGCTTTTCGGATGATACGGGCTTTCTGGCTGATAACAGCCCGCTTTTTCAGTTCGTCTCCTATATCGCTGCCGCAGATGACGGAGAAGAAGGGGGCAAATCCGAAATGGCCGATGATTTCTTTCACAAAAGGTTCCGGTTTACTGGATGCTACGGCCAGGATGTGTCCTGATTCCACTGCACTGGGGAGGAGCATATCCAGACCGGGATAGGGACGGCAGTCAAAGATTCCCTTTGTTTCATAGAGTTCCCGGAATTTTGTGACCGCTGTGACGATGTCCTTATCGGACATGTGGTAGAGTTTTTTCATCTGTACATTCAGGGGCGGCCCGATAAAGGTACTCAATCTTTCCTTGTCTGTTTCGTGGATACCCACGGCATCCAGTCCATACTGTACGGCTTTGATGATCCCTGGGGCAGATTCAGAAATGGTGCCGTCCAGGTCGAAGAGAAAGTATTTGTAATGGTTCATGCTGTTCCTTTCATTCAATGGCAGATTGTAGAGCTGTTGGTGTTGTATTTAGCGTGCTGACAGGTAGAGCCGCAAGCCTTGCGCAGTGAAGTGACCTTGGGCCTTGAGTTGGACAGCCGTTTCGCAGTGAATCTGCATGTTGCTGAATAGAGTCATTCGTGCGGGGGGGCAGCTGTTAGCCGCCGGGGAAGCGCTGATTATTTCTGATTCTGCGAAATAATCAGCGCTTCCTTAACTCTATTCGTTAGCGACGAATCCAATGGCTCGACATACTGAAATTGGCGGTGCTCTGTATCCGGGCACCGCCAATTTTTATTTTGCTCCCTGCAGGATTTCCTTCAGGTACTGGTTTGTCTCTTTTTTTTCATCAAGGTTATCCAAAAGGATATCCACGTACCGTTCTATGGTTTCCTCGTCGGTGTAGCCGGATATGAAAGAGTTACTCCAATTACTTTCCAGAATAATTGGAAATTCTACGGCCGAGAAGATTTGCATGGCCTTCAGTTCCAGATCCTTTTCATCGGTGTAGCCGGTGATTTCTGCAATATTTCGAATGACTTTCTCCCAGCACTGACTATGGAGGAGAGAAAGGTAAATGAAATAAGTATCTTTTGCTTCTTCACTGGAAGGATTGGAAATAGATCGGAACAGGGCCGGATACTGACGGGACAGGTGAAAGTAGGAAAGGATATATTTCTTCATCCGTTCCCTGGCGCTGTAACGGGGATCATCGAGATAGGCTACGATGTTTTCCAGGTTTCCCATCATATACTCTAACGCACAGCCGATGAGTTCTTCTTTGGAGCCGAAGTAATAGCGTACAGACGCAATATTCACGCCAGCCTCTTTAGCAATGGTTCGAACCGTTGCTTTTTTGAAACCCTGCTGCTGTAAGATACGGACGGTGGTAGCAATCATTTTATCCCGTACTTTTTCACCTTTATCGGTCAGTTTTTTTGCGCTCATAATGTGGTGCCCTTTCTAATGCTCATGGTTTTCCTGATAAACGACATATCTTCTGGCGCTTCCGCTTTCTCTGTAAGTGCATTCATCATCAGCTTCAGGCGATTGGCCTGGTTTACTTCGCTGGCGCTGGCATCGCAGTCAAGTGCCAGGAAGACCGCCTCCGGATAAGCAGAATGGAGTTTATGAATCATTCCTTCTCCGGTAATGTGGTTCGGCAGGCAGGCAAAGGGCTGCAGGCATACAACGCCTCGGCATTCATGGTAGAGAAGATCAATCATATCAGCCGTGAGGAACCATCCTTCTCCGGCCCGGTTACCCAGAGACAGATATTGGGATGCCCGTTTGGCCAGCTTATCGATGGGGGTGATTTCATGGAACCGTTTAGAGTTCTTCAGTGCTTTCTCCAGAGGCTTCCTGTACCATTCGATGAGGTAACGGGTGAAGGTCCCCTTCAGGTCATCCTTGAAGCTGCCATCCATTTCTTTGTGCTGGAAGTGGCTGTCCAGGGATCCGTACAGGAAGAAGTCCAGCATGCCGCTTGTTTCTGCTTCCCCGCCATTGGCTTCGATGGCGTGAACGATATCATTGCTTGCAATGGGGCTGAATTTGACGTAAATTTCTCCGACAATGCCGATTCGAGGACGCCGCGGTGTATCTGCCAGGGGCAGGCGGTCAAAATCTTTGATGATGCCGGAAATATTCTTCTTGTATTCGTGGTAAGATTCACCGTTCAGGATAGCCTCAGCCGCTTTCTTTTGCCACTGCCGGTAGAGAGTCTCTGCGCTGCCCGGTTCTTTTTCGTAGGGGCGGGTACGGTAGAGACATTGCTGCAGGGCATCGCCGTAGACCACGGCCTGGATCAGCTTGATACCAAGCCCCGGGGTCAGCTTGAATCCCGGCTGCGGTTCGAAACCGTGGGTATTCAGGGAAATTACAGGAATCTGGGAGAGGCCTTCCGCATCCAGAGCCTTATGGATGAAGCCGATGTAGTTCGATGCCCGGCACATGCCGCCGGTCTGGGACATCATGAGGGCCGTTTTGTTCAGGTCGTACTCCCCGGACTTCAGGGCCCGCATGAGAGAACCGATGGTGATAATGGCCGGATAGCAGGCATCGTTATTGACACAGGACAGACCTTCATCGATATCTGCCCGTACCAGTGGTAGAACTTTGACTTTGTATCCGCCGCTTTTGGCCGCTGCTTCAATCAGCGGGAAATGAATCGGGGACATTTCCGGTACCAGGATGGTGAAATCCTTTTTCATGTCTTCCGTGAATTCAGCTTTCGGATAGAGGATGGGAGCGGCTTTCGTATTTTCTTCTACCCGTTCCTGAATGGCTGATTTGAGTGAACGCAGACGGATACGGACAGCACCGAGATTCAGGCTCTGGTCAATCTTCAGGCAGGTGTAGAGGCGGCCTCTCTTGTTCATGATTTCCTGGACCTGGTCGGTAACCACGGCGTCCAGACCACAACCGAAGGAGTTGAGTTCCACCAGCTCCAGATTGGCGTGGCGGGTAACATAGTCCGCTGCCCTGTAGAGGCGGCTGTGCCAGGTCCACTGGTTCATAACCCGGAGATTTGGGAATTCACCACCCACCATGGATACACCGTCTTCGGAAAGGACGGCCATGCCAAGCTGGTTGATGAGATCTGGAATGGAGTGGTTCACCGTGGGGTCTACATGGTAGGGACGGCCTGCCAGGACGATACCGATAAGATGTTTATCATTAATTTCTTTCAGAATCCGTTTCGTTTCCTGCTTGAGCTCTTCCATGTACTTCTTTTCTGCAGCCCGGCCTGCAAGGACGGCGGCTTCGATTTCACTTCCGGAAATCTTGAAGGGCTTGAAGAATTTCTTCAGCCTTCCCACAACGGCATCGGAGTGAAGGGGCAGGAAGGGGTGGTAGAACTTGGCATGGTACTTTGAGAGGACTTCGTCCATATTGGCCTGAATATTTTCAGGATAAGAAGCTACCATTGGGCAGTTGTAGCTGTTCGTACTCCCTTCATCAGGACCTTTATCGATACAGGGGTACCAGATGAAGTCGGGATGGTGTTTTGCCAGGTCATAAACATGGGCATGGGCCAGTTTGGCCGGGAAGCATTCAGAGTAGGATGGAATGGTTTCCATGGCTTCCGTTGGAATATCACGGACCTGTTCCCCGGAAAGGAGAACCCGGTATCCCAGCTTTGAGAAGAAAGCATGCCAGAAGGGATAATCTTCGTACATGTTCAGGGTACGGGGAATGCCTACAGTGCCGCGGAAGGCCTGCTTCGGTGACAGTGGCCGACGATGCCAGATTTTATCGTATTTCCAGCGGTAAATGTTCGGGAGCAGGGAATGGGGGGCACTCTTGCCGGTGAGCATGATGGCGGCTCCCCGTTCGCAGCGGTTGCCGGATACAAAAGCCCGGCCGTCGTTGAAACGGGTGATGGTGATCATGCAATGGTTACCGCAGCCCGGGCACCGTTTCATTTCATTGGTATAGGAAAGGGACTTCAGTTCTTCCGGAGTGACCAGGGACGATACATGGCCTTCGGGGCAGGAGTCTTTTGTGATGAGTGCAATACCGTAGGCTCCCATGAGGCCTGCCACATCGGGACGGATTACATGGCAGCCCAGAAGCTTTTCCAAAGCTCGAAGCACGGCATCATTATAGAATGTGCCACCCTGGACGACCACTTTATTGCCCAGGTCTTCAGCCCGGCGAAGGCGGATGACCTTATACAGGGCATTTTTGATGACGGAGTAAGAAAGGCCGGCGGAAATATCAGCCACAGAGACTCCATTCTTCTGTGCTTCCCGGACACGGGAGTTCATGAAGACTGTGCACCGGGACCCCAGATCTACCGGGTGAGGTGCTTTCAGTGCAATCTGGGAAAACGTTTCGATATCCATACCCAGGGACTGGGCGAAGGTGTCGAGGAAAGAACCACAGCCGGAGGAGCAGGCTTCATTCAGGAGAATGTCATCCACAGCTCCGTCCCTGATGCGGCAGCACTTCATGTCCTGCCCGCCGATATCCAGAATAGTGGTCACATCGGGAAGGAAATGTTTGGCGCCCCGATAATGGGCCATTGTTTCTACTTCCCCCACATCGGTCTGCAGGGCCCGCTTAATCAGTTCTTCACCGTAGCCGGTGACACCGGCACCGGCTATGGTCACACCTTCAGGGAGTTTCTCATAAAGGTCGGTGAGAATCTTCCTGGCTCCGGCCAGGGGCGTTCCCTTATTACTGCCATAGTAGTCATAGAGGATGCGGCCTTCTTTATCAAGCAGTACCGCTTTAATCGTGGTGGAACCGGCATCAATGCCGAGCCATACGGATCCACTGGCTTTGGAGATGTCTCCCCGGGGTGCATGGAAACGGCTGTGCCGTTCTTTGAATTCTTTATATTCCTCTTCATTAGCAAAGAGGGGAGGCAGGGTCTTCGATGTACCAAGGCTTACATCCTTTTCCTGTTCTACTTTGGCAAGCCAGCTGTCCAGGTCTATAGGCCGGTCATGACGGGCGGAGACGGCAGCGCCGATGGCCACGTACAGTTCCCCATGTGCCGGGACGATGGTGTCTTCATCGGAGAGTTCCAGGGTCTTCTGGAACCGTTCCCGAAGAACCGGCTGGAACGTGAGTGGACCGCCAAGAAAAGCCACTTTACCATGGACCGGACGGCCGCAGGTAAGGCCGGAAATAGTCTGGTTTACTACGGCCTGAAAAACGGAAAGGGCCACGTCTTCATGGGATACTCCTTCATTCAGGAGAGCCTGGATATCGGTCTTGGCAAAGACGCCGCACCGGGAAGCGATGGGGTAAATCTGCTTCGCCCGGGAAGCCAGCTCGCCAAGGCCTGCTGCGTCTACGGAGAGAAGGGATGCCATGCGGTCGATAAAAGCACCGGTGCCGCCGGCACAGGCGCCATTCATCCGCTGGTCCACACCATTTCGGAGATAGGTGATTTTTTCATCCTCCCCGCCCAGTTCAATGATTACATCCGTATCGGGATGGAATGTACGGATGGCCTTTGTTTCAGCCAGAATTTCCTGGCAGAACGGGAGACCCATCATTTTTGCGAGTCCCATACCGCCGCTGCCGGAAATGGATGCGGTAATACGATATCCCGAGAATTTTTCCTGCAGTTCTTTCAGCAGATGAATGGTGGCTGTCCGGATATCAGACATATGCCGCTGGTAACGGCCGAAAAGAAGTTTCAGGTACGGCGACAGGGCAGCCACTTTGACAGTGGTAGATCCCACATCGATTCCTACATGAATAACCGGTTTCATAAAACCCTCCTATCCCATGGCATGTCCATGAGTATGGAAAATGAATATACAGATTTTGTCCTGTTGTTTATAATCATATGATTGATTTGTTCGATTATATTTTAGCACTCTTCGATACATCCTACAATGCCAATACATTAAAACGTTCGTTTGAAATCATGCTTTTTATGCATGGTTTTGAGAAATTCATAGAAATTACATAGTATACGATGCTTTCGAGCGCTCATGAACAGGAGTATATTATGGTAATTCGCAGTATCAAAAACTTTATTCAGAATGTGCCGTCAGCAAAAGAGGAGAAAATCAATGGAATTCCATTGATTTTCTCCTCTTCCTGTTTATAGTTTTCGGGGCTTAATGATAGCTATGACTTCTTCCACTGTTTTACAGAACCGGATAGAGGACAGGTCTTCCCTGCCGGCAAATCCCCGGTACATCCAGTTGGCCATCAGCTCTTTCAAAGGGTCATAAATGCCATCGGGGTTCATGATAAGAATGGGAGGTCGATTTCCTGGAGTCCAATAAATCCGATAGTGGCTCAGGGTATCAGCCAGTTCTTCCAGTGTGCCTATACCGCCGGGAAGGACAAGAAAGGCATCTCCGGATTCCATGAGTCTCTTTTTTCGCGTTGTCATATCAGGCACTTCGATAAGTTCGGTCAATCCTCGGTGGGCCTGCTCTTTTTCTATAAAAACCTCCGGAATAATGCCTGTCACGTGTCCGCCTGCAGTCAGGGCAGCATCGGCAAGGATCCCCATAAGGCCGACTGTCCCACCGCCATAAATCAGGTGAAAGCCATTTTTTCCAAGTGCTTCACCAAGACGTCCGGCCAGGGCGGCGTAGGAAGGATTATTCCCTGCCCGGGAACCGCAGTACACAACGACGTTCTTATAAGCCATTTTCACATCTCCTTCGGGTGCATAAAAAACATACCTTAAATATTTTACCATGAATTCGGAAGGACTGAAGCCATCAATTCAGCTTAATTATAGAAACTGCCGCAGGGATAAAGGGACCGTACCCTATCTGCTGCTGCCATTCTGCCCGGGCAGTGAATTTACTTTCATTTGACAGTATCAGGAGTATCAGATTTACAGCAATGATACACGTGGATACGTGGTAAAAAAGTTGCGCATAAATACGGAGAAAAAAGAGTGTAAAAATGTTTGACATCCAGCAATGGTGATGGTATAATTCCAATGTTGCGTGGATTTAGTGTGCTGTAAAGCAGGTGAGACGAATGACGCTGGAAGATTTGAAGTCTACTGCCCATGTAGTAGGCATGAAGGAAACAGAACGGGCTATTGAAAAACAGGAAGCAGCCTGTGTATTTATTGCTTCTGACTGTGATGAAAGAATTGCCCGCCCTTTACTGGAAGCCTGCCAGTCGTCAGGGATTCCTGTGGAACAGGGATTCACGAAGAAAGAAATCGGCCGTGCCTGCGGCATCAAAGTGAAAGCTGCATCCGCTGCCATCCTTAAATCCCGGTAATATCTTCCGAAGCTCCGCTTCGGAGGATCAATTATAAATTTACCATTGAAGAAAGGAGGTGCCCATTTTGCCGACAATCAATCAGCTGGTTCGTAAAGGACGCCAGACTCTGGCTACCAAAGCGAAGACCCCGGCTCTGAAACAGTCTCCACAGAAACGTGGCGTCTGCACAAGAGTTTACACAGCTACCCCGAAGAAGCCAAACTCTGCTCTCCGTAAAGTAGCCCGTGTACGCCTGACCAACGGAATCGAAGTTTCTGCTTACATTCCTGGTGAAGGCCATAACCTGCAGGAACACTCCGTCGTCCTCATCAGAGGCGGCCGTGTTAAGGATCTTCCAGGTGTTCGTTACCACATTATCCGCGGCGCTCTCGATACCGTAGGTGTATCCGGACGTCAGCAGGGCCGTTCCAAATACGGCGCTAAGCGCGAAAAGAAATAATTCGAGATTATATGTAATGTGACTAACAAACAACGTTTTAAGGAGGAAATTAACAATGCCGAGAAAAGGTGCTGTTCCGAGACGTGACGTGCTGCCGGATCCCGTGTATGGAAATAAGACAGTAACCCGTTTCATCAACAAGGTTATGCTGGACGGCAAGAAGGGCGTCGCAGAATCTATCGTCTATGGCGCATTTGATATCTGCCACAGCAAGCTGAATAAAGAACCGATCGAAATTTTCGAACAGGCTCTCAATAATGTTATGCCGGTTGTTGAAGTTCGTGCCCGCCGTGTAGGCGGCGCCAACTATCAGGTGCCGGTAGAAGTCAGAGCAGACCGTCGTCTGACTCTGGGTATCCGCTGGATGGTCAACTATGCCCGTCAGCGCAGCGAACGTACTATGGAAGAACGTCTTGCAGGTGAACTGATGGACGCTTACAACAATACGGGCGCAGCAGTAAAGAAGAAAGAAGATACTCATAAAATGGCTGAAGCCAACAAGGCTTTTGCTCATTACCGCTGGTAATTTTAATAAGGAGAAAAAATCGTGGGCAGAGAATTTCCGCTTGAAAAAACAAGAAACATCGGCATCATGGCACACATTGATGCAGGTAAGACAACAACCACGGAACGTATCCTGTATTATACCGGTGTAAACCACAAGATCGGTGAAGTTCATGATGGCGCAGCTACCATGGACTGGATGGCTCAGGAACAGGAACGCGGTATTACCATTACATCTGCTGCTACCACCTGCCACTGGAAAGGCTATCGTGTCAACATCATTGATACCCCAGGGCATGTAGACTTCACAGTAGAAGTTGAACGTTCCCTGCGCGTACTGGATGGCTCCGTTGCCGTATTCAGTGCAAAAGATGGCGTTCAGACCCAGTCTGAAACCGTTTGGAGACAGGCAGACCACTACCATGTTCCCCGTATTGCATTCATCAACAAGATGGATACAGTTGGCGCAGATTTCCTGCATGCTGTAAAGACCATCGACACCCGTCTGCATGCCAAAGCTATCCCTATGCAGCTCCCAATCGGCAAGCAGGATACCTTCAAAGGTATCATCGACCTGCTGGAAAGAGAAGCTGAAATTTACGACAGCGACGATGGCAAACAGTATCATAAGGAACCTGTTTCCGATGATATGAAAGACATGGTCGAAGAATACCGTGAAAAGATCATCGAAGCCGCTTGCGACGGCGATGACGCACTGGCTGAAAAATACCTGGAAGGGGAAGAAATTTCCATCGACGAAATCAAAGCTTCCATCCGTAAACAGGTACTGGCATGCCAGCTGTTCCCCGTATTCTGCGGCTCTGCATACAAGAACAAAGGTATCCAGATGCTTCTGGATGCTGTCATTGACTATCTGCCATCTCCTCTGGATATTCCTCCTGTCAAGGGCACATCCCTGGACGGCGAAGAAGAAGAACGCCCGGTATCCGACAGCGCTCCGCTGGCAGCCCTGGCATTCAAGATCATGGCAGATCCCTTCGTAGGTAAACTGGCTTATTTCCGGGTTTACTCCGGCGAAATGCACCAGGGCACCTATGTCCTGAACTCCACAAAGGACAAAAAGGAACGTGTTGGCCGTATCCTCCTGATGCATGCCAACCACAGAAAGGAAATCGATGTAGCTTACACCGGCGATATCGCTGCAGCTGTAGGCTTCAAGGATGTTACCACCGGCGATACACTCTGTGACCCGGACCATCCGATTGTCCTTGAAAAAATGGAATTCCCGGATCCCGTTATCTCTGTTGCTGTTGAACCGAAGACCAAAGCTGACCAGGAAAAGATGGGCAACGCCCTCCAGAGACTGGCAGAAGAAGATCCGACATTCAAGGTACACACGGATCCTGAAACCAACCAGACCATTATTTCCGGTATGGGCGAACTCCACCTGGATATCATCGTCGATCGTATGAGACGTGAATTCAACGTGGACTGCACCGTAGGCAAACCGCAGGTTGCTTACCGTGAAACCATCCGCAAGTCTGTTGAATCTGAAGGTAAATTCATTCGTCAGACAGGTGGTCATGGTCAGTACGGCCACTGCTGGCTCCGTCTTGAACCGATGGAAGCAGGCAAGGGCTTTGAATTCGACAACGAAGTCGTGGGCGGCGTAATTCCGAAGGAATTCATCAACCCGATCCAGGCCGGTGTCGAAGCTGCCATGCAGGATGGCGTTGTTGCCGGATATCCGATGGTTGATATTAAAGTTACCGTATATGATGGGTCTTACCATGATGTCGACTCCTCTGAAATGGCCTTCAAAGTTGCAGGTTCCATGGCATTCAAAGATGGTGCCAAGAAAGCTGATCCTGTCCTCCTCGAACCATACATGAGCGTAGAAGTCGATGTTCCGGAAGACTACATGGGCGACGTTATCGGCGGCCTGAACTCCCGCCGTGGCCGTATTGAAGGTATGGAAACAGAAAACGGCGAATCCAGAATCAAAGGCTTCGTTCCACTGTCTGAAATGTTCGGCTATGCGACTGCTCTCCGCAGCTCCACACAGGGCCGTGGTACCTTCACCATGACATTCGATCATTACGAAGAAGTTCCGAAAGCAATCTCTCAGAAGATTACTGAAGAAAGACTTGGAAACAAATAATTTTTAAGGAGAAACAAAATGGCAAAAGCTCATTACGAAAGAACAAAGCCCCATGTTAACATCGGCACCATTGGCCATGTCGACCACGGCAAAACCACTCTGACCGCTGCTATCACCAAAGTACTGGCTGAAGAAGGCAAAGCAAACTTCCTCGACTACGCTTCCATCGATAAAGCTCCGGAAGAAAGAGCCCGCGGTATCACAATCAACACCTCCACTGTTGAATATGAAACCGAAACCCGCCACTATGCACACGTTGACTGCCCAGGGCATGCCGACTATGTAAAGAACATGATTACCGGTGCTGCTCAGATGGATGGTGCTATCCTCGTAGTATCTGCAGCTGATGGCCCGATGCCCCAGACCCGTGAACACATCCTCCTGGCTAAACAGGTCGGTGTTCCGGCAATCGTAGTATTCCTGAACAAAGCTGACCAGGTCGATGATCCTGAACTGATTGACCTCGTAGAAATGGAAATCAGAGATCTCCTCTCTTCCTATGACTACCCGGGCGATGAAGTACCGATTATCGTTGGCTCCGCTCTTGGCGCTCTTAATGGCAACAAGGAAGATGAACAGAAGATCCGCGATCTCATGAAGGCTGTCGACGAATACATCCCGACTCCTCAGCGTGATACCGATAAACCGTTCCTGATGCCTGTCGAAGACGTATTCACCATCACCGGCCGTGGCACCGTTGCTACCGGCAGAGTTGAACGTGGTACCGTCAAAGTAGGCG
>NZ_UQKJ01000026.1 GCF_900541605.1 uncultured Dialister sp. | reverse complement strand
CGCTTTGATGTGCAGAAAAAGCGCCAACTTACCTTGACCTCAGCAGTCCTATGCATGACTGCTGCTTTAAATAGCTCGCTATTCGCGTCGAATTATTCCTCGCATTGTATAAAAAAACAAGAATGAAATCTGACAACGATTTAATCAGCGCTTCCCTAGAGAACACAGCTAAAGCTCCCATTCCGGCGAAGCCAGCCCCACCTTATGCCCCCGGCGCAAAGCGCCCACAACCCGGTGAACAAGCGCAGCAATGTTCACCCACAACCCTTACGAACCATTCAGCTGGTGAGTGCAATAAGTAAACAGTCATCAGCAAAAAACCGCAGGATCCATTCCTGCGGTTTTTCGTTTCTTATTTTTTTCAGCCCTTCATCACTGTGCCGTCAGCCAGTTTGATGGTATGGCCATTGTAATTGATGGTGCCGAGATTGTTTACCGTGGTGGCTTCACTGTCTTCGGTGAGGGTCCAGGTGGAGCCTTCGGAAATGAAGATGTCGGCGTTTGTCTTATAGGCATCGCCATTCTGGGCGTTGGGAACGATGTGGACAGCGCCGGTCCAGGTGGAGCCTTCGGTAAGGTTCACGTTCACATCGGAAATGGAGTCTACCAGGATATTACCATCGAGTTTCTGGTTCTTGAGAACCAGTTCCACGTGGCCCCCGTTACTGCCGGGGTTGCCCCAGCCGAAGCTGCCGTCGTTACCGGTCACCGTAAGTACCGGAAGGGTATTGTCCTGCTGGATGGCTGTGTTTTCGAGGGTAATCCGTCCATGGGTGCTGGTGACGTAGAACATGCCGCCCTTATGGGAAATAAGGGTGGAGTCCTTGGCATTAAACTGCTGGGTGCCCATGGTGCCGATAGCCGATTCATCGGCATAGAGGACCACGTTGTAGGGAACAGAGTTCGTTTCATTGCCTTCAAGGGTAGCGCTTTCCAGGGTAAGTGTATTATTGCCTTTGATCACTGCGGCCTTTGTAGCCTTTGCATTCACGGTGCCATTGGTAACGGTGACATCCCCATTGGTGTAGACACCATGGGATTCCTGGCCGGTGGTGGTGAAATTGCTGTTTTCTGCCAGCAGGATGCCGCCGTTCTTGGAAACCTTGATGGCCGGGGAACCGTAGCCCGCGGTGGATACGGTGCTGCCGGACAGTTTCATCATGGCTTTTTCAGAAAGTTCTACGGCAGGAGCAAAGTTTCCTGTGGTATCTACGGTGGAGTCAGTGAGGTTGATATAAGTGCCTTTGCTGTATCCGTAGGCACCGACGGCTCCGTTGCCGGTGGTGGAAATTTTTGCTTTCGTGAAAGCGCCGTGACCGCCGTGGCTTACGAGGAGGGCCGCATTTTTACCATAGAGGTCGGAATTGGTGACATCATCCACGTCGCCGGATTTCGTAATGGTATCGCCGGTGGCGCTGATGTAGGCCATGGATACGCGGAGGGCATTTTCATTGGCCTTCTGGGAAACATAGGTCTGGCCATCGTAGGTGCCATCGCTGGTGAGTTCATTGGCCGTATCCCCCTGGTCAGCGGTGTACTTTGCTGCCGGTGCCGGGGTGGGCTCCGGTTCCGGCTCCGGCTCCGGCTCCGGTGTCGGTTCTTCTACCGGCTGTTCCACAGGCTGCTCTACGACGGGCTTCGGCGCTTCCGGAGACAGGTTCTTGAATGTGCCGGATTCTACGGATTTTTCCACGTCCGGAAGGGTCAAAGACAGGCCCTTCAGCAGGGCATCGGTGTAATTCACTTCCGGTGCCTTGGCAGTTTCTCCGGCTGCCGGAGCCGCCTCACCTGCCGGTGCCGCTTTCGCATCCTCTGCAAACACAGAAGGCGCTCCCACTCCGGCAATAGCCAGGGCGCAGAGCAGGGCAGTGATTTTGCTATGTTTCATATATTTCCTCTTTTCTTAGTACGGTTTCATAAACTGGATCAATGTCTTATAAACCTAGGATATCATAGTCCAATATCCACATTTTACAACAAATCAAGGGAGTTGTCATGTAGTAAAGAATAGACGCCTGTCAAACGTGGTGTGTAAGACGGGAAGAAAGCCGGAATTGAAATCTGGGAGTGAAGGCCCAGCGGCTTGCCGCCTTATCCCAATCATCCCCCCTGCGCCATTGCAGCTTTGAAATCTTTGGCGCACGCCGTTTGCCCGAAGATGTACTCTTCCCTCTTTTCTCTTCACTCTTCTTTTATAACCAATGGGATTCTATGGGCAGGTGTGCTAAAATAGGTACGGTAAATTCGTTTATTCTATGATTACATTACAGGGAGGCACCTATGCAGATTCACATTATTGACCATCCGCTGATCCAGCACAAACTCACCATTATGCGTTCCAAGGATACCAGTTCCGGCGAATTCCGCCGTCTCCTGAAGGAAATCACCCTTCTCATGGGTTATGAACTGACCCGGGACCTGCCGCTGGAAGATATCGAAATCGAGACGCCTTTGGAAAAAGCCCGGGGCAAACGGGTAGCTGGCAAGAAAGTGGGCATCGTCCCCATTCTCCGCGCCGGTTTCGGTATGGTTGACGGCCTTCTGGACCTCATGCCTTCCGCCAGGGTCGGTGTCATCGGCCTGTACCGGGATCCGGAAACCGCAAAGCCCATCGAATATTACTGCAAACTGCCGGACGTGGAAAACCGGGATTTCATTCTGGTAGACCCCATGCTCGCCACCGGCGGCAGTGCCGTGGCAGCCATCGATATGATGAAAAAGAGGGGCGTAAAGAATATTAAGTTCATGTGCCTCGTGGCTGCTCCGGAAGGGGTGGAAGTGGTAAACGATGCCCATCCGGATGTGCCGATTTTCACGGCCTCCCTGGACCGCAAGCTCAATGAACATAAGTACATCCTCCCTGGCCTGGGCGATGCGGGGGACCGCATTTTCGGAACGAAGTAAAAAATCGAGACCAGAATTCTGATCGCAGGGAATACGGTTAGCAGCAAAGCTTTGAGCCTTTAGAGTTGAGCCGGCTCGCCTGCAGCGCTTCCAACTGTAAGCCAGCCATGCCGCAGGCAGTAGAGTTTGCCTGAAAGCCCCGTGCCGGCAGCTCTATCCGTAAGCATGCAATCCCGCAAAATAAAAGCACCGATGACTTTATCATTATCGGTGCTTTTTATGTGCTCTATTTATTTTTTTAATACCGTCAGCCTGTAGCCGTGGGTATTGATTTTACCTTTATTATCCAGTGTGGTGACGGTGGAGTCGCCGGTGAGGTCCCACTGGGCTCCTTTGGCAATGGTGAGATAGATGCCGGCATCATTGGAGGTTCCTTTTTCGTTGGAAAGAATCTCCGCCTGCCCCTTCCAGGTGCTTCCCTGGCCCAGGGTCATGGTGAGCCTGGAAATGGTATCCACCGCAATGGTGCCGTCCAGTTTCTGGTGGTCCGCCGTAAAGGCAGCTTTCCCGCCGTTACTGCCGGCTTTACCCCAGCCCCGGGAAGCGCTGTTTCCGGCTACCCTGAGGAAGGCGCCATCGTTGTCTTCATTTTTAATTTTCACATTATCCAAATGGATGGCGCAATCCGTATTCGTCACATAAATGACATCGCCCTTATGGGACGTAAGGCTGCCGCCTTCCATGGAGAAGGACGATTCCCCTTGCTCTGCATCGCCGCTCATGGACTGGTAAATCATGACGGTATGGACATTTTCTTCCCGGATGGTCTGCTGTCCCATGACCCGGGTGCTGTCCATGCTGCCTTCGAGGCTGCAGTTCTTGAGGGAAATCTTATTTTTCCCTTCGATCACAGCCCCTTCGGAATGAAGCGCCTTCAGCGCAGCCCCTTCTACTCCGATATCGGCGGTGGAGTAAATGGCTGGAGATCCATGGCCAGCAGTGACAAAGGTCCCCCCTTTCACCCGCACCGTACCGCCGCCCCGGTCGGAACGGATGGCGGCAGAGGAATCGCCGGAGGTAGCGACGGTCAGGTTTTCCGCTTCTGTCTCTCCGCCGCCGGTGGTCTGGATGCCGCCGGAATTATGTCTGGTGGTGGTGATAGTCACATTCTTTGCCATCATCTTCGTACCCTTGCCGTAGCTGAAAAGGCCATTCCCGTTGGCCGCAGAACTGTGGACCGTAGAATCCTCGATGGTAACCTGGGCTCCGTCTGTAGCCAGGAGGGCCGCATTCATACCATAGAAATCGCCGCCTTCGGTGCTGGAGGATTTGCCTTCCTGCTTATCGATGGAAACTTCCTTCAACGTCACCGAAGCGCCGGTGATGCGGAGGGCATTTTCATCGTCCCCGGTGGAGCCGAAGACCTGGTCCGCAATAGTCGTATTTTCTGTAATATTCCTGGCGGCGGTGCCCTGGGTCACATGGTCCGGCGGGTTAAATCCACCGGGCGGAGGGGTCATGGTGCCGTCCCCGGAAGGCGGTGCCGGAGGCATGCCGTTGGCAGGCTGGGTCCCCTGGGAAGTTCCGCTATGGGAAGAGCTCTCCACGGGAACCGCCACCTTGGTCACCGTAATGTCCTGGGGCCGGTTCTGGAGGTTCCAGGTCATGGCATCGGAAAACCGCTGGGGCAGTACGTTGTCCGATTTCTTGTCCGCCGCCTGGGACAGTCCGCCGCTGCAGACAAGCAGTGCACAGATAAAGGCTGCTGTTTTTGTATATTTCATCGCCATCACTCCTTACGTAAGGTAACTAACTGGTATTTGCCCTATTATAGCACAGAATTTTTGATATCGTTCACTGTTTTTCATACGGTTGGGCGCCGCTGAGGGATAGAGTCATTCGTGCGGGGCTTCTAGAATTAGGAAAGCTCTACAGCCTACGGCACGAATGACCGGCGGAAACATCAGGGGGAAAGCACCGCAGGCGGGTCAGCTTTCCTAGCTGCTAACAGCTAGAAGCTAGCAGCCCCATGCGAGTGATTCTGCACACAAACATGCCAACCGCCAATCTCCAACAACTCGCAATACTGAAATTGGCAGTGCCCCCATTTCCTTTTCCCCTCTGTCCCCTTTCATCTGGCTTTCGAAGGAACTATAATACATACAGTTGTTTAATAATAAGGAGGCTCTTCAAATGGATGAAAATGTAAAAAAGATCCTGGAAAACAATCTGTGGGAAGTGGCTACGGTCTGCAGCAAAGGATTCCCGAATGTAGTACCTGTAGGCTTCAAGGCTGTCCTGGATGACGGGAAGCTGGCCGTGGGCGATGTATTCCTGAAACAGACCCTAGCTAATGTGGAAGCGAACCACCGCATTGCCATTTCCGCCTATGATCCCAAGACATCGGAAGGATACCAGGTCAAGGGCAGCGCAGAATATGTGACCGAAGGTCCGGTGGTGGAAAAATTCAAGGCCATGGCCAAAGAACTTTTCCATGGTGCCTGCGATGCTAAAGGGGCCCTCATCATTACTCCGAACAAAATCGTCGTCACCACACCGGGACCGGACAATAAGAAAGTCCTCATGGGAGAATAATGGAGTCCCCTGTGTCCCTGGGAGCTGCAGAATTTACTGCAGCTCTTTTTTTATCCCTTTTCCCAGCCCGGTTCTCTGTAACCATAAAGAAACCACCTGTCTTTTTGCGGGAAACAATGGTATGATAGCTTTCATCAAAAGGAGGAGGTCTATAGGATGGCAGAAAGAAAAGAAGGGCTTCTGGCAGCCCTTTCGGGATACCTGCTCTGGGGCATACTGCCACTGTACTGGAAACTGCTGGAAGGAGTGGGTGCCTATGAAATCCTGGCCCACCGTATCCTGTGGTCCTTCGCCTGTATGGTGCTGGTTCTTGCTTTTCTCAGAAAAGGCAGGGAATTCCGGGATACGGTCAGAGAGCTCATGGCCCACGTGAAGCGGGGATTCCTCATGGTTTCCGCTGCCTTCCTTATCACCGCCAACTGGTGTATCTTCATCTGGGCTGTCACCCATGACCACATCGTGGATTCCAGCTTCGGCTATTACATCAATCCCCTGGTCAGCGTCTTCCTGGGAGTTCTCCTCTTCCATGAACGTCTCTCGAAGCTGAAGTGGTTTTCCATCGGCATTGCCTTCTTCGGCATTCTGGGCATGAGTTTCTTTCTCGGCCATTTTCCTTTGGTGTCTTTGGGGCTGGCATTGACTTTTGCCCTCTATGGCGCCGCCAAAAAGGAACTCCATATCAGCCCTTTCGTCAGCATTACCCTGGAAACCCTCATCGTGCTGCCCCTGGCCCTGGGATACGTCCTTTTCCTGTGGCATAGCGGAAGCGGCCATTTCCTTACGGGAAATACCCAATTCACCCTCTGCCTTCTCGGTGCCGGTGCGGTGACGGCCCTGCCGCTCCTCCTCTTTTCCGCCGGAGCCAACCACCTGCCATTGAATGTACTGGGATTCTGCCAGTACATCTCCCCCAGCCTGTCCCTCCTCCTGGGCCTTTTCCTGTACCATGAGCCCTTTACAGCCATCCAGCTCTTCGGCTTTTCCACCATATGGATCTCCCTCGTGGTCTTCACAATTTCCGACGTCCGTGAAAACAGAAGGTAAAGAAAATTCATATACCAATGGATAGAGTCATTTGCGTAGAAAATGCCAGGGCATCCTGTACGAATGAATCCATCACAGCACCGTAACCGACCTTCTTTTTATCTTTCCTTTACTTCCCTGTGTTACAATAGGGATAGTATAGGTTCTGTTACATTTCCCTGTAAGGAGGTCTTTACCATGGCAAAAATTCTTGTTGTATCCGGTCATCCCCATCTGGATAAGTCCCTCGCGAACCGCACCATTCTGGAAACCCTGAAAGGTCTGGGACCTGATTTCACGCTCCACCGTCTCGATGAAACGGGCTGGGATTTCGACGTGAAAAAGGAACAGGAGCTCCTGAAGGACGCCGATGTCATCGTCTTCCAGTTCCCCATCCAGTGGTATTCTTATCCTGCCCTCATGAAGCACTGGGTGGAAGATGTCTTTGCCCATGGCTTTGCTTACGGCACCGGCGGCACGGCGCTTAAGGGAAAGAAATTCCAGCTTTCCTTCACCACCGGCAGCCCCGCCAGCGCTTACCGCGTGGGAGGTCCCAACAACCATCCTATTGAAGATTTTCTCTACAATTTCCAGCAGATTGCGGCCCTCTGCGGCATGGAATATGAGGAACCCATTTATACCCTGGGCTGTGCCTATATCCCCGGCGTAAGCCCTGACTTCGTAAAGGATCGGGTCATTAAAGACTGCAAAGCCCACGCAGAAAAACTGTCGGAACGGCTGAAGGGGTTTTAAAAGGCAGAATTGAGATTTGAGGTAAGAAAGTTGAGGTTCAGCGGCTACGCCGCAACCGTGGAAAATGAGGCAATATACCACCGAAGGTGGCTGATGTACCTTATGCCCCCGGTGCAAAGCACCCACAACCCGGTCGGACCAGCGAAGCGCAGTCCGACCCACCACCCTTATGCCTCATTTACAGGATTCCTGCCCCCCTGGTTAAACAAAAAAATCCCCATCCGGGGTTACCGGATGGGGATTCTTTTTATTTCTTATGAGCTTCTTTCGCCTTTTTCTTTGCTTCCTTCCGTTCCGCTTTTTCTTCCTTTTCTTCTTCAAACTGTTCTACAATTTCTTCCGGTTCTTTAACTTTGAACCAGAAGGCATAGAGGGCAGGAACGAAGAGGAGACCCAGGGGCGTTGCCACGGAAAGGCCGCCGATGAAGGCTGCGGACATGGGGCTCCAGAAAGGATTCGGGAGCAGGGGAATCATGCCGAGCACTTCCGCAAAGGAGGTGAGCATGATGGGGCGGAAGCGGAGGACCGCAGACTCAATGACCGCATGGTAGGGGTCCATACCGCTTTCCAGGTGCTGCCGGATCTGGTCCAGGAGAATGATACTGTTTCGCACCACCATGCCGCCGATGGCCAGCATACCGATGATGGCCACGAAGCCCATGGGCTTCTGGGTTACCACCAGGGTCAGAATGCAGCCGATCATACCAAGGGGCGCCGAGATGGCGGCAATCACCATGAGCCGGAGGTCCTTCAGCTCGAACATGAGCACCATGAGGATGATGAAGATCATAATAGGCACGGTGGCCATGATCTGGCCCATGGACGTATCGCTCCGTTCCAGGGTGCCATCTTTTTCCAGGGTATAGCCATCGGGCAGGTTATTCCGGAAATCCTTCAGGGTCTTGTCGTAGAGGGCGGAGGCCACGGAGTCACTGGTCACGCCGCCGGTCACATCGCTTCGGATGGTGATGCAGGGCTCGATATTTCTCCGCCAGATGGTACTTGTTTCATTCTGGTAGGAAATATCCGCAAATTCACCGAGCGGTACGTAACGGCCGTTTCCTACATGCACCGGCAGGGAAGCCAGGTTTGCCATGCGGGCCGTATTGTCCCCTTCCAGGCGGAAGGAAATGGGCACCAGCTGGTCCCCCTGGTAGGATTCCGCCACTTTATAGCCCGACAGTTTCACATAGAGGTCCTGGGATACGGCGTAGTTGTCGATGCCCAGTTCCCGCACCTTATCCTGGTTGATATTGAGATGGATGGTCGGTGTCTGCTGGGGCCAGTCCAGGGATGCATTGGTAACATTCGGATGCTCTTTCACCAGGGCCAGTGCTTCTTCCGCCAGGGCTGCCGTCTTGCCGGCATCAGGTCCGCGGAGGCGGAGCATCACCGGATATTCCGCCGGCGGGCCGGTCTGGATGAGCCGGGTATGGGCCCGGACTTCCGGATACTGCTCTGCCAGCATGGATTCCACGTCTTTCCGCAGGGTATCCCGGGAAGTGGTGTCCTTGGCCACGATAATCATCTGGCCATGGTCGTCTTCCGCTGCCTGGGGGTTGAAGAGGAGAATGAAACGGGGCGCCGTATCACCGATGTAAGTGGAGAAGGAGGACACCCGGTCATCACCGTAGAGACTGTCTGCCGCGGCGGACATGACTTTCTTCGTATCCTTGATGGAGGCCCCGGAGGGCAGGTTCACATCAAGAATAATTTCCGGCCGCACGGAGGAGGGGAAGAATTCATGGTTCACCAGGGGCAGGGTCATGAGGGCAAATACAAAGAGGGCCCCAACGCCGATGATGGCGGTCTTCCGGTAGTGGACGAACAGTTTCACTGCCTTCCGGAAAGCGCCGTAGGCTTTGTCCTGGATTTTCACTTTGATGGGGTTCGGCTTGCCCAGTTTAATGAACTGGTACCCCAGCACCGGGCTCACGAAAATAGAGGCAATCCAGGAAAGGAGCAGGGTAGAACCAATGACCCAGAAAAGGGAATTCGTATATTCCGTGACCTGCCCTTCCGCCAGGCCTACGGGGATAAAGCCGGCCGCTGTAATCAGGGTGCCCGCCAGCATGGGGGCAGCACAGGCCTTGTAGGCCCCTTCTGCCGATTCCATACGGCCGCATCCGTGTTCCAGCTTCACCTGCATCATTTCGATAACGATGATGGCATCATCCACCAGAAGCCCCAGAGATACGATGAGGGACCCAAGGGATACGATATGAAGGTCGATGCCCCGCCATTTCATGAAGAGGAAGGAAGCGCACACCACCACCGGGACGCACATGGCCAGCACCATGCCGCTCCGAAGGCCCAGGGACAGGAAACTCACCGCCATGACGATGATGAGGGCTTCGATGAGGGCTTCCGTGAATTCAGCAATGGAGTTATTGACCACCTTCGGCTGGTCCGCCACCAGGTCCACGTCCATGCCTGCCGGGAGTTCCGATTTCATATTGTCCACAGCGGCCTGGAGGTTCTTTCCCAGGGTGAGGTTATTGCCGCCATCTGCCATGGCCACGGCGATGCCGATGGCCGGCTTGCCGTTGAAGTACATGAGGGAGGTTTCCGGATCCGTATAGGTCTGGGTGACCTTCGCCACGTCGCCTAAGTGGAAATTCCGTTCACCCACATGGATGGGGATATTTTTCAAAGCTTCCGTGGTGCCCAGGAGTCCTTCCACCCGGATAGCCACGTTCCGGGAATCCGTGTGAATGGTGCCTGCGGGCATCATGGCGGACTGCTGTTTGATGATACCGTAAATATCAGACGGAGACAGGCCGAAGGAAGCCAGCTTGTTCTGGTCCATTTCCACGTAAATCATCTGTTCCTGCACGCCCAGGAGCTTCACCTGCTGCACGTCCGGCACCAGTACCAGACGGCGGCGGATATCTTCCGCATATTTACGTTTTTCTTCGTAACTGTAATCGTTGCCGGTCAGGGCATAAATGGATCCGTACACATCATCGAAACGGTCGTTGATGACCGGTCCCTGCACACCGGAGGGCATATCGCTCCATACATCGGTGACCGCATTCCGCACGTCATGCCACCGCTGCTGGACTTCCGACTTCGGCACGCTGTCCTTCAGGTCCACGTAAATGACGGTCTTCCCGTCGTGGGTAAAGGACTTGATATAGTCCAGCCCCTTCGTATCCTGCAGCTTCCGCTCCAGGGGATAGGTGACCTGGTCCGTGATCTGCTCCGCCGTAGCGCCGGGCCAGGCAGCGGCGATGACCATTTCACGGATGGTAAAATTCGGGTCCTCGCTGCGGCCCAGGCGGAAGTAAGAGAAGATCCCGCCGATAATGATGGAAATGATGAAGAAATAGACGATCTGCTTGTGGCGAATCGCCCATTCCGCCAGGTTCACCCCTTTCATGTTCTCACCTCTTCCCCTTCCGTGAGCTTAGAGGCTCCGGCGGAAACGATGCGGTCCCCCTTATCAATGCCTCCGGTGATTTCTACCGTATCTTCACCGTAGCGGCCGGTGGTTACTTCTTGGAGATGGACCTTATTGTCCTTCACTACCCAAACCGCCGGCTTTTCACTCTGGGTGGCCATGGCCGAAAGGGGCACCATGAATCCTTCCCCTTCCTTCCGGCTGCCGAATTTCACTTCCGCCGTCATGCCTACCACCACGGAATCCGGCGGGTCGATCAGCGTTACTTTCGCATCGTAGGTGCCGGTATTCGTATTCGGAGAAGCTGCGATATCCCGCACCGTCCCTTCCACCGTCACTCCCGGGAGGGCCCAGAAGGTCACCGTAGCCGGCGTGCCGACAGCATAGGATTTATATTGTTTTTCTGTGAGGGAAATATGGACATCCTTCCTCGAATCATCGATGATGGTCACCACCGGTGTACCGGCAGAGACCACCTGACCCACTTCATACATGGTGGAGCCGATGACTCCGTCCCGGTCAGCGGTGAGGAGGGTAAAGCCCAGGTTATTCTGTGCCCGGGCCAGGGCGGCCTGTGCAGAGTCCAGCTGGGCCCTGGCCAGATCCGATTTGTTGCTCACCTGGTCCATGGTGAGATCCGAAATGGCATTGGCCTGATGGAGCTGCCTGTACCGGGCTTCCGTGGAATAGGCCAGGTCCGCCGATGCCTGGGCGGAGGTAAGGGCGCTCCGGGCTGAAGCCACCTGCTCTTCTGCATCTTTGGAGTCCACTTTCATCAGCACGTCGCCGGCAGAAACCCGCTGGCCCTGATCCACATACCGGGCCATGATACGGCCGCCGGTCTGGAACGCCAGGGGCGACTCAAAATAGCCGTGGACCGTGCCGGAGAATGTGGTCTTTTCCCCTTTCACCGATTCCCCGGCCACCACCGTTTTCACCAGGGGCGCCTGGTGGGAAACCGCCGCCTGCTGGCCGCAGCCTGCCATGAGGATGGATGTGCCAAGAAGGCCTGCCGCAATCCATTTCTTCCAAGTTCTCATCATTTTCCCTCTCCCTTTTTCTTATCTTCTCCACCCTGCTTATGGGCTTCCAGCCCCTTCAGCATGATGTCTTCCAGAAGTTCCAGCACATCCTGGCCGGTCATATTCATTTCCTTCAGAAATGCCGGATCCGTGAGCCCCCGGGCCGCATAAAATACACACTGCCGCACCACGGGAAGATTCACATTCCGGTATTCCCCTTTTTCCACGCCCTCCTTCAGAAGGGCCATCATGTCATCAAACTTGGCTTCCCGGAACTGGTTCCACTCCTGCCATATATCTTCATACCGGTTCTGAAGGTCCTCATTCACCGCTTCCGGCAGGTACCAGAAGGTCTCAAAGAAAAGGCCGCAGAATGCCATGAGCCGGCTGTTCACCGGTCCCTCCCCGTGGACAAGGGACTTTGCCCGGCTGTCAAACCGTTCCATGGCCCAGTGCATCACAAGGTGCACCAGGTCTTTCTTGGAATCCACGATTTTATAAATGGAACTCTTGCTGGCATGAAGCTTTTTCGCCAGGTCATCCATGGTAAATTTGAGGGACCGGGCTTTCATTTCCTCCAGCGTCGCTTTCACCAGTCTGTCTTTCATAGTTACCTCCAGTACTAATTTGGTTTTTCCAGTACTGAATCTATTATAAAAAAATGTCGCAATCCCGTCAATGTTTTTTATACGGATGGATGGAATTCATGATACGAAAACTTTCAATCTGTTGAAAAGCCTGTGTCCCTGGGCCGATGATTCCGCCCCGAAAGGAGCTTGCCTTTCCCTCTTTCCCCATTGTCACGCTACTTTTCGATGAAGTATAATAGAGAAAATTCACTGTATTTAAGGAAGCGTAGATGAATTTGCAGAATCAGATTGTATCAGTACTTCCTTAAAGATTTTTCTTTTGTTTCCGGGGGAACTTTCTACCATGATCCGAATTGCTCTGATCGACGACAGCCCGACGGATATTGAAATCGGACAGCGCTATGTAAAATCCTATTTCGAATCCCGTGAGGACGCCAGGGATATGGAAATCTCTATTTCCACCTATCTTGATGGTCCTTCTTTCCTGTCTGAATTTGAAGAAGGCAAATTCGACCTCATATTCCTGGATATCTATATGCCCAGTATGGATGGCATAGAGGCGGCAAAAAATATCCGACAGAAAGATGAAGATGTAAAAATTCTCTTTCTTACCACCAGCCGGGAACATGCGCTGGAAAGCTACCAGGTCTTCGCATTGGGCTATATCCTGAAACCCCTCATCAGCCACAAAGATGACCTGTTCTCTGCACTGAACCGGGCGTTGCCGCCGGGTGCCCTGAAACCGGCAGCCCTTATTCTGCGGATTCCCGGAAACGAAACCCTGAAATTTCCGCTCAGCCGCATCATGTATATCGACTGCAACAAAAGCCGCACCGCCACTATCCACATGAAGGATAAGGAAGCCCCCACCCGGGAAATGTTCCAGGAAGTGGCAGAAACCCTGTCCGATGATCGCCGGTTCTTTGAATGTTACCATAAGGTGCTCCTTAACATGGACTTCATCGAATCCATGGACGATGAATCCTTCCGCCTCACCGATGGCACGGTGATCCCCATCAGCCGCCGGAAAAAGAAGGAAGTCAAGAATCACTACATGCAGTACCTGCTATCCAAATAGAGGATTTTATTATATTATTTTCTACAGTCATTCCATTCCCTTGCACTTTTCAACGGCCATTGACTGCAATTTCCCCATCTGCCAAAGTCCTGGCCCTTCTCCACCCTGATCGGACTTTGGCAAACCATGAACCCTTTATGCCAGTTTTATACTGTTTTTCCAATCGAGGAGTTTCATCATGGAAAATACTTTTTCTCTGGCCCTGTGTACGATGGTCATTCACCTGGCCGGCCGTTTTATCTGGTACGAATCGTTTCGCGACTACATTTCCAAAAAGAAACGGAACTATGCCGCCCTGTCCTTTCTGGCCCTGGGCCTTGTGAACCTGCTGATTTTTACTTATCTCTTTTCCCAGCCCGGCAGGCTTGTTCCCATATATAAGACATCCCTCGCCCTGGGGTGGCTGCCCTATTTCCTGCTGTCCTTCCTTTGGCTGCCGAAGATGGTGGCCCAGCAGGTTTTCGTCCTGGGCATGCAGGGGCTCTGGATTTCTTTCCTCCACACCCTGAGTATGATTTCCGTCATGGCCATGGTACAGGACCTCTCCCTCATCGATAAGCTGAATATGGAACTCATCGGATACATGGTTGCTTTTATCCTGACCTTCCCCATCAGCATCCATATTTTCCGCCACATGTGTCCCTCTCCCCAGCTCATCAATGAAAAATCCTACGGTTACTACATTGCCTCCCTGCCCATCATCATTTCCCTCATGCTGATTCCCATCAGCATGGACGACCGGCTCTGGAGCATAGACAAACTGGCGGCCCGATTCATTTCGGCCTTTGCTTTCTACGCCCTGTACCGCTACGTATACCTGGAGGCCCGGGACCTGGAGGGCATGGTGCTCCTCCGGAGTGCCGATGAAATCAGGGATAAGGCCATCCGGTTCTTCCAGAACTACACCATTCTCGTACAGGACACCATGAAACAGGGCTCCATCCTGCGCCATGATGTGCGCCACAATATCCATACCATCTATAAACTGATTGCTGAAGGAAAGCAGGAAGAGGCTCTCTCCCTGCTGGAAACCTACGATGATGACCTGGAAAAGTCGGTCATCCATCCCTACTGCCTGAATCCCTACATCAATGCCATCCTGTCTGTCTATCTCCACAAGGCAAAAAATGCGGGCATTCCGGTATCCCAGCGCATCAGTTTCCCCAACAATATCCCGGGACTTCAGGAAGAGCTGGGGCTTCTCCTGGCAAACCTCCTGGAAAATGCCATCCGGGTATCGGAGAAAGAAAATCCGAAGTATCGTTTTCTCCGGCTGAACCTGCAGCAGAAAGGGAATCAGGTCATCCTTGCTGTGGAAAACTACTGTGAAAAGCCACTTCATTTCGATGATGAGGGCTATCCACAGGCACCAGAGCCCGGCCGGGGTACCGGCATGGCTTCGGTCCACCGGTTTATTAAGCGCTACGATGGTTTCAAGAATTTTACCTGGAACGATGGAATCGTTCGTTTTGAAATTTACTTCCGGCTGCCTGCCGTAAAAAAATAACCAGGGAAGCGCTGATTAAATCGTTGTCAGATTTCATTCTTGGATTTTTATACAATGCAAGAAATAATCCGATGCGAATAGCGCGTTATTTAAAGCAGCAGTCCTGCATAGGACTGCTGAGGTCAAGGTAAGTTGGCGCTTTTTCTGCACATCAAAGCGCCTTCCTTTTATCCTTGGCCGATTATGACGAAGCAGTGCATAAAAATCCTTATGAAATCTGACTCTGCCAATTAATCAGTGCTTTCCTGGTCCCCCAGCAAGGGACCGGGGCAGCCTGTAATTCTTTTTTCTATTTCGGGGGCCTGCAGATGGAACTTGACATTCTGATGCCTGTCACAGTGACAATCACCCATCTCATAGGAGCACTGATTCGCTATGTTCCTTTTCACGATGTACTCAGCAGGAAACAGAAAAGGGGTATGCTTTTCTCCTATCTGGTCCTGGCGGCCATCATGTTTTTTGTTTATATGAAACTTTTCGAAAATCCAGCCACCCGGGTGCCCTACCTGAAGATTGCATTTTCCCTTGGAGTTTTCGTTTACGTGGCAGCCGGTCTTTTCTGGTTCCATACCCGTATCGCCCAGCAGCTGTATATTTTCGGCATGTCCGGGCTCTGGGTCAGTACCATACACACCGCCGCCGGAATTCTCATTTATTATGTACTTCATATCGATACGGCCCAGGACCAGCTTTTTACCATTTCCGTGATTGACCCGCTCTGCAATCTGCTGCTCCTGCCATGCAGCCTGTACATGTTCCGCCGGATGCGTCCATCCTCCCTGCTCATGGGGGATAAGCCCTATGGCTATTACATGGCTCTTCTTCCGCTGGCCATCGTATTCATCCAGGTGCCCCAGAATATCAACATGGACCAGTTCTTCTGGAATACGAACCGAATCCTTATGCGCGTCATTACGGCGGTGTGCTTCTTCATCATGTATAAAGGTGTCCGTCTGGAAGACGAAAACCTGGCCAGCGAAATCCACCTGCGGAGCGTGAACGATACCCAGCGGAAAACCATCCATTTTCTTCAGAGCTATACCCTTCTCATCCAGCAGGGAACAAAGAAATTCTCCATCCTCCGTCACGATATGCGCCATCACATCCAGCTGGTGTACGCCCTCATCCATGATGATAAAAAGGAAGAGGCCCTGAAGGCCTTGGAATCCTTCGATACCCAGCTCGATAAGACCGCAGTCCGGCCTTACTCTTTGAATCCCTATATCAATGCCATCCTGTCGGTATACATCAACCGGGCCCGGGAAGAAGGTTTTTCCGTCACCACCCAGATTAATTTTCCCGAAAGTGTTCCTATTCTGGAAGAGCAGCTGGCCGTGGTGCTGGCAAATCTTATGGAAAATGCCATCCGTGTCACTTCTCGTGAACCAGTGGAAAAACGGTTCCTGGAAGTCCACCTGCAGGCCAAAGGGAAGCAGGCGGTGCTAGAAGTGGAAAATTACTGTTCCAAACCCATTGTTTTCAATGCAGAAGGATTTCCTTCCACCACGAAAAAGGGCCATGGCATCGGCATGGTCTCTACCCGCCGGTTTATAGAACAATATAAGGGATATAAAGACTTCAGCCAGACCGATGGCCATGTAAAATTCGTCATTTATTTCCGTATGGATGTGCCGGAGAAATCGTGTGCCAAAGACGCCTGATGTCTTTATCCTTATCTTTATCTTTGGCATGCCTGCATGCAGGGTCACTCTTCCCTGAGAAAAGTGACTGAAAAAAAGGATCCACGGCTTCGCCGCTATACCTGTCTGAAACGGGCGGTCTGATTGTCTGCCATTCTACAACCGGGGGAAGCCACTTACGCAAGTAACTCTACCCATAAACAGCAATTTCAGGAAAGGTGATGAATCCATGGAGCTTGCATTCCTCCTGGCCGGCAGCGTGACTTTTATCCACCTGGCAGGCGCCCTGATCCGGTATGAACCATTTCATGACGTTCTCTCCCGGCGCAAAAAGAAAGAACTCTTCTGGTCCTATGCGGTCATTGCTGTCCTCATGTTTCCCGTGTATGTGCTGTTTTTCCAGGATCCCGACACCCAGGTGCCCTACCTGAAGACCGCCCATTCCATGGGGGCCTTCCTGTATGTGGCGGCCACATTCTTCTGGTTTCACACCCGTATCGCCCAGCAGTTCTATACCGGCGGCATGCAGGGACTCTGGGCCAGTACCATGCACACCATAACGGCCATCCTGGTGTACCATTTCTTTCAAATTGATGTAAGCACAGAACAGGTACTGGTCATTGCCGCCATGGATCCCCTCGTGAATGCTGCCCTGCTTCCCTTGAGTATCTATCTTTTCCGCCGCATGCGGCCGTCATCCCTCCTCATGAGCGATAAACCCTACGGTTACTATATGGCGGCTCTCCCACTGGCCATTCTTCTTATCCAGTACCCCCAGAACCTGAACATGGACCCCTATTTCTGGCAGCCCGACCGCATTTCCATGCGCATTATCACAGCAGCCTGCTTTTTCCTCCTCTATAAAGGGGTCCGCCTGGAAGACGAGAATCTGGCCAGCGAAATCCACCTGCGCAGCATGAACGACACCCAGCGGAAGACCATCCATTTTCTCCAGAACTACACCCTCCTCGTACAGCAGGGAACAAAGAAATTTTCTATTCTTCGCCACGACATGCGCCACCATATCCAACTGGTGTACGCCCTCATCCATGACGATAAAAAAGAAGAAGCCCTGAAGGCCCTGGAGTCCTACGATACCCAGCTCGATAAAACCGCTATCCGCCCCTATTCACTGAACCCCTATATCAACGCCATCCTGTCCGTGTACATCAACAGGGCGAAGGGCGAAGGATTTACTGTAAGCGTCCATATCAATTTTCCCGAAAAGGTGCCCATCCTCGAAGAACAGCTGGCGGTGGTACTGGCGAACCTTCTGGAAAACGGCATCCGCATTACCTCCCGGGAGCCAAAGGATAAGCGGTTCCTCGATGTCCACCTGCAGGTGAAAGGACAACAGGCCATCCTGGCTGTAGAGAATTACTGCTCCAAGCCTATCGATTTTGATAAAGATGGATTTCCCAGAACCAGCCGCAAAGGCCATGGAATAGGGATGATTTCTATCCGGAAGTTTATAGAGCAGTACAAAGGATACAAGGACTTCACCCAGGAAGGCGGCCATGTAAAATTCATCATCTACTTTCGCACGAATGTGCCAACACCTCCCCGTGAGAAAGCCGGTTAATTTTTGGGAACCCAGCGGTCAGGAGCCAGCCCCGCCAAAATGGCGCCAGCCATAAATATTCCATTTCCCATAAAAAAGGAGCATTGAAACCTCGGTTTCAATGCTCCTTTTATTTCTGAATCAGCCCATGCGGGTAATCATATCTTTCGCCCAGGCCCGGTTGATGATGAGATCCCCCTGGGAGAGAACATCAATCCTGGCCAGCGCCGCCTCTTTGATGGCGTTGTACAGGGACATATCAAACTCCATGGACGCAATCATCTTTCCTTCCTTCCGGAAGAGAAATCCATGCTCCCCGTCCTCATTGGTGGCAAAGTAGATTTCATCGATATGCTTATCCTTGTACTTTTCGTCCACGTTGTCCCAGATGGAGCTCTTGATGATTTCCACGATCCGGTCGTCCAGGCCTGCATCCAGGATCAGCAGTTTTTCCTTGAATTCATTGTAGGAAAGGACAATCCGTTTCAGATAACTGTCGAAGGCATTGCCACGCCTGGAAAGGATGGACTCCATTTCTTTGGGAGAAGAGCCATCGGCATCGACAAAGATGAGAATCTTATCTTCCTGCTGGTGGTAAAGAAAATTGTAATTCAGAAGGGATGTGGCACCGCAGTCCGGGCAGCGGTACCGGAAGGCTTCATCGTTTCTGACCTTTTCCTTCATTTCCGGATTTTCCATGGTATTGATACTGTCCCAAACGGTAAAGGAATGTTTCTTCCCGCATTTGGGGCAGGTAATTTCCTGCATAGCACTCTGTGACATGTATGACCTCCATATGAATACGGTATGTACTTCATTAATTATAGCACAGGGCACAGGGCTTTGGCTTGAAGGTGATTTTGCGGTTAAGGAAGCACTGATTAAATCGTTGTTCGATTATACTCTTGTATTTTCATG
>NZ_UQKJ01000025.1 GCF_900541605.1 uncultured Dialister sp. | reverse complement strand
ACAGGAAAGAGTGTTTTCTGACGATATTTTCTTGATTAAATCAGCGTTTCCCTAGCAGCCCAACGCTGCCCATGGGGTTGAGGTTAGCTGATGGAAACTGTTGGAAATGCCGCAGGCGGATCAGCTTTTCTGGCCACTGACTGCCAGAAGCTAATAGCTCCGTGCAAGTGACTCTGCACACAAGCATGCTAACCGCCAGGCCCTGACAGTTCGACAAATGGAACTATTCCCACCTGATGTCTTATAAAAAGAGGGGGACCGTAAAAAGCCACGGCCCCCTCTCATTCATTCTTCAAACAGCCAATCACTGCCGGGAATTCTCCAGATGCTGGTTCCAGAGCTTCACGATTTCCTGTTTATGCTGGGCCACCCAGCCTTCATCATAATTTTTAAACAGATGAATCTGGTCCTGGGGCGTCATGTAGTCCGCCAGCTGTACCCCTTTGCGCAAAGGCCGGACAGTCAATGTCTTACCGGCTTCTTCCTGAATTTTCTTTGACAACATAAAGTCCACGAATTTCTTCGCATTGTCCATATGTTTCGCACCTTTAATGATTTCTACTGATTCACCCGGGAAAATAGCCCCTTCCTTTGGGAATACCACCTTTACCGGTGCCCCATTCTTTACATAGGTAGCTGCCGGGTCTTCCCAGGTCAGTCCTACCGTATATTCCCCATCTGCTGCTCCTTTATGAACAGCGCCGGAGCTATTCAGGAATTTGCCATCTACGTTTTTGATAAAGTTATCCACATAGGCCCAAGCCTCCGGAGACAGAGGGTCCCCATCTTTCCCTTTGGCATAAAGCATGGCCATGAGGCTCTGGAAAGCAGAAGATGAATTGGCCGGGTCTCCAAAGGCAATTTTCCCTTTTAATTCCGGATTCAACAGATCATCAAAGCCTTCAATCTTCATATCTCCTGCCAGTTTTGTATTAACAATAAAAACTGTGGGATCTGCAAAAGCCGGTGTGAAATAGCCGGTCTTATTTTTTGCATTATCCATCATATTTGCATCTTCCGGGGATACATATTTTTCAAAAAGATCTTTCTGGGACTCCAGCATCGTCTGGTCCGCAGCCCACAGCACATCGCCCTGGGGATTATCCTTTTCCGAAGCCACCCGTTTCACCAGAGGACCTGTGCCCGCTACAATCATATTGACCTTGATACCTGTCTCTTTTTCAAATTCCGGAATTACCAGGTTATTCAGACTTTCACTGCGGGCAGTGTACACCGTAAGTACTTTGTCTCCCCCTGCAGATGCCGTGCTGGCTGCCTTTTTGTCTCCTCCACATCCGGTAAAGATACCACATGCCAGTGCGGCACAAGCCAAAACCGCTGCTATTTTCTTCATTTTTGACATAACAGGTCCTCCCTTTTAAAAAAATGTTCTCCCAATCAGAGCAAATATCCAATCATTCCATTCTCATTATAACATTGCCTAATGAGAAAATCTCACATTATTCTCATTTTGTATCGATAATGTAAAATTTTATCTTCTTATGTAATAATTGTGTAAAATTATAAACTTTAATAAAAAACGCCTACTCGAAAAGAGTAGACGCTTCTTATGATATACAGGAAATAGTATACCGATTCTTTTATTTATTCCTTCCTGTTCCAGGGGACCAGTTTCCTTTCCAGGAACTGGAGGAACAGGTTGAAGATGAGGCCCAGCACGGAGAGTACGATGACCCCTGCCATGAGGCGGTCCGTAATCATGAGGTCCCCATAGTGGAGGATGAGGGCGCCGATGCCCTGTTCGGCAGCGATCATTTCAGCGGCCACCAGCAGGAGGAGCGCCGTACCGGCGGCGATGCGGAGGCCCGCAAATATCATGGGCAGTGCATAGAGCAGCACCACGTTCTTCATGGTGTAGCCCCAACCCGCATGGAAGCTCACAGCCACTTTAATGAGAAGGGTATCCACGTTCTTTACGCCGGAGTAAGTATTCATGGCCACCGGGAAAAATACGCCCAGGGCGATGATGGTGACTTTCGATACCTCCCCGATACCGAGCCACAGGATGAAGAGCGGGAGGAGCGCGATTTTCGGAATCGGATACAGGGCATTCACGATGGGGTTCGCTATCCGGTCCGCCAGGGCGGAGGTGCCGGTAACAAGGCCCACGAAAAGGCCAAAGGCACTGCCCAGGAAGAATCCCATGAGAATGCGGTACAGGGAGGCTGCCAGGGAAACGCCAATTTCCCCGTCTTTGATCATATCCACCAGGGAGGAAAGGATCATGGTCGGCGGAGGAAGGAAGAGAGATGATACCACGCCGGCCCGGCAGATGGCTTCCCAGATGATGAGAACCACCGCCACCGAAGCCAGGGATACGGCGGGGGTATAGCTCTTCTGCCACCGTTTCATCTTGTTTTCTACGATGTACTTATTCATCTTCCTGCACCTCCGTCATGGCCTCCAGGGCATCCTTGCTGATGTGTTCCCAGATGGTCCGGGTAAGGCTGTCGATTTCTTCTGCATGTTCCGGTTTCTCCCGGTCCTCCCGGGGAATGGAAATGGTGAGGATATCCCGCACCTTGCCGGGCCGCCGGGACAGCAGCACCACCCGGTCCGCCAGCATGACGGCCTCCTGGATATTATGGGTCACATAGAGGGTGGTGAGCCTTGTCTTTTCCCAGAGATCCACCAGTTCCTGCTGCATGATGATCCGGGTCTGGGCATCCAGGGCGGAGAAAGGTTCATCCATGAGAAGGAGGTCCGGGTTAATGGCCAGGGCCCGGGCAATGCCCACTCTCTGCCTCATACCGCCGGAGAGCTGGTGGGGATAGGATTTTTCAAATCCCGAAAGGCCGACCAGGGAAATATAATGGTCGATCCGTTCCTTCCAGTCCTTCTTCGGCAGCACATGGCCCGCGTCCAGGCCAAAGGCAATATTGTCGTACACATTCCGCCAGGGCATGAGTCCTGTCTCCTGGAATACGATGGATACCCGGGGCTCCCGCTCCAGTTCTTCTCCGGTGAAGTACACGCTGCCGCTATCCGGTGAAAGAAGGCCGGCACAGATATTGAGAAGCGTGGACTTCCCGCAGCCCGAAGGACCTACGAGGGCCACAAATTCTTCTTTTTTCAGGGTTATATTGATATCTTCCAGCACCGGCAGCGTCTTCCTGCCGTTCCGGAAGGATTTACTCACATTTTCAATGACAACTTCCATACAATACTCCTGGTATAAATAAAAAAGTTGAGTTTCAGCCGCTTCGCGGCCAGCTCCCCCAAAGGGGGAAGCCAGGATTTGCAGCGAAGCGGCGGAGCCTCAACCCTCAAATCTCAAACCTCAAATCTATTCACCCGTCATGGGCTGCATCTATCCATCAAATGAGGCCCGTTCACCCCATATACGCCATAAGACTCCCTCCACTCTGGGAAAGGAGTCTTATGGACCATTCCTTATTTCTTCATGGCTTCTTCCAGGAAGGACGTATTCACCACGTCTTTGGCATCCAGCTTCCCGTCGATCATGCCATGGGAAGAATACCAGTCGATCTGGGTCTTGATATCATCGGCCATGAGAACCCCGTTCTTATCGATGTAAGGCAGGCCGAGGCGGATATCCTCTTCCGGTGTCTTCACGTACTTGGAGATAATCTTCACCACTTCATCCAGCTTCTGGGGATCCTTCTTGTCCACCACCGCATTGTAGTATTCATTGCAGGCCCGGTTGTAGGCTTTCATGAAACGGACGGCGGCATCCTTATTCTTTGCAAATTCCGGGGAGTAGAAAATGCCGCTTGTCTGGTAAGGCATCACAGCGCTGACCTGGGTAATTTCTTTGCCGTACCCTTCGTTCTTGACCTTTGTAATGTTCGGTTCATTCAGGATGCAGGCATCGATCTGGCCGCTCTGGAGAGCTGCCATGACGGCGGACAGTTTGCCCAGAGGCACCACGGTCACATCGTCCAGGGTAAGGCCCTTGGATTCCAGCATCCGTCCCAGCATGTAATGGAAGGTGGATCCTTTCTGGGTAATGCCTACCCGTTTTCCCTTCAGCCCTTCAATAGAGGTGAGGCCATTATCATATTCTGCGGTGGAAGCCAGGAGGGCGGAGGAAGAATATCCTTTTTCTTCCCGTCCCTTATCGGCCACGATATAGAGCTTCTGCCCCTTGGCGGCCATGTTGTAGAGGCCGGCGGTGATGCCGGTGGCTCCCACGTCCACCTTGGACGAAGCCGTGGCTACGGCGATGGGCTGGGCCGCATCGAACCACTGGGCATCGATGTCGATGCCCTCATCCTTGAAGTACCCCTTGTCCATGGCGATGAAAAGGGGAGCACTGCTCGTAAGCCGCAGCATAGCCAGGGACACCTTCACCGGCTTCTTTTCTCCTCCGCCGGATGACGTGCTTCCGCCTCCGCCGCCACAGCCTGCAAAAGACAGGGACACCGCCAGTGCCATGATCCCTGCCATTACCATACCAAAAATCTTCTTGAAATTCATTCTACCATTCTCCTCTCCTACGGGGCCAAAAACCGGGCCCTGTGATTGTTCCCTGTATTTTACTCTATTTCCCGCCAAAATTCCACTGATTTCCACCTTTCCCGGAAAGCCCGGATCCGGAGAAATCCATTTCCCCTGTCATAGGGTATAATAAAAGAAAAATAGTTATTTCAGGAGGTTACACCATGGTTGACCCTTTTATCTACCATAATCCTACAAAAGTATATTTTGGAAACGATGCCCTGTCCCATCTCCATGAAGAACTGCCCCGCTGGGGCAGCCGGGTCCTTCTTGTCTACGGCGGCGGTTCCATCAAGAAGAACGGCATCTACGACACCATTATCAGCGAAATTGAAAAAGCCGGCCTTTCGGGCTATGAAATTTCCGGAGTCAAGCCAAATCCGGAAATTGCCCTGGCCTACCAGGGCGCCCGGCTCTGCCGGGAAGGGGGTATCGACCTCATCATCGCAGCCGGCGGCGGCAGTGTCATCGATACGGCCAAGGTCATCGCCGGCAGCGCCGCCTATGAGGGAGACCCCTGGGACCTGGTGAAGAACCGGGTCCAGCTCACCAGGGCCCTTCCCCTCATCGCCATCCCCACCATGGCCGCCACCGGTTCTGAGATGAACAGCTGCGCCGTCATTACGAATCCCCAGACCCTGGAGAAATACGGATGGACCACGGAGCCCCTGCGGCCGAAAGTTTCCTTCCTCTGCCCCCGGAATACCTACACCGTGAGCCCCTTCCAGACAGCCTCCGGCAGTGCGGACATCCTGTCCCATCTCCTGGAGGTATACCTGAACCGGGAAGAGGGCTTTGATTCCATGGACGGATTTATGGAATCCATGATGCGCTCCGTCATCCGATGGGCTCCCATCGCCATGGCAGAAGGGAGCAATGAAGAAGCCCGAGCCAACCTCCTCTGGGACTCGGAATGGGCCATCAATGACCTCATCGACCGGGGCCACAGTGTGGCATGGAGCTGCCACGGTCTGGAGCACGAACTGTCCGCCTGGTACGACATTCCCCACGGTCTGGGGCTGGCCATCCTCACACCGGCTTTCATGAGCCATGTGCTCTCTGAAGAAACGGCGCCCCGCTTCGCCGTTCATGTGATGGGCGTAAAAGAGGGAAAGAATCCGGAAAAGACCGCCCGGAAAGGCATAAAGAAACTGAAAAAATTCCTCACCACCTCCCTCCAGCTTCCCAGTTCCCTTTCCGCCATTTCCATCGATGACAGCCACTTCGAAGAAATGGCAGACAACGACCTTGCCTGGAAAGGAAAAGATGGCATTATCCAGGGCTTCGTCCCCCTCACGAAAGAAGACCTCATCGCCATTTACCGGAAAGCGCTGTGAGGGAAGCCGCTTAGCGGCTAAGGTTTGAAATTTGAGAGTTGAGTTTCTGCGGCTTCGCCGCCGATTCCGTCTAATGTCCATCAGCGGTAAATCAGTAAGCCGATTTCTACGGTTCCACCAGCCCGCTGTCCCACTCTCCCATGATTCCCCAGAAAGGACCATTCCATGAACATTCTTCTCGCTTCCTCGTCTCCCCGCCGGAAGGAACTGCTCCTCCAGATTCACTGGGAGCCCCGCATCGTAAAAAGTCATTTCAATGAAGTGAAAACGCTGGAAGAAGCGGAAAAGCGGAAATCCGAAATAAACCATCCCCTTTTGTCTTCCTTTGCCGGTCCGGACCTGGTGTGTGCCCTGAATGCCCTGGGCAAGGCAGAAGGGGCCGACCGCGGGGAAAAGGAAGCGTTTCCTCTCCTAGCCGCCGATACCATCGTAACTATCGGCGGAAAGATTCTCGGGAAGCCGAAGGACCGGGGCGACGCCTTCCGGATGCTCCGCTTCCTCTCAGGCCGTGACCACTTTGTGAAAACCGGCACCGCCATCCTCTACAGGGACCGCAGCCTCGTCACCGTCACCACCACCGAAGTCCGTTTTCGTTCTCTCACGGACAGGGAAATCGAGGACTACATCGCAACCGGGGAACCCATGGACAAAGCTGGCGCCTACGGCATCCAGGGGCTCGGCACCCTCCTGGTGGAGGGTATCCAGGGTTCCTACGACAACGTAGTAGGCCTCCCGCTGACCGCAGTCTATGAAATGATGAAAACGTTGGGCGCACTGTAAGGAGCATGGGATTGGTTTTTGCACTGACGGGCAGAGCTACTCTTTCGAAGCTTCCAGGGCAGCACTGATAAAATCGCTTTCTCAGCTGCCAGAAACCTCGCGGGAGTGACTCTACCCACCAGCGCAGAAAAAAGCCGGGAAACAGTTTTCCTGTTTCCCGGCTTTTTTCTGTATCCTCATTTATCCCGAAGCGCCCGCTTCAGGATCTTTCCCGATGCATTCTTCGGCAGCGCATCCATAGGAATGAAACGGCGGGGAATCTTGTAACTTGCAATATTCCGGGCCATGTATTTCCGGATTTTGTTCTCGTCAAATGGGTACCCCTCCTTCATGACCACGTAAGCCCAGACCGCCTGGCCCCGGAGAGGATCCGGGTGGCCGATGACCGCACATTCCGAGACCCTTTCTACTTCATAAATGCAGTCTTCCACTTCACCGGGGTAGATATTTTCCCCGTTCACGATAATGAGGTCCTTCAACCGGTCCACAATGTAGATGAACCGGTCCTCATCCATATAGGCCAGGTCTCCCGTATGAAGCCATCCATCGGGCTCCAGGACCTTTGCCGTTTCCTCCGGCTTCTTCCAGTACCCCTTCATCACGTTGTCTCCCCGCACCATGAGCTCTCCCACGGTACCGGGCTTGTAGGGTCCCTCCTCACCGGTCACAATCTTTGTTTCCACTCCGGGGATGGCAGGCCCTACGGTGAGATACTTGATCCGGTCCGCCGGCAGGACGCTCACCACCGGCGATGCCTCAGTGAGGCCATAGCCCTCCCGCACGGGATGGTGGAACCGGTCAAAGAAAGCCTGGGACACGGGCTGGGGAATAGGGGCGCCGCCGGAAATGAAGTCCCGCACCGTCACCATGAGGGACGGGTCCCCCCGGCGGGCCAGGAGATTGTACATTGGCGGCACCATGATGGCAATGGTGATGGAATACTTCACAATGGCATTGATGATTTCCGAAGGGCTCTTCGTCCGGAGGATGACCAGTGTAGAATGGGCATAGAGACCCACATGGAGCACCGTAGTGAGGCCATAGCAGTGGAACAGGGGCAGCACGCAGAGAATCTTATCCTCCGGCCCGTAATCCACTGCCTGTACAAACTGCAGCACATTGCTCATGAGATTTTTATGGGTCAGCATGGCGCCCTTCGGACTTCCGGTGGTGCCGGAGGTATAGACCAGGGCACACACATCGTCCTCCGTCAGGTCCTCCGGAAATGGCGGCGCCTCTTTCGCCCGGTTGTCCCTTGCCCGGAAGTCCAGGTCATGAATGTCCACGGAGGGGCAGGATACGTCCAGATCCGTATCGGTAATGAGAAGCGCTGCTTCCCCGTCCTTCAGGATATAGTCCACTTCCCGGTCCACCAGGGAGTTATTGACAGGAATAATGACGGCGCCCAGACTGATGACCGCCAGGTACGCAAAAATAAACTCCGGCCGATTGGCGGAGTACAGACCTACCTTCATGCCTTCCCGGATTCCCATTTCATAGAGGCTGTTGCGGTACAGGTGAACCAGCTCCGCCAGTTCTCCGTACGTGAATTCCCCCTCCCCTTCGATGGCGATATGGGAAGGGTCCGCCCCATTGATAATTTCGTGAACAAACATATTACACCTCATATACTATTCCTATGAATTAACAGATTCATGAATTAATTTACATATATTATACAATATTCAGCTGGCCCTTGTATGGATGGTTTTTGTATGAACAGGCAGAGACATTGAGCCTTTAGCCTGAAGCATCGAGCTGCACAGGCCCTGCGGGCAAATGAGATTGAGACCGAGGCCGAGATCGAGTGTATAGGGCCCTGTGGGCCCAGGACCATCAATTCCCATCACCATCTCTCAGCCGTTGGCAGTTTTCTTTGGGGAAGAGAACCTCCTGCTGAGTCAATTGCAATTTTTGGGGGGCGTCATCAGGAATCCAACTGCGGCGGCAGCCGCTATTGGAAAGTCTCCCTTTTTCAAAGGCAGCAGTCCTGCAGAGGACTGCTGAGCCGGGCCCAGGTTGGTGCCTTTACTGCACACTAAGGCACCTTCCTTTTGTGGCCCGGCCGGAATGATGTCTGCGAAGCAGACAGAGGGATTCCGGTGGAAGCGCCGCAGGCAGGGCCTCAACTCTCAAATCTCAACTCTGCCTTTGCCGCGAAGCGGCTGGACCTCAATTCTCAAACCTCAATTCTCAATTCTATTTTTTCGTTATATAATAGGGTTAATTTATTCTTAAGGAGTGATACCATGAACGATATGCATGCAAACCGGCTGGCCGCTGTCCGCCGGCGGATGGAAGAAATGGGCCTTTCCTCCCTCCTGGTTTCCGAGCCCGCTGCCCTGTGGTATCTGACAGGAGAAACCATCCATCCCGGGGAACGGCTCACGGTGCTTCTGGTTCCCGCAAAGGGCAGCGCCCTCTGGATCCGAAACCGCCTCTTTCCCCTGTCCAAAGGCATGGACCTTTCTCCGGAGGAGGCGGAAAAGGCAGGTTTACCGGCAGATATTTCCTTTGAAGACGGCGAAGACGGTCTGACCCTCCTCTCCCGCCACCTGCCGGAAGGGACCGTAGGCATCGATAAATTCTGGCCCTCCCATTTCCTTCTTTCCCTCATGGAGAAACGGAAGGACCTGTCCTTCAAAAACGGTTCCCCCGCCGTGGACCGGACCCGGGCCATCAAGGACGGAGAAGAAACAGATACCATGCGCCGCGCCTCCTTCATCAATGACTGGGCCATGGAGCGGATTGCCCGCTTTCTCCATGATGGGGTGACAGAAAAGGAATGCGCCCGCCGACTCCTTGCCATCTACGGGGAAGAGGGGGCAGAGGGCTTCTCCTTCCCGCCCATCGTTTCCTTCGGTCCCCACGGCGCCGACCCCCATCACATGCCTGACGACACGGTGTTCCATGAAGGGGATGTGGCCCTCTTTGATATAGGCTGCCGGAAGGACCACTACTGCTCCGATATGACCCGCACCTTCCTCACCGGCACCCCTTCGGAGGAAGAAAAGAAAGTACACACCCTGGTCCGAGAAGCCGGGGAGCTGGCGGAATCCCTCGTCCGCCCCGGCATTCCTCTTTCCGAACTGGACCGGGCAGCCCGGGATTACATCGCCAAAGGCGGCTATGGTCCCTTCTTTACCCACCGTCTGGGCCACTTCATCGGCATCAAAGAACACGAAGAGGGAGAAGTGTCTTCCTCTTCTCCCCTCACAGCAGAACCGGGCATGATCTTTTCCATAGAACCCGGCGTATACCTCCCCGGAAAATTCGGTGTCCGCATTGAAGACCTGGTCCTTGTCACCGACACCGGCTGTGAAGTCCTGAACCATGCCCCCAGGGGCTGGGAAATCCCCTGAAAGGAGTCTGTCATGCTGAAAATCAGAAATTGTACCATCGGCGAAGGAAAGCCGAAAATCTGCGTTCCCCTGGTGTCCTCCGATTTCGAGGCCCTGGAGCAGGAATGCGCCTCCCTGGCCTCTGTTCCTTTAGACATGCTGGAGTGGCGGGTGGACTACCTCATGAACCGGGACGGTTTCCACGGCCCCTCGGACCTGGACAGAGCCTGCCGCATCATCCGCAGCCATTTCAAAGATACTCCCCTCCTTACCACAGTCCGCACGAAGGGGCAGGGCGGGGTCCACGACATGGAAGAGGACACCTATTTCTCCATCCTTTCCCTTCTCCTTTCCTCCCGGTGGGCCGACGTACTGGACGTGGAATATGGCCATGACCCCATGGATACGAAGGTCCTCATGGCGAAGGCCAGAGAAAAGAAAATTCCCCTCCTCATGAGTTTCCACAGCTTCCACCGGGCCCTTCCGGAAGCTGAAATCACGGACACCCTGGAAGCCATGGCCGCTTTCCACCCGGATATCCTGAAAATCGCAGTCATGCCGGAGACACCGGCAGACGCAGCAGCCCTTATTTCCGCCGCCGCCAAAAGGATGACCCGCTTTCCGGAAACTCCGGTAGTCACCATCGCCATGGGTCCCCTGGGCATGCTCACCAGGGCCGCCGGAAACCGCATGGGCGGTCCTCTCACCTTTGCCGCCGGAAAAGAAGCCAGCGCCCCCGGCCAGCTCACCGCCGCCGAAATGAAGCAGGTGCTGGATGTGCTGTATAAATAGATTTGAGTGAAGAGAGTTGAGAGCCCCGGTTCCGCGGCTGCGCCGCTTGTGTGGCTGGCGGGCATGCGAACATGCGGAGCTTCTAGCTATTAGCTGCTAGGGAAACTGGTTTGCCTGCGGCGCTTTCAATTCATGTTCCCGGCTGCTTTTTCATGCCGTAGGCTAGTCATCTTTCCTGACAGCTAGCAGCTAGAAGCTAAAAGCCCCCGCACGGGTGCACGCCGCCCAGCCACATAACCGCCGCAGGCTGATGCACCCTCCCGTTAAAAGACCGAATCCAATAAAAAACATCCCCGCCACGAGGTGGGGATGTTTTTTTTATTGGATTCAGGCTTCCGGTTTTTCTTCAGCCGGTTCTTCCGGCTTTTCTTCGGTGTCCGCCTCTTCTTCTGCAGGAGCTTCCGCCTCCGGCGCTTCAGCCGGAGCCGGTTCCTCTGCTTCTTCTGCAGGCGCTGCCGGTTCTTCCGGTGCTGCTTCCTGTGGTTCTTCCTTTGCTGCTTCAGCCGGTTCTTCCTTCTTTTCTTCCAGTGCCGGGAAGCCTGCCATGGTGGGAACTTCCAGCTTATCCATGGCGTCGATGGCGGCCAGGGCGAGCTCCAGGTCTCTCCGGATCTTGCCTACGTAGGTCTTCATGTTGCCTTCGGTGCGGATCATGTTTTCCATGAGCCGGCGCCGGGATTCTTCGGCATCGCGGATGGTCCGCTTTCCCTCCTGGTGCGCATTGGCAATGAGGATGTCCGCATTCCGTTTTGCATTCTTCTTCACGTTTTCTGCGGTATCCTTGGCCAGCTGCAGGGTGTTGGTCATGGTTTCGGAAATTTTTTCATAGTTGGCCAGCTTCGTCTTCATCTGGTCCATCTGTTCTTCCATTTCCCGATGTTCCCGGTAAATCTGTTCATAGTCCGTCACGATCTGCCGGAGAAAATCGTTGACCTCCTCTTCACTGTAGCCCCGAAGGCTCTTGGAGAAAGTCTTATTATGGATGTCCATTGGTGTAATCATGGGTACGCCTCCTTAAGGTTCTCTTCCCTATTTTACTTGTTTCCATCCATTTCGGCAAATCGGGAAGAGCACCGGGAAATGGAGAGGGGGGATAAAAAGGTCCAAAAGGTTCCAGGGAGGAAAAATACAGGCACATGAGATTGAGGCCGAGGCCGAGATCGAGTACATCAGCCTGCGGCAGAAAAGTGGCTGCGGGACTGAGAGGGAACGGGGCAGCGCTTGCGGGGATGGTGCGGTGTATCAATTTATATGGCACTGCGGGCTTTGTATTCCTCAGCTTCACCGCTGTCCGGTTTCAAAAGGCGGCGCTATATTCTTTGTGCGCCGCCACATTCACTCCTCACTCCTGACTCCTCGCTCCTGACCCATAGGAATCCGGTCATACGGAACCATGGGCCGACTTATTTGTGATTCATGGGCCGCTTTTTTCAGTCGTCCCGGTCTACCTTGTATTTCCGTTCCAGTTCTTTGTAGGTATCCAGGCCGATAATATGATTGAACTTGCCGAATTCAATCATCCGGTCTGCCGTAGCTTCGGTGGTGCCGTTCTTTTCGAGGCCGGTGAACAGGTCGTAGAGGGCTTTGGAAATGGTGTATACAGCGCTGCAGGCCCAGAAGACCACGGAGAATCCCATTTCTTCCAGTTCCCTGGCCGGAATGAGGGGCGTCTTGCCGCCTTCGATCATATTGGCCACAATGTAGGCACCGCTGCCTTCCATGCCCCGGGCGAATTTTTCCAGTTCCTCCCGGCTTCCAATACCGTCGGCGAAGCAGATTTCTGCGCCTGCGTCGGCGTAGCGCTTGCTCCGTTCGATGGCGTCGTCAATGCCGTATACAGCCCGGCTGTCGGTGCGGGACATGATCATGGTTTCCTTATCGAAACGGGCATCCACGGCGGCCCGGATTTTCTGGGCATGTTCCTCGGCGGAAATGACCTGCTTCCCATCCATGTGACCGCAGCGCTTCGGCCATGCCTGGTCTTCAAAGAAAATGCAGGCAGCCCCGGCCTGTTCAAACATCTGCTCCGTGCGGATCACGTTCAGCGCATTGCCGTAGCCCGTATCGCCGTCAGCGATGACCGGGATATTTACGGCGTTGCAGATGCCCGTGAGCTGCTCTGCCATTTCGGAGCAGGAAAGAAGGCCCACGTCCGGCTGTCCCAGACGGGAAGCGGATACGGAGTAACCGCCCATGGTGATGCAGGTCATACCGGCAAGCTCGGCAATCCGGGCTGCCAGGGCATCCCCCACCCCCGGGGTGACCATGATTTTATGGGACTTCAGGTTATTGCGGAAATCAATACGTTTTTCGGTAGCTGTTTTCATAATGGTTCCTCCTGTATGAGAATGGAAATCTGAGAATTGAGAGTTGAGGTCCAGCGGCTTTGCCGCCGGTTGTCATGCTGATGAGTAGTGTCACTCGCACGGGCTTCTAGCTTCTAGCGGCTAGCTGTTAGGAAAACTGATTTGCCTGCGGCGCTTTCAATCGGGGTATCTGGAAGTAAGCCGTGCCGTAGGCGGTTCAGCTTTCCTAACCGCTAAAAACTAGCAGCTAGAAGCCCCATGCCGGTGCGCCAATCCGTTAGCACCGTACCGCCAACCAAAAAAGCCCCTTTCCATGGGAAATCCACGGAAAGAGGCGCATCGGCGCGGTACCACTCTCACTTATACCTCAGGGAGCATGGAGAATGGTACAAAAAAAGCCCTGTCCCATCGGACAAGGGCGCTCATGGCGCGGTACCACCCTGCATTATACTCCATATCCTTAACGCGGACAGACGGTGGGCTTACTGTTCTTTCAGCCCCCAGCTCACAGGCGACACGCCCCTCTTCCATACCGGTTTCCATCCTCCCGGCTCTCTGTCATTTCCGACAGGGCTTATTCCTGTTCATCGCATGGTTCTTATTACCCGCTATTATAATAGGCATTGTTCTATCTGTCAAGAACGAGGAAATCGCAGGTTAGTCGGGATTGGCATGGTAAATGGATAGAGTCATCCGGGGTGGGCCGCCGGAACCTGGCGGCCCCGCCCCGGATGACCCTATCCATCAGCGCCCAAAACCATTATTTTCCTTTCTCTTCATCATCCGGATGGGCTTCCGACTCCATTTCATAGGACCACATGTGGGTGGGTACCAGGTTCCCCTCTTTATCACAGATGTAGCGGACAGAATGGGGCATATTATGGGCTGTGGACAGGGGGCGGGTAAAGCCCCGGCCGATGACATCGGTGGTGTTCATGATGAAAAGGAAAGCCGAGGGGTCTATGTCTTCAATGAGATGGCGGACCCTGGTAATCTGGGTAAGGTCCACAATGGCAAAGACGATTTTCTTTTCCACCCCTGAGAAAGCACCCTGGCCGTATAGGAGCGTTGCGCCGTGGTGAATATTCCGAAGGATGGCGTCCGAGATTTCCAGGGGTTTATCGGACACGATGAAGGCCGCCTTCCTCTGGGCAAAGCCGATGACGATACGGCTGGAAAGGTTCGCATTGATGTACATGGCGATAAGGGTGCAGATAGCAGGCTCTAACGTGAAAATGAAGGCTCCCGCCGTGACAATGACGAAATTCAGGGCAAATACTACGTATCCGATTTCCAGGTTATAGTATTTCTTCAGGATAGCCCCAATCACATCAAGGCCGCCGGTATTGCTGTTGTACCGGTACAGGACACCCATGGACACCCCCAGCACCACGCCGCCGGAAATAGCGGCCACCAGGGGATCCTTCACCACGTTGTACGCCGAAAGGAACGAGGTAAGGTCAATGAATACGGAGCACAGCACCGTACCCAGGATAGTGATAAGGGTATAAAACTTCCCCATGAATTTAAGAGACAAAAGGAGAATCGGCACATTGAGCAGCAGGTTTCCCAGGCCAATAGGAAAACCGGTGAGGTAATACAGAATCATGGCGATACCGGTCAGGCCGCCGGACAGGAACTGGTGGGGTACAAGGAATACGTTGACGCCGATGGAATAGCCAAATGTACCTACCACCGTAATGGCAATGATAAAAGCGAGTCGCTGCCAGAATGTGGGCGTACGGAAATCGGCCCCTAATACGTTTACCATATTGGATTCCTTTCCTTCCTTTCATGAACTATGAAAAATTCCTATACCATTATATCATTCTCCCGTGGCACCATGAAAAGATTTTCCCGTTGTTTTCCGCCCTTCCTTGTGGGAAAATGAAAAAAAGGGCTGACCGGTCAATGGGCCAGTGAAACAGTGGGACAGGCCGGAGAAGGCTGACCGCTATCTGCTGTCCGCTTACCGATTCCCTTCATGGCTGGACGGAGTGGAGAGATGGAACGCCCTTTGCCGGCTCTCCAGCCATGGGACGTCAGATATCGTCAGCGGCTCCGGCCACAGGCTGAAAGAGGGTATGGGCCGCGAAGCGGCAGGGCAGCTCAAAGCGCAGGGCCCCACCAGTTCACCCGACACCCAGCCGCACAACCACCGCAGGCAGGACTGCCCGCCCTATGTCAAAGAAAGAAGGTCATCCTATGCTTGAAAAACTGCCACCCAAAATCATTGAACATCCCAATGGCGGCAAAGGCCGCATCATTCTCCAGCCCATTGCGGGGCCGGAGATTCTGAAGGACAAATGCCGGCTTTATGTAAAATGCACCCTGGCAAAAGGCTGCTCCATGGGCGTCCACCAGCACAAAGGAGATGGGGAGATCTACTATATCCTCTCGGGCCGGGGACTTTACACCGATAACGGCAGCACCTGCGAAGTAGGTCCCGGTGATGCCACATTCTGCAAGAGCGGGGACCGCCACGGACTGGAAAATATCGGCGATGAAGACCTCGTCTTCATGGGCCTCATCATTTACGACAAATAAACAGATTTGAGATCCAGCGGCTTCTCCGCAGCTGAGCCAGCAGACAATCCAACGCCTGCAGGCTCTTGGACAGGGGCCTCACCAAAGGCACAGGGCCTCCATTCTCTTCACACAATTCAATTCTGTTTTTACATGGCAAAAAGCACGAACCCGAAGGTCCGTGCTTTTCTTATGTCATTCGTCAGGCGCCGGCGCCATCGCTGAGGTCACCGGTATCCACCCGTCTTACCCCGTTCAGGGTGAGGGAAGAAAGCCCGGCCAGCGCATTGCCTGCATCCAGGAGCTGCTGGTCCGTAGCATCCAGTTTCACCTGGGACAGGGTCACCGTTTTCACAGCCGCTTTGCCTGCGGCGGTGGTACCGTTATTGAAACGGACCTGAAGTTTTACATCGGAAATTGCTTTCACTGCTGCCATAATAGGTTCCTTTCTTTTTTTACAACTGAATCAATACCTTACGCCAGGTCCTCGGAGGAGGTGGTGATGACGCTGGCCCTGTCCAGGGCCACCACATCGGCACCGGCGTTGGTGACGAGGATGGGAATGAGCTTCTCCGCTGCCGCCTTCGCCTCATCCAGGGTCACATTGTCCTTCGGGCTGGCAATGGTGATGGTCATGGTGGAGTTACCACTGGTTTTGAATACGAGTGCAAGATTCTTCATAGGTTCTGTCCTTTCTTCATACATCATGGAATCAATGGAGAAGTTTCTGACGTGCCCCCGCGCGCCGGGCTTCCTCTTCGCTTCTCTGCCTGTATAGTGGCGGGAAAGGGGAAAGTGTCCCGGGAAATTTATAGAATTGAAATTTGAGAGTTGAGGTCCCGCCGCTTAGCGGCAGAGACGTCAGACAGCTCAGACGATCAGAGACCGGGCAGGATCAGCGGCCTCACCGCCATTGAAATCCTGATACCCCTGCCCGTAAAACGTGGCATTGCCTCTGCAGGCAGCTCTCTTCACTCATTTCAAACCTGCCCTTTGTCCAGGCAGATATCCCCGTCCAGTTCCAGGCCTTCCAGGCGGAGGGCATTGGTGAACTGCCAGATGGCGGCACCCGGAAAATTACATTCCCTGCCCCACTGGGCGCACCACACCGGTGTACCCGGCGGCAGGGACAGCCTGTGTATCTTATGGGTCAGCCAGTCCCAGCTGCCGTAAATGCCGGCAGGATAGCCCTCCTTCTTCATTTCCTCCAGAAAGGCGGCGGATATGGCGGTGATGGCCTCCCCATGGGTGAGGCCGTTTTTTTCCTTGTACCGGTCCCCATCTTCCATGTCCAGCCAGCAGCCCATGGCCAGATACTCCGGCGAAAGGCCGCCGTCCCGGAGCACGAAGGCTGCAAACCGGGCTTCCCGGGCCGCCTCCACCGGTGTCAGGGCATAGCTGTAGTAATAGATGCCCGTTTCTATGCCTGCCGCCAGGGCACCATTGATATTTTCATAAAACCTTTCATCCAGATGGTACTGCCCCCAGCCCAGCCGCAGAATGGCAAAGGAGAGGCCCGTCTTTTTCAGGGCGCTCCAGGGGATCACCCCATTGTGCTCCGATACATCGATACCCCACTTCATTTTCCCACCCCCTTCAGACGCTTGAGGAGAAGGGCCATGGACGTAAAGCCCGCCTCCGACAGATTTTCGATGACCGACAGGGCCTCCGACGCCGCCAGGTAGCTGATGGCCAGGGACACCATGTCCGAAGGCTGGCCGGCTCCCTGGAGCAGGTAATCCGCACAGCCCGCCGCCAGGACGCAGATATTGTAAAGAATCAGCTTCGACAGCCCCCGTTCCTTCATGATCCGGCTCCGGATGAGCCCCAGCTTCCGGGCCCGGGGAATGGCCCTGGCCATGGCCAGGAGAGAGGGCTCCCTGTCCCCCTCTGCCCGGAGAAGGGAAGCGGCAATAGCCAGCCACCGGGCCAGAAGGTCCAGCAGTACCAGCAGGGAAAAACAGAGAAACATAAGGGCATGGTGGGCGGCCACAAGAAAGAGGAGAGACCCCGTCACTTTCAGGGGAAAGCAGCTGGCCAGGTCCTTCCCGGACTCCAGTAAATGGTTCATAATTGATCTCCTTTCGCAGCAGGCATTTCCTGTCTCTATAGTTCTCTGGCGAAAGGAAATGTTCCGGAGAAAAGAAATATTTTTCCTTCCCCCATTTCCCTCTTACCGCAGATAGAGCCCTACCAGCCCCTGTAAGGTTATTTTTCACGCTTACAGACTGCCGAAGAGCGAAAATGGCCTGTTTCATGCCCCGGTATCGAACTTGCGTTCTATTCATGATTTCCCTATGCTTAAACCATCCGCGGAAATACAAAAGGCATGCCGGAAACAGGCAATCATGAAAAGACAGGAGAACTATGAAGAAGAAAAGAAATTACTGGAAGCTGCCCAGAATGGCAGTAAGGAGGCGGTGATGGCCCTCATCCGCCGCTACGAGCCCCTCTTCCGCCGGCTGGCGGCCGGAGAGACCCGGATGGACTGGGAAGACATCAGGCAGGACCTGGTCGTTGTCTTCCTGGAATCCCTGCGGGACTTTGACCGGGAGAAGGGCATCTACTTCGCCTGGTATATCAGGCAGCGGCTGTACTGGGCCAAGACCCGGATCATCCGGAAGGCCATGGAGCGAAGCAGCCATGAAGTGTATAAGGAGGAAGAAGAAGAAATGGCAGCAGAAGATCCCTGCGGCCGGGAGCAGCCCCTGGAGGCCCTCCACCGGGCCCTGGCCACCCTGAAGCTCCCGCCGGATGAGAGAAAAATCCTGGACGCCCTCCTCCGCGGGAAAAGCGTGCCCCAGATCCTGAAGGAAACCGGAAAGAGCCGCTCCTCCTACTACCGGAGCCGGGACCATATCCTCCAGCGCCTCCGTCGGGCAATGGAGGCAGAAAGCTGAAAAGCAGGCACCCCGCCGGTCCGCTGGAGACCGGCTCCGGAGCTTCCTGACTAAAGGCCCCAATCCCCGGCTTCCCCCTTTCCACAGGCACCGGCGCTGTAATATAATAGAGAGAAACCAACCACCGGATATGACCGGTACCATAGAAGGATAGCAGCAGGGAGGATAAAGATAATATGGGTCTCAAAGAATTCAAACTGGCCTATGGCCGCGGAACGCAGTCTGTCATGCTTCCGGAAGAGCATATTTCCGATGTGCTGGAGGGCGTACCCACTCCGGCCTGTGATGTAAAGGAAGCCACCTTGGAGTGCATGCGCCACCCCATCGGCTCCAAGCCCCTGACCGAAGTGGTCCACAAGGGAGATAAGGTATGCCTGGTGGTGGCGGACATTACCCGCGCCTGGAACCGGGCTTCCGAATTCACCATCCACGTGGTGAACGAACTGAACCGGGCCGGCGTGCCGGATGATGACATTTACATCGTCTTCGCCCAGGGCACCCACCGTCCCCATACGGATGAAGAAAACGTGACCTGTGTAGGGGAAGAAGTGGCCCGGCGCATCAAAATGTACCAGCACATTTCCACAGATAAATCCATGCTCACCCACATGGGTACCACAAAACTGGGCACCGACGTGTGGATCGATACCCGGGTAGCCAAAGCGGACAAGGTAATCCTCATCAATGCCGTGTCTACCCACGATATGGCAGGCTTCGGCGGCGGCCGGAAACTCATTCTTCCGGGAGTCGCAGGCTTCGAGACCGTACAGCAGAACCACTGCCACGCCCTGGGACCCACCCTGGGAAGCGGGCTGAACCCGGACGCCAAACTCCTGAAAATCGAAGGGAATCCGGTATCCGAAGACATGCAGGAAGCCTGCGACATGGTGAATCCCTGCTTCCTCGTCCACTCCATCATTAACGAGGAAGGGAAGGTTTCCTCCATGGTAGGCGGCGACCCCTATAAGGCATGGCTGGAAGGGACAAAAGAAACCTACCGCATGCAGAAGGTCCCCATGAAACAGCAGGCCGACGTGACCATCGTATCCGCCGGCGGCTATCCGAAGGACACGAACCTCTACCAGGGCACCAAGTGCTACACCACCGCAGAAATCGCCACGAAAAAGGGCGGCATCATCATTACCATGATTGAAGCGGAGGACATCATGGAGCCCCCGGCCTACCTGGGAAGCTTCAAGTACAAGGACCTCACGGAAATGGAAAAAGGCCTCCACAGCTGCTTCACCATTCCCTTCTTCGTGGCCTTTGAAAACCTGATTACCGCCATGACCCACACGGTGTACATCGTCACCCGGCCGGAAAACTTCGACATCCTCCGGGAAAAGACCCACCAGATCCCCGTGGCCTCGGTGGAAGAAGCCTGGGAACTGGCCAGAGCGCAGCTGGCAAAGGAAGGAAAGACGGACTACTCCATCAACATCATCCCCCACGGCAGCGCCATCGTACCGTTCTTAAAGAAATAAAAAATCCAGACCGCAGGACTTCGGCCCTGCGGTTTTTTGCGTTCTGTCCTGACCGGTGTCTCAGTGTGAGGCCGTACAGATGGGGCCTTGAGCCTTGAGCTGGACAGGCCCTTCGGGCCGGGTATCGGATAGATGTGTCTACGTAAGAACGGGCGGGGGCTTCTAGGGAAACGCTGATTTAATCAAGAAAATATCGTCAGAAAACACTCTTTCCTGT
>NZ_UQKJ01000024.1 GCF_900541605.1 uncultured Dialister sp. | reverse complement strand
TGTCCGTCAGCCTCCTTCCTCGGGAAGGAGGTGGCGCCGTAGGCGACGGAGGTTAGCTATAGAAAGCGCCGCAGGCGGTAGAGCTTTCCTAGTTGCTAAAAGCTAGCAGCTAGAAGCCCCCGCACGAATGACTCTATCCATCAGCGTCGAACAAAGTAGCTCTACAAACCGCAATTTGAAAGGCTGGGCCTCATTACTCAATTCATTCCATCATCACCTTACCCTCGTAATAAAAAAGCCACCTCCCAGGGGAGATGGCTTTTTTTATTACTGTTTGAACTTATCGATGATCTTGTCCAGGAAGGAACTCTTCCCTTTATACTGGGAACAGTCTTCCCCCATTTCATTAGCATAGTGGAGAAGGGCATTCTTCTGCTCTTCATTGAGCCGTTTCGGGACGGTCACATTCACTTCCACGTAGAGATTCCCCTTCCGGCTGGACTGGAGATGGGGCATCCCTTCTCCGGAAATGCGGAACCGGGTACCGTTCTGGGTGCCTGCCGGAATTTTCAGTTCCACTTCCTTATCCAGGGTCTTCACCTTGATAGTGGAGCCAAGGGCTGCCACGGGGTAGGAAATATTGACGGTCCTATAGAGGTCGTCCCCTTCCCGTTCGAAGTCCGGATCATCCTTCACATAAATGTATACGTAAAGGTCTCCCTTCGGGCCGCCCCGGCGTCCCGGTTCACCTTCACCGGCTACCCGCATACGGACGCCATTGTCGGCGCCGGCGGGAATATTGACTTCGATGGTCTTGGAAGCCCGTACCGTACCGATGCCATGGCATTTGCTGCACTTGTTCTTAATGATCTTCCCGGTACCGCCGCACTGCTGGCAGGTGACGATATTGACCATCTGGCCAAAGGGGCCATTCCTTACGATTCTCTGCTGGCCGGTCCCATGGCAGGCGGGGCAGGTATCTACGGAAGAGCCCGGTTCTGCACCATTGCCATGGCAGTGGTCGCAGACTTCATTCTTTGTGACGGTGAATTTCTTCTTCACCCCTGTAAAGGCTTCCCGAAGGGTAATGGTCATGTCATAGCGAAGGTCTGCACCCTGTTCCGGGCCATTATTCCTGCGGCGGCTGCCGCCGGTGAACATGTCGAAAATGTCGCCCATGTCGAATCCGCCGAAATCGAAGCCCTGGCCATTGAAGCCGCCCTGTCCGAATCCGCCGAACCCGCCGGCACCGGCGCCGCCACGGGATGCCTGCTGGAAGGCATCGTGGCCGAGCTGGTCGTACTGGGCTCTCTTGTCAGCATCGGAAAGTACATGGTAAGCTTCATTCACTTCTTTGAACTTTTCTTCCGCTTCCTTGGGATGGTCCTTATTCAGGTCCGGATGGTATTTACGGGCAAGTCTCCGATATGCTTTTTTGATTTCATCGTCCGTGGCGTTTTTGCTTACGCCAAGGATGTCATAGTAATCCTTGCTGTCTGCCATAAAGAACTCACACTATTCCTTATTTCTTGTCATCATCATGAACGACTTTGTAATCGGCGTCTACCACGTTGTCTTTATCTTTCTTAGCGCCGGCCTGCTGGGATGCGCCCTGTGCCTGCTGCTGTGCCTGGGCCTGCTGAGCCTGCTGTGCCTGCTGGTACAGTTTTTCGGTCAGTTCATGGAGCGGTTTGGTCAGTGCATCGGCATCGGCTTTAATCTTTTCGGTGTCGTCGCCTTTCAGGGTTTCTTTCAGTTTGGCGATGGCGTCGTTCACTTCTTTCACTTTGCCCTGGTCTGCTTTGTCTCCCAGTTCCTTGATGGTCTTTTCAGCCTGGTAAATGAGGGCTTCTGCGTTGTTCTTTGCGGTGATGGCTTCTTTCCGTTTCTTATCTTCCGCTTCATGGGCCTTTGCATCGTCCTGCATTCTCTTGATTTCTTCATCGGAGAGGCCGGAAGAAGAGGTAATATCGATCTTCTGTTCCTTGCCGGTGCCCAGATCCTTTGCGGAAACATGGACAATGCCGTTGGCATCGATATCGAAGGTGACCTGAATCTGCGGTACTCCCCGCGGAGCCGGCGGAATATCGGACAGTTCGAAGCGGCCGAGGGTCTTGTTATCGGCAGCCATAGGACGTTCACCCTGGAGGACATGGATATCTACGGAAGGCTGGTTATCGACAGCTGTGGAGAATACCTGGGTCTTGGATGTCGGAATGGTGGTGTTTCTCTTGATCATAGTGGTGAATACGCCGCCCAGTGTTTCGATACCCAGGGACAGAGGAGTTACATCGAGAAGCAGTACATCCTTTACTTCGCCTTTGAGGACACCGGCCTGGATGGCTGCACCTACAGCAACGGATTCATCGGGGTTTACACCCTTGGACGGTTCCTTGCCGAATTTATTCTTAATAAGGGTCTGTACAGCGGGGATACGGGAAGAGCCGCCGACCAGCAGAACCTTATCGATATCGTTGATGGTGAGGTTGGCATCTTTCATAGCCCGGTCAATCGGTTCTACCGTTGCCTGTACCAGGTCTTCGGTGATCTGGTCAAATACGGCACGGGTCAGGGTTGCATCGAAGTGAACCGGCTGTCCATTGGAATCAATGGTAATGAATGGCAGGTTAATATCGGTGGACATGACGGAGGACAGTTCAATCTTTGCTTTTTCAGCAGCTTCCTTCAGTCTCTGGTTTGTCATGGGATCCCGTTTCAGTTCGAAACCATTCTGGTTCTTAAAGGTATCAGCGATCCAGTCCATCACCCGGGCATCGAAGTCATCGCCGCCCAGATGGCCGTTGCCGCTGGAAGCTTCTACTTCGAATACGCCGTCTGCCAGGTCCAGGATGGACACATCGAATGTGCCGCCGCCCAGATCATAGACCAGGAAACGATGTTCCTTGCCGTCTTTAATCTTATCCAGGCCGTAAGCAAGAGCCGATGCGGTCGGTTCATTGATAATACGGAGAACCTTCAGGCCTGCAATGGCGCCGGCATCTTTCGTAGCCTGGCGCTGGCTGTCGGTGAAGTAAGCCGGGCAGGTAATGACGGCTTCTGTTACTTTTTCACCCAGGTAAGCTTCTGCATCGACCTTCAGTTTCTGGAGGATCATGGCGGAAATTTCCTGTGGTGTGTAGGACTTGCCATCAATGGTTACCTTGTAATCACTGCCCATGTGCCGTTTAATGGAAACCACGGTGCGGTCCGGGTTGGACACAGCCTGCCGTTTTGCCAGCTGGCCAACGAGCCGTTCCCCGGTCTTGGAGAAACCGACAACAGAAGGAGTCAGACGGGATCCTTCGGCGTTCGGAATGACCACCGGTTCGCCGCCTTCCATGACTGCTACAACAGAGTTTGTCGTACCCAAATCAATACCAATTACTTTTGACATTTAAAATGTCTCCTTTCATTCTATTCTCTAAAAATCTTATATGCAGGTAAATATGCCAAAATCAGCTGTTCTTCACAACCTGGACTTTGGCAGGCCGTAATACCGTATCCTTATAGAGATATCCCTTCTGGAATACCAGGGCCACCGTTTCATCTTCCATTTCATCGGACTGGACCATCATCACGGCCTCATGAAAATGGGGATCAAAGGCTTTGCCCTTGGCATCGATTTCCTTGACTCCAAAGTCGGTCATAATTTTGACCAGCTGCTTCTGGAGGAGTTCGAACCCCTTCAGGTAAGCCTCTCCGGAATCATCTTTCTTCATATGGGAAAGGGCCAGTTCGAAATTATCGAGCACCGGCAGGAAGGATTTCAGGGTCTCCGCCTTATAGGTATCCGCCGCTTTAGCTTCGTTTTCCTTTGTGCGGCGGCGGAAATTATCGAAATCCGCCTGCAGCCGTACGTACTGGGACAGGGCGGCCTGGATTTTTGCATCCTCCGACTTTGCCTTATCCTCCGCTTCCTTGGCCCGCTTCTGGGCTTCGGCGGACTGCTTTGTCAGGAAAATCACCTGCTTCTGCAGTTCTTCCACCGTAGGCTTCGGCAGTTCTTTCTTTACTTCTTCCGCATCCGGTACCTTTTTATTTTCTTTCGGTCCTTCTTTATTGACTTTCTTTTTTTCTTCTTCCTTCATCCGAAGAGCCTCCTTATGAATCCTTATTCTTCAATAGCGCATCCAGTCTCTGCTGCATAAACCGCATCATGCCTATGACCTTGCTGTACTGCATCCGGGTCGGTCCCAGAACCGCCACGGAACCGATAATCCGTCCGTTGGAGGAGAACTGGGCCCGTATGATGGACAGGTCCGAAAGGGACTTGACAGAATTTTCCGTGCCGATGTGAACAGCAATGGGCTGGTCCGAACTGGACAGGAGCATGCTTTCCAGCATATCCCGCTGTTCCAGTAGGTTCAGGATATCCTGCACCTTTTCCACACTTTTGAATTCCGGCTGCTCAATGAGCTGGGAAGCGCCGCCGGAATAAACTTCCTTCGGCGGTGTCAGCGCCCGTTCCAGTGCTTTAAATACATGGACGTAGGGGCTCAGGTCCTTCTCTATATCCTTTTGGAAGGAAAGAATCGTATTTTCATCCATGCTATCGATATCCCGGTTATGGAGAAAATGGTTCATCCGATCCGCCAGAAGCTGCATTTCATCAAACGAAGAACCTCTGGGGATATCCACCACCGCATTGGACACATCGCCCTGGTCGGAAACCACCAGGAGAATGGCCCGCGTTCCATCAAGAGGAAGGAACCGGATATAATTGAATTTCTTTTTGGCCCCTGCCGACGTGGCCACGGAAAGATTATGGGTCAATGATGCCACGGCCCTGGCCATATTCCGGAAAATTTCATCCACCTTTGTCACATGGTCCAGCAGCATGCTGTCGATCATGGACTTTTCTTCATTGGAAACCGGCGCCGGCTGCATGAGCCAGTCCACGTAAAAACGATATCCCTTGATAGAAGGGATACGTCCTGCCGAGGTATGGGGCTGCTCCAGGTACCCTTCGTCTTCCAGATCCTGCATTTCGTTGCGGATGGTAGCACTGCTGACGCCAAGGTTGTATTTCCTGGCGATGGTCCGGGAACCTACAGGTTCTGCGGTATCCGCATAATCCTGGACAACGGCCCAGAGCACCTTTCTCTTTCTTTCATTCAGTTCATCTCCGCCATAATGGCGGCTATCCTTGTTATTGATTTTACGAGCTGCCATAGTATCACCCTTTTATTAGCACTCATGCTCTTCGAGTGCTAACTTACGATATTAGAATAGCATTCATGCCAGTAATTGTCAAGGCTTTACAGGGATTTTCCATTTTTCCCCCCACCCCAGGCAGCCATGAAAAAAGCTGTGAAAGCTATATCCAGCTTTCACAGCTTTTTGAATCAAAACCTCATCCCACATATCCCAGCCAGTGCCAGTAGGTCAGGCTGAAGAGAAGAATGGCGCCATAGGAAATAATGGTGAAGGGAATCCCGGTTTTGAGGAAATCCTTTGATGTAATGTATCCCGTGGAGTAGGCAATCATATTCTGCGGCGCATTCACCGGCAGGATATAGCCGAAGCTGATGGTGTACTGGAGAATCATGGTCATACCGATGACATTGATGCCCGGTGTATTTACATTCTGCAGCACCGCAATGACGATTGGAATCATGGCGGAAGCAAGACCGGTGGCGCTGGCAAAGCCCAGATGAATGACGATGAGGAAGAATGCCAGAATCGCCATGACCATGATGGGTGCCATATTTTCCATACCGAAGAGGGCAATGAAATGATTAGCCAGCCAGGTGGCGGCACCGGATTTCAGAATGGCACTGCCAAGACTGATGCCTACGCCGAAGAGGGCAATGGTTCCCCAATTGATCCGGGACGCCGCATCTTTCCAGGTCATCACACCGACCCCCGGAAGCATCATCAGCATAATGCCGGTAATGGTGACGGTGGTAGTATCAAAGGGATGGAGTTTTTTCTCCGTAACCCAGAAGAAAAGGAGAAGGCAGGAGATGAGGAGCAGTTTCTTTTCACCGCTGGTGATGGGCCCCAGTTCCGCTCTCATCTTTTCCAGTGCATCCTTACCGCCGGGAAGTTCCTTCACTTCCGGAGGCATGGTGTAGACCAGGAGGAAATAAAGAACCACCGACATAATGGCGGCATAGGGGAACGCGGCGATAAACCAGTCGATCCAGCTGATATCCTGTCCCAGGACCTGCTGGATGAATCCAATGGCCACCATGTTCTGGGCCGCTGCGGTCTTAATGCCTACATTCCACAGAGAGTCCGCCTGGGCCACAGCCATCATCAGTACACCGGCAAAAGTGGAGCCCGCCTTCAGACCGAACGTACGAATGATTCCGACCACAATCGGCACAAGGCAGGATACCCGGGCCGTGGTAGAGGGCACGAAGAAGGAAAGCAGGAAGCCTACAAAAATGACACCTGCGATAAGGTGGCTGGACTTGATGCCCACGTGGCTCATGACAAAGAGGGCTATCCGTTTATCAAGGCCCGTAATCATCATGGCCGCTGACAGGAACATGGCCCCCGCCACCAGCGCCCAGGCACTGGATGAGAATCCGCCAAGGGCCATGCCCAGCGCCTTGCTCGTACCAAGGATCTTATCCGGATTGGCCGGATTCGGTGCCAGGCCCAGGGTGTAACACATGAGCGTAATAATGACAAAGGAACTGACAGGATAGGAAACACCTTCCGTCATCCATATGATGACAGCAAATACAAGAATCCCAATCAGACGATGGCCCTGGGTAGGCAGGTCTGCCGGCGTGGGCAGCATGTACACCGCCGCCATGGCAATAATGGCAAGAAGAAGTCCGAATCTCTTGCCGAATCCCCCGGTTTTACTCATAAAATTCCCTCCTTAAAGGACAAAAAAGCACACTCCTTTCCCGGGGGAAAGAAATGTGCCACAGTGCATAAACATAAATATTAATATGTTTGTATATATTATACGAACCGCCCATTTTTCTGTCAAGGAGTGGAACATATGACAAGAGGAAATATTGCAGTTTGTCGAGCTGCTGTGTTCGGCGCTGATGGGTAGAGTCATTCGCATGGAGCTTCTAGCTACTAGGAAGGCTGATTCGCCTGCGGCGCTACCCACCCGATATTTCCGTCAGTCATTCGTGCCGTAGGCTGGCCAGCTTTCCTAGAAGCCAGGAGCTAATCGCTAGAAGCCCCCGCACGAATGACTCTATCCATCAACGCCGTCCAACAACTCGACAAACTGAAATATTATTTACTTCTTCCCTATCTTCCAGGCCCGGCAGGCGATTTCTATCACCGTTTCACAGGCCTTTCCCATGGAATCCAGGGGGAGATACTCAAAACGGCTATGGAAATTGGCACCGCCGGTGAAAATATTCGGGCACGGAAGCCCTTTGAAGGAAAGCTGGGCTCCGTCTGTACCACCGCGGATAGGAAGCTCCACCGGCTTCACTCCCACATCCTTCATGGCCTGTCTGGCCAGTTCCACGATATCCATATGTCCCTTTTCTATGATGTCCATCATATTGAAATACACATCATTCAGTTCCAGGGACACCGTACCTTTCCCATATTTTCGATTCAGAAAATCCGCCATGTCCTGGAGATAGACTTTTCTTTTCCGGAACTTCTCAGAATCATGGTCCCTCACCAGCATGTCCAGGGTACACTTTTCCACGGTGCCGCTGATTTTATAGACGTGGAAGAATCCTTCCCTGCCTTCCGTATATTCCGGTTTTTCTCCCTCCGGCAGCATTTCCTGCCATTCAGAAGCAATGGAAATGGCATTCACCATTTTTCCCTTGGCATCACCGGTATGGACGCTCCGTCCACGGATGGTGACTACCGGATTGGCGGCATTGAAATTTTCATATTCCAGTCCTCCCAATTCTCCACCATCCACGGTATAAGCGAAATCAGCACCGAAGGCCTTCACATCAAATTTCAAAGGGCTGCGTCCCGTTTCTTCATCCGGCGTAAAGGCGATGCGGATTTTACCATGCTTCACTTCCGGATGCTGCAGCAGGTACTCCATGGCACTCACAATGGCCGTCACCCCTGCCTTGTCATCGGATCCAAGGAGCGTGGTACCATCGGTGACCATAATATCCTGTCCCCGGTATTTCGCAATTTCCGGAAAATCTTTTACTGAAAGGACAATCTTCCGTTCTTCGTTTAAAGGGATATCTTTTCCGTCGTAATTTTCTACAATTCGCGCATGCATGGGACCGCCTGGAGCATCGGGGCTCGTATCCATGTGGGAAATAAATCCCACGACCCTCCCCTCTTCCCCATTGGCCGGGAGAGTGGCCATGACATAGCCATTTTCATCCAGTGTCACTTCTGAAAGGCCCAGCCCTTCCAGCTCCTCCTTCAGGTGTTTGGCCAGCACCATCTGTCCTGGCGTACTGGGATAGACCTGGTCATTTTCTTCATCGGACTGGGTGTTATAGGAAATATAATCCATGAACCTATGGACCAGTCTGTCTCTATCTAATTTCAAAAGATCATCTTCTTTCCGGAGTCTATCAGATACGATGACTCCCCTATTCATGTGACCATCATATACCAAAAGCCATGTTCTTGCAAAAGGGACTGTATCCGTGGCTGGAGAATGCTATGTGCAGGACACAGCATTCTATAAATTTCATACCATTACTTCAAATTGCGGTTTGTCGAGCTGTTGGTATTCGGCGCTGGCGTATAGAGTCACTCGCACGGGGCAGCTAGCTTCTAGCGGCTAGCTGCCAGGAGCTAGAAGCCCCCGCACGAATGACTCTATCCGTAAGCATCGCCCTAACAGCTCGACAAACTGAAATATCGCAGTGCTTTTCCTTATTCCTCCAATAAAAAATCCCGCCGCAGCGGGATTTTTTATTGGGCCGGTCAGCCGACAATATTCAGTGCATATTCATTGTATTCTTTTTCCAGGGCTTCAGACTTCTTGGAGATTTCAATCTGCAGGTCAGAAGCGGTATCATAGTCATCGGCTTCCAGAGCTGCTTTCAGTTTGGAGCAGAGGCACTTGCCACTCTTTGTATCTTTGATCAGTTCGAATTTCTTTTCGCGGATAATATCCCACCGTTCTTCATCCAGGTCATCTTCGCTGTCCAGTTTCTTGAAGCCTTTCACCAGTGCTTCGGTAGCCGGAATGATGCGGTCGATGAGTTCATTCTTCCAGCGGTAAACGATGGAAGCGACGAAGGAATCTACGATGGTGGCATTCAGGCTGCCGCCGGCCTCGATGACAGCCACCTTGTCCGGATTTGCCTTCATGGTCTTCACATTTTCCCAAACCGTTGCCGGCGGTTTACCGAAAGCAGCGTCCCGTTCTTCCTGGGTGAAGTCTTCGAATACGTTGTCTTCGCAGCGGTAAGCTCTTCCGGCTTCCAGATAATCAGCTTTGTCTCCCGGTTTCTTGGAGAGCTCAGCCAGGAGATCTGCCGGTGTCTTGCCGGAGGTTACGGCGTAGGTAATGCCGTCCAGGGAGGACAGGAACAGGCAGGAAGCAGCGAGGTAAGTATTGGTGAAGGGGTTCGGTGCCCGGAGTTCGAAACGGGTAGCCTTCGGGTTATCGATATCCCTGACAAGACCGATGAGGATGGTTCTGTTACGGGACGGAACTGCCGGATTGTGGCCCAGGGAGGTTACGATGCAGACCGGTGCTTCAAAGCCCGGTTTCAGGCGGTTGAAGGCATCGGTGGTGGAAGATACGAAGGGGTTCGTTGCTTCGTAATTTTTCAGGATGCCCATGATGAAGCCATAGCCGATGGTGGAGAGGAAATCAGCCTTCATGTCCGTAGGAGCCAGGAGATTGATGGTCTTGCCGTTCTTCAGGGTAGCGCAGATGCCTACATGGGTATGTTCGCCGCTGCCGGCTACACCGATAATCGGTTTTGCCTGGAAGGAAACGTCGAGGCCGTATTTTCTGAATACTTCACGGATAATGATGCGGGCTTCCAGTTCATTATCGCAGGCCTGGAGCGGATTCATGGAGAATCTCCAGTCCAGTTCCAGCTGTTCGCAGACATCTACCGTATGGCCGGCATCGTCCACCTTCGGTTTGATGCCCCCTACTTCTTTATGGCCCATTTCTACACTCATGCCCCGGGCATCGAGTTCTTCAATGGCCTCTTCCATGGCGGTCCGTACGTTGCCCCGCATTCTCTGCCAGTACTGTTCCTGGAGTCTCTGGGAAATGGAAAGATGCTGTACCGTTTCTGTTTCACTCGGCGTCTTGACCCAGAATTCCAGTTCCGTGCCGATGGTAAATCCGATATCCGCAATGTCGTCAAAAGGTACATCTTCCATGCCTTTTACAGTCTTGCCGCCGGCCAGGAGGCCCTTCAGTTTACCTGCTACGTAAGCGCAGGAATCTTTCAGAATGGAACGGGAATCAATGAATTTGCCATTGTGCAGCAGGAAGCAGGGAATACGCAGGGTTCCTACGGGGCGGCCATTGTCATAGATGTTGTCTTCATTGTAGTCGATATACCAGTTTACGCTGGGATCAGCCACCATATCAACCCGGGCATCATTCAGGGTAGCGATGTTCATGAGAACAACGGAAGAACCATCGGTCTGCACAGCGGTGCCGGCAAAGAAATCATCGTAGTTTTTCAGGAACAGCTCAATCGGCACTTTTTCATCGGTATCGTTGCCGGCCAGGTCGATGCCTACCAGGGATACGAAACGAATTTCCGGATGGGTCTTCAGAAGGGAAAGTACTCCTTCTTTGCCAAATTCACCGGTTGGAATGTAATACAGTAAGTCCTTGTTCATGTTGAATTCCTCCTAAAATGAAATATTTTTACCATGTATAGAAATCCGGGAAACTGTCCCCCATTAGGATGGTTTGGAAAATCAGCCGATGCCGATTTCCTCGCCTATTCCCCTTCCGGGAATCCCAGGATGGAATAGCGGTACTGCTCTTTCCATATACCCATATTCACGCCTCCTGCGTCTTTTCTGATAAATAGAAAATGACCCATCCTTTTTATAAGAATGGGTCATCATTGGCCTGATGTTCAGTTAAAGATCAATTTCAGTCCAGAATATTCAGTGCATACACATGATATTCCTTTTCCAGGGCCTGTGCCTTCTTTGTCATTTCCAGCTGCAGGTCCGACGCCGTATCATAATCACCGGTTTCCAGCGCTTCTTTCAGCCTGGTGCAGATGCATTTTTCATCATCCGTATCCTTGGCCAGTTCGATGCGCTTCGCCTTAATGGCTTTCCAGCGTCTTTCATCAATCTTATCATCATTATCCAGTTTTTTATAGCCCCTTACGGCTGCTTCCGTGCCCGGAATGATCCGGTCAATGAGCTCATTTTTCCAACGGTATACGATGGATGCCAGGAAGGAGTCCACAATCTGTTCGGAAAGAATGCCACCCTTGGTAATGACTTTCACCTTGTCCGGGTTGGCTTTCATAATTTTCACATTTTCCCAAACCGTTGCCGGCGGTTTGCCGAATGCCGCATCCCTTTCCTCATCGGTGAATGCTTCAAAGACATTTTCTTCACACCGGTAAGCTCTGCCTTTTTCCAGGTAATCCGAATCTTCGCCCGGTTTCTTCGACAGTTCTGCCAGAAGTTCTGCGGCAGATTTATTGGATTTCAGCGCATATTCGATGCCATCCAGTGCGGTGAGGTAAAGGCAGGAAACAGCGAGGTACGTATTGGTAAAAGGATTCGGTGCCCGGAGTTCGAAACGGGTGGCCTTCGGATTTCCGATATCCCGAATCAGTCCCATGAGAATGGAACGGTTTCTGGAAGGAACTTCCGGCGTATGACCCAGGGAAGTTACGATGCACACCGGCGCTTCAAAGCCCGGTTTCAGGCGGTTGAAGGCATCGGTGGTAGAAGAAACGAAAGGATTGGTGGCTTCATAGTTATTCAGGATGCCCATAATGAAGCCGTAACCGATGGTGGAAAGGAAATCGGCCTTCATATCTTCCGGAGCCAGGAGATTGATGGTCTTCCCGTTTTTCAGGAGTGCTGCGATGCCCACATGGGTATGCTCACCGCTTCCGGCTACGCCGATAATCGGTTTTGCCCGGAAGGATACATCCAGTCCATTTCTGCGGAATACTTCTCTTACAACGATTCTGGCTTCCAGTTCATTGTCCGCTGCCTGGAGAGGATTTGTGGAGAAGAGCCAATCCAGTTCCAGCTGTTCACAGACATCAAAGATATGGCCGGCATCGTCCACCTTGGGCTTAATGCCTCCCACTTCTTTATGACCCATTTCCACATGGAGTCCACGGGCATCCAGTTCTTCAATGGTCTGTTCCATAGCGGTACGGACATTACCCCGCATCCGCTGCCAGTACTGTTCCTGGAGGCGCTGGGAAATGGAAAGGTGCTGTACCGTTTCCTTTTCACTGGGAGTCTTTACCCAGAATTCCAGCTCCGTGCCGGTGGTAAATACGATATCCTGGATCTCGGAGAAGGGGAAATTTTCCATATCCTTCACCTGGGCATCCAGCAGAAGTTTCTTCAGTTCCCCTGCCACGTATTCGCAGGAGTTTTTCAGGATAGACCGGGAATCGATAAACTTCCCGTTGTGAATGAGGAAGCATGGAATGCGGAGCGTTCCCACAGGCTTTCCATTATCCTCTATATTTTCGTCGTTATAGTCCACATACCAGTTGACGGAACTGTCAGCCACCATGTCGACCCGAGCATCATTCAGAGTTGCAATATTCATGAACACCACGGAAGAACCATCGGTCTGGACCGCTTTACCGGCGAAGAAATCTTCATAGTCCTTCATAAAAATCTCGATGGGAATCTTTTCATCCGTGTCATTGCCTGCCAGGTCGATGCCTACCAGAGACACAAACCGAATCTCCGGATGCTGGGCGAGCAGGGAAAGTACCCCTTCCTTACCATACTGGCCAGCGGGAATGCAGTACAACAGTTCTTTGTCCATTTGAGTCCTCCTATAGACTTACTTTGTTTCACCATTTTTACATTTATAAATTCCTATCTGTTTCAAAAGAAAATGACCCATTCCCATAGGAATGAGTCATCTTTGACGCAGCATATGAACTTATGTAATAAGGATACACCACGTGTCTTACTTTTGTCAAGCTTTCAAGCTCAAGCAAGCAGTTTCCTGACGATCTGGTTGACCATCTTTCCGTCTGCCTTGCCTTTCAGCTTCGCCATGACAGCTTTCATCACAGAACCCATATTTCTCTGCCCAGGATCCATAGCGTCGATAATGGCTTTTACAGCCTTCTCTACTTCGTCTGCGGACATTTCTGCCGGCAGGTACTTTTCCAGTACTTCGATTTCCGCTTTGGTCTGCTCTACCAGGTCTTCTCTTCCGGAATCTTTGATTTCAGCAAGAGTTTCTTTCCTCTGCTTCACTTCTTTCCGGAGAACGGCAAGAACCTGATCATCATTGAAGTCCGCGTGTCCGTCGTCGATTTCAGCCTGCCTGATATGAGCACGGGCCATGCGGATCGTGTTCAAAGCAAGCTTGCCTTCTTCTCTCGCCTTCATGGCTGTCTTCATGTCAGCCATAAGCTGTTCTTTAATTGACAAAACTAATCACCTTACAACCTGTTATTACTTATACTTACGTTTTCTTGCGGCTTCAGATTTCAGTTTACGTCTAACGCTGGGCTTTTCATAATGTTCACGTTTTCTTACTTCAGAAAGAACCCCGGCTTTTTGGCAGGAACGTTTAAATCTGCGAAGAGCACTATCAAGAGATTCGCCCTTTTGAACTTTGATCTCAGACATCTTTATCCCTCCCTCCCAATAAGACTGATGGGGTGCTATTGCACACTCTTAAATTATAAATTACAACTTCCTATCTGTCAATTCCAATTTACACAAATACAGGAAATTCTGAAATGCAGAAATTGACTGCAGCCTCATAAAACCTGTTGGTTGATTTATACCACTGCATACAGCCAATGTTTGAGCACTTGTTTGAATTAATTCACCTATGGCTGGTTTAAACATAATAAACAGTATTTTTCAATATCTCTAGAATTACTGAAACTATCCTATCCCTAGAGGGCAAAATAAAATCCCCGTTTTCGCGGGGACTTTATTACTCATGCATTTTCCGGATTTTTATGTTTCTTTGTCCGGAAATACTGGAGAGCAAAGACAGCTGCAAGGATTGCAATGCCGATGATATCTGTCAGAGTCTGTGGGTCAATGAGGCAAAGGCCACCTGCCAGGAGGATCAGCCGTTCCAAGACATTGGCCTTGCAGTAGAACTGGCCGATCATGGCTCCGGAAATACCGGTCATACCAATAATAGCTGTGATGGTCGTAAAGAGGACACTGCCAAAAGTGGCTCCAATTCCCAAAAGCTGAGGTGACAGGACGAACACGTAAGGAATGATAAATGCCGCAATCCCCAGTTTCGACGCATTGACGCCGGTCTTCAGCGGATCGCCGCCGGAAATAGCGGAGCCCGCATAGGCAGCCAGGGCTACAGGAGGAGTAATATCAGCAATAATACCGAAGTAGAATACAAACATGTGAGCCGCCAGAATCGGTACGCCCAGCTGAATCAGAGCCGGTGCCGCAATGGTGGAGGTAATAACATAGTTTGCGGTAGTAGGAACGCCCATGCCAAGGATCAGGGATGTGAGCATGGTGCAGAGGAGAAGCAGCATGAAGTTGCCCGATGCCACAGTGACCAGGGCTGAAGCCAGCTTCAGTCCTACTCCCGTCTTGGTAACGATACCGATGATCATGCCGGCGGAGGCGCAGGCAATGATGACGCCCAAGGCACCTCTGGCACCTTTCACAAGGCCATCCACGATATCCCAGAAACTCATGCGAGTATTGGCGCGAAGCATAGCGGTACCGATGGAAATGAAGATGCCTGCCAGGGCTGCTTTCATCGGTGTATACCCGGAGGCCAGAAGGCCAATGATAGCAATCAGAGGAATTGCCAGATGCCCTTCCTCTTTCATGATTTTGGTCCATGCTGGAAGCTGGCTTCTTGGGGTTCCTTCCAGATGGTTCTTTTTCGCTTCGAAATGAACGCCCAGGAATACGCCAAGGAAGTAAAGAATGGCAGGAACAATGGCCGCTTTGACGACTTCCATATAAGGAATTCCAACAAATTCAGCCATCAGGAAAGCCGCAGCGCCCATGATAGGAGGCATAAGCTGGCCACCAGTGGAGGCTGCCGCTTCTACGGCACCGGCAAAATTCTTATGATATCCCAGTTTCTTCATCATCGGAATGGTGAAAGATCCGGAACCCACAACGTTGGCTACAGAAGAGCCGGAAATGGTTCCCTGAAGTGCAGAGGAAATAACGGCTACTTTTGCCGGTCCGCCGGATGCCCATCCGGCAATAGCATTGGCGATATCAATAAAGAACTTGCCAAGCCCTGTCTTTTCCAGATAAGCACCGAAGAGGATAAACAGGAAAATAAAGGTAGAGGAGACACCCAGTGGAATACCGAAAACGCCTTCTGTAGTGAAGAACAGGTGTCCCACCATCTGCTTAATGGTCAGTCCCCGATGGGCCAGGGGCCCCGGCATGTAAGGGCCAAGGAATCCATAAGCCAGGAAACAGAGAACCACAATGACAATAGGCAGGCCCACAATGCGGCGAGCTGCTTCGAGGACCATGATAATACCCACAAGTCCAACCACCGCATCCACCGGTGTAACTGTGCCGGCGCGAAGAATGAGCTGCTGGTAATTCACAAGGATATAAATCGGTGGAATCATAGCTATGACAGCCAGAATCACATCAATGGGATGGAACCGGCCTTCTTTGACCCAGGACTTTTTCGTAGGGCAGAGAAGGAAAACAAGGCAAATGCCGAAGGACAGGTGAATACAACGCTGGATCATGGCATCCAGGGTACCGAATAGGCCTGTATAAATCTGGAACAGGGAAAAACAGATACAGATGATAGCTACAATCTTTCCACAGATTCCCTTGTACTCGACGGTATTGGACTCCTTATCCAGGGACTTCAGTTTTTCCTGCATTTCATCACTCAATTTGCCATCTGCCGCTGCAGGATTACCGGCAGGTGTTCCTTTTTTCTCTAAATCGGCCAAAATAATCAACTCCTAATTTCTTTCTTCATGTACCACCCTTTGTACAGCGGTGCTACATACAGCTTTAGTTCCTTCCCCAACGGAACCATGGAATCCAGATCATAGTCTGTATCCCCGATGGTCAGGGTTCCGTGGTTTGTCACCCCATTGCGAAGAGACAATTCCGGAAAATTACGGTTAATATCATCCAGAATAAACCAGCCGTCTTCTTCCCGGAAATGACCTTCATCTGCGGAGAAAGGAAGGCCCACCCCCATAGATTGATATTTGGTGGATTTAAGAACAAAGCCATCTGTAATCTTATTGACTTCCAGATACTCGTAAATCATTGTTTTCTGTACGGAATGATGGTAGGCCAGTGTCACCGGTGTGCCGGCTTCTACTTTCTGACGGAAAATGATGCCATCCGCAGTCTGACCGAATACATAGGGCTGCCGGATAAGCCAGCCGCCTACGGTGGCCACCAGGCCCACGATGATTCCGAAGATGATAATCACTGTTTCCAGTGTCCCATTTTTCTGTTTCTTCATGAAAGTGAGAACGGACCCCTTGAGGCCCGTTCTCCCTCCTTTCTATGGCAAGGTTTGGATCCTTTCGGGATTCTCCTTATTTTGCCTTCAGATACTTTTCAGCGCCTGCATTCATCTTGATAGACATGCCTTCCAGTGCGGTATCCTTGGTAATGTACTTACCTACGGCATGGGCAGCTTTCATCCGATCCAGATGTTCATAAATGGCCTTTACAATCTGTTCACCTAGGTCATCGGACAATTTATCGGTTGTAACGATGACGCACTTTACAGCTACCGTTTCTACATCTTCATCCTGTCCGGGGTAGGTGCCCTTTGGAATGATCATCTTGGTATAGTACGGATATTTCTGCATGAGCTGGTCTACGATCTTCGGATCGATATTGACGATAGCTGCAGATTTATTAGCAGCCAGGTCCTGGATAGCAGCTGTCGGATAGCCAGCTACTACGACACCTGCGTCTACGTTTCCATCTTTCAGGGCATCTGCTGCTTCGCCGAAGGACAGATACTGTACATCAATATCATTATAGGTAATGCCATAGGCTTCAAGAATCTGACGGGCATTGGCTTCAGCACCGGAGCCGGAAGCACCAACAGCGACTTTCTTGCCTTTCAGGTCAGCAATAGTCTTGATGCCCTTATCTTTAGTGGTAACAAACTGGATGGTTTCCGGATAGAGAGCTGCAATACCACGGAGATTATCCATCTTATTGTCCTTGAACATTTCCTTGCCGTTGGCTGCATAGTAGGCAATATCATTCTGGATGAATGCAATATCTACAGAGCCATCTTTCAGCATATTGACATTGGCCACAGAAGCGCCGGTGGACTGGGCAGATGCATTCATGCCTTTAATATTCTGGTTCAGAAGTTCGGCCAGTGCACCACCTAAAGGATAATAGGTACCTGCTGTGCCACCAGTAGCAATATTCAGGAACTGCTTGCCACCTCCAGCGGAACCGGATCCACCGCTTCCACCGCCGCATCCTGCGAGAAGAGCTGCACCTGCCATGCAGAACGCGCCTGCAACAATCAGCTTTTTCAATGTTTTCTTCATAATGCCGTCCTCCTTAACCCTCTAACGGAAAGTCCGATACCTGTCTATGTATTGAATTCCATCGGTGTCTTCCCAAATTCTCCGCACAGAGTGAAATAAAAAAGCAGCCCGGCGCACAGGAAATCCCTATGCGTCTGCTGCAGCTTCTTCGCTCGTTGTGCTATAAAGTTATCATTATAATACTACTTTTCGAAATCTTTGTAAAGGAGGCTTGGCTGAATTCCCTTATTGTTCTGGTATTTTCCACTGTCATAGCTGTCTGCTTCGCCCAGAACCGTATGGAAATAAATCTGGCAGATTTCCACGCCTGCATATATACGAATAGGCTGTACACAGAACATTTCAAGCGTCCAGTAGCCGGAAAAGCCAACGTCTCCGAACCCTGCGGTCACATGGATGAAAAGGCCCAGCCTTCCGATGGAAGAACGGCCTTCCAGCATAGGAACGAAGCACTTTGTTTTCGTGTATTCCCTTGTCCTTCCCAAATAGAGTTTATTCGGCTGGAGCACGATTCCCTCTTCAGGAATATGGAGCAGTTGGCCTTCATTCCTTTTCTTCATGTCCAGTTCATGGTTGTTATATACCATGAGCTCGTCAGAAAGAGTCAGGTTATAACTGTTTGGATTGACTTTCTTGGGATCAAAAGGATCAATGATGATTTCTTCGCCCATGTGACGGACGATTTCCCTGCCGGATAAAATCATTTGAGTTTCCTCGCTTCCTGGTTAAAAATCTTACGGTGCAGTGCCATGCGGCGATGTTTAAATGGAGCCTTTGCCCTGTCGCCGGGCCTGAGCTGGAATAGCTCCCTCTCTTTTTCGGAAAGAGCTGGCGATACAAGCAACTCCCCTTTATTGGTAAATGAAATCAGGTGGGCAGAAAACAGAGCTCCATGGGTAGGACAGAACAGAGGTCCCTTCGTTCTTTTATCTCCCTCTTCATAGGGGAATGCCTGCAAAAGGGAAATCCGGCGAACGCCACAGACAAGACAGCACGGCTCTTCTACCATGGACTTTCTCTGGAATGAATTTTCTTCTTCCAATTCTCTACGGATTCGTCTCACCGTAACAGCAGCGGATTTGGCAAACAGGCTTCCTTCCATGCCTGCCGCTGATTCATCTTCCTCCAGAATATGCTGAATTTCAAGGGGAACCGTTCCTTTGGCCGTTTGTATTTCCCTGTATGCCCGGACCGCTTCCGGTTTCAGGATCCAGTAATAAGCACCACCCTCTCCTTCCGTACCGTCAAAAACATATTCCCAAGGAGCACGATCGCAGGTTTCCGGCATTTCGGAAGCCATTCCGGTCACCTTTTCGCCATCCAATGTATAGGTTTCATAGGGGCCTGGATTCTGCTGCTTTTTCCGGATTCTTTTCTTTTTTTCTTTTTCCGGATAAACCGGAACTCTGCCCTGTTCCACCAGCTCCCGGATTTTGCCTCCTGCCCAGCCTACAGCAGAATTCAGGGCACGGTATTCCATATGAAGGGCGGCGGCAATATTTTTCCCATTATCCATATGATCCGCAGCATGATAAAGCCGGTCAAAGATTTCCATCATGAGATGAGTCATGACTGCAGGGTTACCCATAAGCCGGAGCCACCCTTCCCGTGTAATCACGTCCCACTGTTTCAGTCCTTTTCGCCTTGCCATCCCTTCACCACCTTTACCGGTATAGTCTTTTTGTTATTATAACATTTTGTCATAGAAATGGTGAATGAAAAATGATGGTTTGTCGAGCTACTGTGTCCGGCGCAGATGGGTAGAGTCATTCGCATGGAGTAGCTAGAAGCTCTCGCTCGAATGACTCTATTCATCAGCGCCGCCCACCAGCTCGACAAACTGAAATTGGCAGTACTGCTCCTCTTCTGTCTCACCGTTCATTCAAACAGAAAACCCCGCAGAAAATCTGCGGGGCCATTTCCATCAGTTTCCTTCCAGTTCAGCCACGCCAAGGGGCGGACTTTCCAGAAATTTAACCTTCGGGTTTCTCTGGGCAAGCCATCCTGCCTGCCAGGCATTGGGCAGGAGGTAAACGGGTCGCTCACGACGGTCGTAAACCACCATGGCATTGTCGATACCCACCAGTTCTTCCGGCGGTACATCACCCTCCGTCCACCGGGCTGTGGTAAAGCCTAAAGGTTCCAGATTGACAGATACATTATATTCATTTTCCAGGCGGTACTTCATGACTTCGAACTGCAGCTGGCCAACTGCACCTATAATGAAGGATTCCATAATATAAGGCTGTTTATAGACCTGAATAGCTCCTTCCTGGGCGAGCTGTGTCACGCCATTCAGGAACTGTTTTCTCTTCATACTGCTTTCCGGGGAAAGTCTTGCAAAAAGTTCCGGCGGGAATACGGGGAAATCAATAAAAGTAACAGGATGTTTCTTCTCACATACCGTATCCCCAACGCCCAGCTCACCGGTATCAAAGACGCCGATAATATCACCGGGATAGGCTTTTTCCACAGTCTGCCTTTCTGTAGCCAGAAACTGCTGGGGCTGGGAAAGACGAATCATCTTGCCGCTCTGCCGGTGCAGGACACTGACTCCCTTTTCAAAGACTCCGGAGCAGATACGCATGAATGCCACCCTGTCATGGTGCTTCGGATCCATATTGGCCTGGATTTTGAACACAAAGGCCGAGAAATTCGGATCTTCAGGAGAAACTGTGCCTTCCAGTGTTTTTCTTGGTTCCGGCGGCGGTGCCAGTTCCAGATACTTTTCAAGGAACGGCTGCACGCCAAAGTTCGTCATAGCGGAGCCAAAGAACATGGGCGTCAGTTCTCCCTTTGCCACCTTATCTGCATCGAAGGGGTCCCCCGCTTCATCCAGCAGTTCCAGGTCATCCTTCAGAGACTGGATTACTTCCGGGCTCAGATGGGATGTGATTTTTTCATCATCCATTTTTCCGGAAATCACATCCAGCTTTTTTACACCGTGGGCATTATCCTTGATAAAGAGATGGCACATCTCCGTTTCCCGGTCATAAATACCCGTATAGTCTCCATTCACACCGATAGGCCAGTTCATGGGACAGGAACGGATTCCCAGTACATCTTCAATATCTGCCATCAGGTCAAAGGGATTCTTACCAAAATGGTCAATCTTATTGACAAAAGTAAAAATAGGAATACCCCGGTCCGAACAAACCTTGAAAAGTTTTTTGGTCTGGGCTTCTACCCCCTTGGCCACATCAATGACCATGACCGCCGAGTCAACGGCCATAAGTGTCCGGTACGTATCTTCAGAGAAATCCGCATGGCCTGGGGTATCAAGAATATTGATACGGCAGCCGTTGTAATCAAACTGAAGCACAGAGCTGGTTACAGAAATACCGCGCTGTTTTTCGATTTCCATCCAGTCTGAAACGGCATAGCGGGCTGTTTTTCGTGCTTTAACGGAACCTGCCAGATGGATAGCTCCACCGTAGAGCAGAAGTTTTTCGGTCAGCGTTGTCTTGCCGGCATCCGGGTGGGAAATGATGGCAAAAGTGCGGCGTCTTTTTATTTCTTCCAAGTCAGTCATGTTTCACCTCAAATAATAATAACCATGTCGTTTTATTATACCGCACTTGGAAGGGGAAAGAAAAGAGAAAACAAAATAGGCCAATTTCAGTTTGTCGAGCTGTTGGGCGGCGCTGATGGATAGAGTCATTCGTGCGGG
>NZ_UQKJ01000023.1 GCF_900541605.1 uncultured Dialister sp. | reverse complement strand
GCATGAAAATACATGTATAATCGGACTCTGCGAATTAATCAGCGCTTCCCTAGATTCAGGGGGCAGGCCAATTCCTTTCTTTGCTATTTTTCTTTCACTCCGTTAATAACCATCTGCTTTTCATCCTTCCGCATACGGAAGAACTGGTACACCGCCTCCGCTGCCCTTTTATTCATGCCCGGCACCTGGGACAGTTCCTCCACTGAGGCTTTCTTCATTTCATCCAAAGAGCGGAATGCATGCCACAGGGCATTTCTGCGATTAGGACCAATACCTTCAATATGATCCAGTATGGACTCTGTGTTTCTCTTGTTCGTCCACTGCCGGTGATACGTAATGACAAACCGGTGGGCTTCATCTCGAATAAACTGCAGGAGCTGAAGAGCCGGTTCATGATGGTCAAGAATAATGGGATCCTCGGAGCCTTCTACATAGATTTCTTCAATTCGCTTAGCCAATCCGATAACCGGTGCATCACAACCGGCACCACGGATGGCAGGAAGGGCAGCATGGAGCTGCCCCAATCCTCCATCGAGGACGATGAGGTCCGGCGCAGGCCAATCTTTTTCATTGCCATAACGGCGGGTCATGACTTCCGCCATGGATTTGAAGTCGTCCGCATGGCCCTGGGTCGTACGGAGCTTGAATTTCCTATATTCCCGCTTTGCCGGGCGGCCGTGTTCAAAGACCACCATGGACCCCGTAGTCTCGGCGCCCTGATTATGGGAAATATCAAAGCATTCCATCCGTTCCGGCAGCCTTGGCAGGTGGAGGAGATCCTTCAGTTTCTTCACAGCTCCCTGTTCCCGGGCATCCTGGTATTCCCACTGCAGCTTCTTATCGGACAGGTACTTGGAAGCGTTGGCCATGGCCATATCCTTCAGCCGCCTTTTAAATCCCCGCTGGGGCACCTGTATGGAGACCTCAGTGCCTTTGAGCTTTGTCATCCAGGAGGAAATCAGTTCGCAGTCCGACGGTAGAAGAGGCACAATGATTTCCTTGGGAATAGCCGTGGGATTACCGCCATAGAAATCCCGAATGAAAGCGGTAATAATTTCTTCATCCGTTTCGCTCTCGCTTTCAGGAATGCTGAAATTTTCTTTTCCCACCATCCGGCCATATCGAATGTAAAAAACTTCCAGACCTGCATGGCTGCCATCCCTGTCCAGCCCGACTACATCAAAGTCCCCTTCATTGGCTACGATATTCTGCCGCTGCTGCACAGATTCAATGGCACGAACCTGGTCCCGATATTTGGCAGCCTTTTCAAACTCCATTGCCTCTGAAGCTTCTTCCATTTTTTTCTTCAGTTCCTGCACAAGACCCGTATTTTTCCCCTCAAAAAGGTCACACACCGTTTTCACATAGGACTGATATTCTTCCTTTGTACAGAGTCCGGCACAGGGAGCGCAGCAGAGATGGAGATGATACTGAAGGCAGGGTCGGGATACTTTCATGGACCGGCAGCTGCGGATGGGATAAAACCGGCGGAGCAGGGACAATGTGGTCCGAAGACTCCCTACATCGGTAAATGGACCAAAATACTTGGCCCCATCATCGTGACGGATATTCCGGGTCACAAAGATCCGCGGCCATTCATCATAGGTGGTAATTTTCACGTAGGGATAAGACTTATCATCCCGCAGGGAAATATTGTACTTCGGATGGATTTCCTTGATCAGGTTGCACTCCAGAATAAGTGCTTCCATTTCTGTGGCGGTCATGGTAATATCCAGGTCCTCGGCGTGGCGGATCATGGCAGCCACCTTGGGAGACCGGTTCTTATCTTCCCGCACGTAGGAGCGGACCCGGTTTTTCAGATTTTTTGCTTTCCCAACGTAAATGATGCGGCCATCCTTGTCTTTCCAGCGGTACACGCCAGGAGAGTCCGGCAGGGCTTCTACTTTGGCCCGGATCTTATCGTTTACGTCAATCATTCTTATGGGCCTCCATGACTTTCCGGGTCCGTTCAATGACAGGCTTCAGATACTGACCGGTATAGGAACGGGCCACCTTACAGATTTCTTCCGGTGTTCCGGTGGCTACCACTTCACCACCCCTGTCGCCGCCTTCGGGGCCGAGATCGATAATATGGTCCGCCACTTTCACTACGTCCAGGTTGTGTTCGATGACAACCACCGTATTTCCCTGGTCCACCAGCTTCTGGAGAACAATGAGGAGTTTCCGTATATCCTCACTGTGCAGGCCAGTGGTCGGCTCATCGAGGATATAGAGCGTATCTCCCGTTCCCCGGCGCATAAGTTCCGTAGCCAGCTTTACGCGCTGGGCTTCACCGCCAGACATGGTGGTCGCCGGCTGTCCCAGATGGATATAACCAAGGCCCACTTCCTGGAGGGTCTCCAGTTTCCGCAGAATTCGGGGATGATTCTCAAAGAACGGCACCGCCTCATCTACGGTCATATTGAGAACATCGGAAATGTTCTTTCCTTTGTAACGGACTTCCAGGGTTTCCCGATTATACCGGGCGCCGTGGCAGACTTCACAGGGCACATAAACATCAGAAAGAAATTGCATTTCAATCTTTATGATGCCATCACCGTGACAGGCCTCGCAACGGCCGCCTTTGATATTGAAACTGAAACGTCCTGGCTTATAGCCCCGCATCTTTGCTTCCGATGTCTGGCTGAAGAGTTCACGGATATCATTGAATACGCCGGTGTAAGTAGCGGGATTGGACCTTGGAGTCCGCCCGATGGGCTGCTGGTCTATGTCGATAATCTTGTCCACATATTCTGCACCTTGCATAGAGTCATATTTCCCGGTGGCGTAGGATGTATGGTTTTTGATGTTGGAAAGCCCCTGAAAAAGGATTTCATTGACCAAAGTACTTTTTCCGGATCCCGATTCCCCTGTCACCACCGTAAAGGCTCCCAGTGGAAATGAGACATTAATATGTTTCAGGTTATGTTCTGAAGCCCCTTTAACAGTCAGAAAAAGTCCATTCCTCTTTCGACGGTGTTCCGGAAGAGGTATATATTTTTCGCCCCGTAGATAGGCACCGGTAATGGAATTTTTCACCTTTTTGATATCTTCAGGAGTCCCCTGGGCCACCACATATCCTCCATTTTCACCGGCTCCGGGACCGATGTCTACGACCCAGTCAGCACTGCGAATGGTATCTTCATCATGCTCAACGACAATGAGCGTATTTCCCAGATCCCGCATGCCCTTCAGTGTAGCAAGGAGTTTATCATTATCCCGCTGATGGAGCCCGATGGACGGTTCATCCAGAATGTAAAGCACCCCTACCAGTCCGGAGCCAATTTGGGTAGCCAGCCGGATGCGCTGGGCCTCGCCGCCGGAAAGGGTAGAAGCTCCCCGGGACAGCGTCAGGTATTCCAGTCCCACATTAGACAAAAATGTAAGACGGCTCTTTACTTCCCTGAGAATCTGGTCCGCAATAATTTTTTCCTTTTCCGTCAACTCCAGGTGGTCAAGAAAAGGCAGCAATTCCGATACCGGCATATCGGAGAGTTCAGAAATATTTTTCCCTCCCACTTTAAAGGCAAGACTTTCCGGACGGAGCCGGGCACCGTGACAAACAGGGCAGGGCTTTTCAATGAGATAATTTGCCAGGGTTTCCTTCATTTTGTCAGTCCAGGCTTCTTCATACCGCCGCTTCGTCATGGGCACCAGACCTTCAAAGACCCGATGATAGGTCTTTGTTTCTCCATCCTGGTTCGTATAATCAAAGGTCAGGAGCTCCGTGCCCCCATACTCAAATTCTTTCTGCCCTTCCGATGGGAGATCATTGAAAGAAGCATCCATGGTAAGGCCATAGGACTTCAGAAATGCATCGAGCTGCTTATACAGCCAGCTTTCCTTATTATAGGGAAAAGGCTTAATAGCTCCCAGACGGAATGGCGTATCATGATCAGGAAGAATCCGCCTGAAATCAGCCTCCAGGGAAGACCCCAGGCCCATACAGGCGGGGCAGGCGCCGAAGGGATTATTGAAAGAAAATATACGGGGTTCCGGTTTCGGCAGGGAAATGCCGCAGTCCGGGCAGGCAAAGTGGGTACTGAAGAGGTAGTCTTTTCCGCCCACTACTGCAGCTACCATGAGACCATCCCCCAGTTTCAGGGCAGCCTCTACAGAGTCAGTAAGCCTGCGCACAATGCCATCCTTGATAATGATGCGGTCCACCACCACCTCGATGGTATGCTTTTTATTCTTTTCCAGTTCAATGTCGTCAGACAGAGAGAAAACAGTACCATCTACCCGTACCCGGACATAACCTTCCTTTCGAAGCTCTTCCAGCAGTTTTTTATGGGTTCCCTTCTTCTGGGCTGCCACAGGTCCCAGGATCATCAGTTTCGTCCTTTCTCCCAGTGCCGTCAGGGCATCCACAATCTGATCCACTGTCTGCCGCTTGATGGGTTTTCCGCACTTCGGGCAGAAAGCCCGGCTGGCATGAGCGTAGAGCATGCGAAGGTAATCGTAGATTTCTGTGACCGTACCTACGGTGGAACGGGGATTGTGGCTCGTAGATTTCTGGTCGATAGAAATAGCCGGTGAAAGTCCGGAAATCTTATCTACGTCAGGCTTATTCATCTGCCCTAAGAACTGACGGGCATAGGCAGACAGGGACTCCACATATTTTCGCTGTCCCTCTGCATAAATCGTATCAAAGGCCAGGGATGACTTCCCTGATCCCGATAATCCGGTAAAAACAATAAGCTTATTTCGGGGAAGAGTCAGATTGATATTTTTAAGGTTATTCTGACGGGCTCCCTGAATGACAATGCCTTTTTCCATGGTTGTCCTTTCTATTGTATGTAAACGGCATGGATTGTCTATGCCCGTAAATTAGTTTGATGATTTGCTGAAGCCCATTTGATTGTATAGAGATTTCAATCTCAGACTCTATTGACTCTACACTCTCTTCTTCATCGGCCGGTTAATCCGCTTCTTTCCGGCACTCACCCGCTTCAGGGCAGCATCTGCCCGGGAGCCATAGCGGTCGGTCCACATCTGGCGCAGCTTGGCCAGCTGGTCTCTCCACATGGCAGCTTCCTCAAATTCAAGGGATTTAGCAGCCCGTTTCATATCCTTTTCCGTCTGCTGCATCTGCATGTACAGTTCTTCATCGGATAATTCTTCTTCGCCGTTTCTGGACTTCTTATAGTCCGCCGGCTTTTCCTCTATCTTCGTAAGGTCAATGAGATCCTTGACCCGTTTCTGTACAGTATGGGGAACAATATGATGTTCTTTATTGTAAGCTTCCTGTATAGACCGGCGGCGGTTGGTCTCATCAATGGCGTATTTCATAGACTTCGTCACCCGGTCCGCATACATGATAACGTGGCCATGTTCATTACGGGCTGCCCGGCCAATAACCTGGATCATGGACGTCTCGGAACGGAGAAAGCCTTCCTTATCGGCATCCAGAATTGCCACCAGGGACACTTCCGGCATGTCCAGACCCTCCCGAAGCAGGTTGATACCTACGAGTACATCGAAAACACCAGCACGGAGGTCCCGGATAATTTCTGCTCGTTCGATGGTAGCTACATCGGAATGGAGATAGCGCACTTTTACTCCTGCTTCCGTCAGAAAATCGGTGAGGTCCTCCGCCATTTTCTTAGTCAATGTAGTAATGAGAACCCGTTCGTGGGCCTCTACCCATTTGTGAATCTCCCCGAGAAGGTCATCCATCTGCCCTTCCACCGGACGAACTTCGATACTGGGGTCCAAAAGACCGGTTGGTCGTATAATCTGTTCCGCCAAATTTGTCTGGACCCCCATTTCATAGGGGCCCGGCGTGGCTGAAACATAGATAATCTGGTTAATCCGTTCTGTAAATTCATCAAACGTGAGCGGCCGATTATCCAAAGCACTGGGAAGACGGAATCCATAATCCACCAGTGTCTGTTTTCTGGATTGGTCGCCATTATACATTGCCCGCAGCTGGGGAACAGTGACATGGGATTCATCAATCATAATCAGAAAATCATCAGGGAAATAGTCAAGCAGCGTATACGGCGGTTCTCCAGGCTTTCGGTTTGACATATGGCGGGAATAGTTTTCAATGCCGGAGCAATAGCCTACTTCCTGCATCATTTCAAGATCATAGTTCGTTCTCTGCTCCAGCCGCTGGGCTTCCAACAGTTTTCCCTGGTCCCGAAGTTCCTTCAGCCGGGCCTCCAGTTCCACTTCAATAGAGCCAATGGCCCTTTTCAGCTTATCAGAGCTGGTCACATAATGGGACGCCGGGAAAATACCGATATGGTTCCGTTCTGCCACTGTTTCTCCGGTAAGCACATCGAACTCGGTGAGCGAATCCACTTCATCCCCGAACATCTCAATCCGCACAGCCACATTATTTTCCGATGCCGGAAATACGTCAATTGTATCTCCCCTCACACGGAATGTGTCTCTGGTGAAATTCATATCGTTTCGCATGTACTGCATGTTCACCAGTTTTTCAATAATTTTATCCCGTTCAATTTCTTCTCCTGGCCGCAGGGACAGGCCCATGGTGCTGTAATCTTCCGGGTCCCCTAATCCATAGATGCAGGAAACGGAAGCCACGATAATGACATCCCGCCGTTCGAAAAGAGCCATGGTGGCAGAATGGCGGAGACGGTCAATTTCTTCATTTCTGGAAGAATCCTTTTCTATATAAGTATCAGTCTGGGGTACATAGGATTCCGGCTGGTAATAATCGTAGTAACTGACGAAATAATATACTGCATTATCAGGAAAGAAATCCTTGAACTCACTGGCTGTCTGGGCTGCCAGAGTTTTATTCGGTGAGATGATGAGCGTCGGCCGCTGTACCTGTTCAATCACCTTGGCCATGGTAAATGTCTTGCCGGTGCCCGTCGCTCCCAGAAGCACCTGGGCCCACTGCCCTTCATTGAGACCGTCCACAAGGGACTTTACTGCCTTCGGCTGGTCTCCGGTCGGCTGGAAAGGAGCTTTCAGGGTGAATGGAATCATGGGCTCCATATAGGCCCGTTTGATCCTGCTGCGATCCATAGTAGATAACACTTTCCTTTATAAAGAAAATGAAACTATCCATGGTTGAATAGTTTCGATTAATCGATGATTTTCTATTTTATTATATCATGACCGGCAAGGAGAAAAAAGGGACGCCATGAGATTGGCCCCCAAAAATACAGGTTCATAATGCTGAAATTTCAATCCTTTATGTCAGCACAAAACCTGCCGCAGTGGATTTCCTGCTGTCCTCATTCAATTCTATATCCCCGTCAGAATGGCTCAGTTCTGCTCATATCAACGTCCATAATCCATCAAAAAACAGTACCATGGTGATTCTTTATCCCATGGTACTGTTTTTCTTATACAGCTGTCCCTTTTCTGATGCGGCTGATAGCTTCCTTAGCAGCTCTCTGGGCTGCTTCTTTTTTATTTTTTCCGATACCGGTACCGAAATCCCTGCCATTAATGGTGATCTGCATCCAAATGGTCTTATCGTGATCCGGCCCTTCATCGTGAATAACATTGTAACGGATTTCTACATCCCCATGCTTCTGGACCAGTTCCTGAAGGTCTGTCTTATAGTCATGGTCATAGTTACCTTCATCAATGAGATCAAGGTATTTCTTAAGATGTCCGAGAATAAAACGGGCCGCCACTTCATAGTTGTTATCCAGGTAAACAGCACCAATAATGGACTCGAAAGCATCGCCCAGAATAGACATCCTTGTCCGGCCACCGGACATTTCTTCTCCCTTTCCGAGGAGCATATACTTTCCTACCTGGAACTTTGCGGCACATTCTGCACAGGCCGGCTTGCACACGGCACTGGCTTTGGCCCGGGTCAGCTTTCCCTCCGGCCAGGATGGAAAGCGGAGAAAAAGGTATTCCCCAACCACCAGATCAAGAACGGCATCCCCAAGAAATTCCAGTCTTTCATTGTCATGAATCACTTCTCCCTTATGCTCATTGGCATAGGAAGTATGGGTAAGAGCGGTATTCAGAAGCTCTATGTTCTGCATGGGAATATCATTATCCTCTGCAAATTTCCGGACAGCCTCAAGCCGCTCCTTCCGTCTTGTTTCAGCGTGGCTCATTCTTCATAGCGCCTCATGATGACGACGGCGTTATGTCCGCCGAATCCGAAGGCATTGGACATGGTTACGTCCACCTTAACATCCCGCGGTCCTTCCGGTACATAATCCAGGTCGCATTCAGGATCCGGAGTCTTCAGGTTCAGAGTCTGGTGTACCCGGTTATGTTCAATGGAAAGGACACAGACAACCGCTTCGATAGCACCGGCAGCGCCAAGGAGATGGCCAGTCATTGATTTTGTGGAGTTAATGACCACATCATAGGCATGTTTTCCGAGCACATCTTTAATGGCTTTTGTTTCATTTTTATCGTTCAGCCCTGTGGAAGTACCATGAGCATTGATATAGTCGATGTCATTCGGAGAAATACCAGCATCATCGATAGCTTTCTGCATGCACCGTGCAGCCAGGACACCACCCGGACGGGGAGCTGTAATATGATATGCATCACCATTGGAACCATAGCCGATGACTTCCGCATAAATATGGGCGCCTCTCTTCTTTGCATGTTCCAGTTCTTCCAGAATCAGGACACCGCTGCCTTCACCAAGAACGAATCCATCTCTTCTTACATCAAAGGGGCAGGATGCTTCTTCCGGCGGGCAGTCCCGGGAAGAGAGAGCTTTCATAGCTGCAAATCCGGCCATAGGAGTCTTGGCTACTGCCGCTTCTGTACCACCGGCAAACATGACGTCCGCATCGCCGTACTGGATGGTCCGTGTAGCACGGCCAATAGCATTGTTACCGGAAGCACAGGCAGTAACATCTGCCAGTACCGGTCCCATGAGGCCAAAATTAATGGACACCTGGCCTGCCGCCATGTTTGCAATCATCATGGGTACTGCAAAGGGATTAACCTTCGTCGGTCCCTTGATATCGATGCGGTGAACCGTTTCTTCCATGGTATTAATACCACCGATGCCGGTACCGATAATGGTACCCACACGATTCGGATCTTCCTTTGTCATATCCAGCTTTGCATCGTCCACAGCCATCTTTGCTGCAGCTACGGCAAACTGCACATTCCTGTCCATGTGACGGACAGCTTTCCTGTCTCCCACATATTTCACGGCATCAAAATCTTTAACTTCACCAGCAATACGGACAGGAAATCCTTCCGCATCAAATTCAGTAATGGGACCAACACCGGATTTTCCGGCCATCAGGGCATCCCAGAATGCATCGGTACCGATACCAACCGGAGAAACAACGCCCATACCCGTAATAACAACTCTTCTTTTTTCCATTAAGGAGCACCTCGCTATAAATGTTCTTGGTTAAAATAAAACTGCGCACAGGGATAAGACCTCAAAAAAACGGGCAACACCGGTCACCCTCTTTTTTGGGGCATTTTCCCCTATCATACTGGTTTGCCGGGGAACAGGTTCCCCGGCTTCCATTATGAGTATGACAAATTCCTGTATTACTGAATCTGGCTGTCGATATAGTCTACAGCGTTCTTTACTGTCTTGATCTTTTCTGCAGCATCGTCCGGAATTTCGATATCGAATTCTTCTTCAAATGCCATGATCAGTTCAACGATATCGAGGGAATCAGCGCCCAGGTCGTCAATGAAAGTAGAATCGATGGTTACATCAGCTTCGTTTACGCCGAGCTGGTCAACAACGATTTTCTTTACTCTGTCAAAAGTGCTCATTATGATTTCACCACCTTTCATTGAAAATAGTACCTTTCTGATTATATTACAACCACGGGAGGTTGTCACCTGTTTTTGAAAATTTTAACAGGCATCCGCCTGATTGCGGAAAAAGCCTCCCAGGGACTTTACATCACGAGGCCACCATCTACGACAAGGACTTGCCCGGTGATATAGACGGCATCATCGGAAGCCAGGAAGCAGACAGCTTTGGCTATATCTTCCGGCTGCCCCATGCGGCCCAGAGGAATAGAAGCAATCATGCCTTCTCTGATTTTTTCCGGAATACCATCGGTCATAGCGGTCTCAATGAACCCTGGAGCTACTGCATTCACCCGGATATGGCGGGCTGCCAGTTCCTTTGCACAGGCTTTGGTCAATCCAATGACTCCTGCTTTGGCAGCGGCATAGTTTGCCTGTCCAATATTGCCCATGAGCCCTACTACGGAAGAAATATTAATAATAGATCCCTTCCGTTTTCTCATCATAATCGGCGCAGCCGCTTTGATCGTCAAAAAATCGCTTTTCAGGTCTGTGGCAATCACGTCATCCCAATTTTCTTCCTTCATACGAATCAGTAGGGCGTCCCGGTTAATCCCGGCATTATTTACGAGAACATCCAGACCACCAAACTCTTCTTTAACCGTTTTGAAAATACGGTCCACATCTTCACTTTTGGACACATCCCCCTGCAGGGTAAATGCCCTTCCTCCGGCAGCTTCAATCTCTTCTTTTACCTTTTCCGCCGCTTCCCGGCTGCCGGCATAGTTTAACGCTACGCAGTATCCCCTGGATGCCAGGGCAATGGCAATAGCCCTTCCGATTCCCCGGGATGCTCCGGTAACAAGTGCAGATTTTTCAACGTTTTCCATGGATTATTCTCCTTTCAGAGCTGCTGCTGTCTCATCCACCGTTGCCACATCTTCTGCATGATGGCAGGGAATGGAACGGTCAATCTTTCTCATGAATCCGGAAAGCACAGTTCCCGGACCGGCTTCTACAGTGTAATCAACACCGCCGGCGATCATGTTACGGACAGATTCTTCCCAATGTACCGGATGGGCAGCCTGGTCCACCAGATTCCTGCGAATATCCTCTGCCTTTGTTTCTTCCTTCGCATTCACATTAGCCACCACCGGGATATAGGTATCATGGATAGTAATGGAATCCAGTACTTCCTTCAGACGTTTAGCAGCCGGTTCCATGAGTGTGGAATGGAAAGGCGCACTGACTTTCAGCATAATTGCACGGCGGGCACCTGCTGCCTTCAACGCATCACAGGCCTTTTCCACAGCTTTTGTAGCTCCGGCAATAACTACCTGTCCCGGGCAGTTGAAATTTACAGCCTGCACCGGTTCGCTGTCCGTAGAAACGGGCTTGCAGACTTCCACAATCTTTTCCGGTTTCAATCCGATAACTGCAGCCATACCGCCTTCTCCAAGGGGTACTGCTTCCTGCATAAAACGGCCACGGAGATGGACTGTCTTCACTGCATCAGCAAAAGAGAGGGCTCCAGCCGCTACCAGTGCGGAATATTCGCCCAGGCTGTGGCCGGCAGCAATATCCGGCTCGATTCCCTTTTCTTTCAGCACCTGCCATACAGCCACACTGGCAGTCAGAATAGCGGGCTGGGTAAATTCCGTCTTCATCAGTTCGGAATCAGGTCCTTCAAACATCATTTTAGAAATAGAAAAGCCCAGCGTATCATCTGCTTCTTCAACCAGTTTCTTTACGGAATCATATTTTTCGTAAAGATCATGAACCATTCCCACTTTCTGGGATCCCTGTCCGGGAAAAAGAAATGCAAGTTTCATTGTATCACCTCATGAATAAGAAAAATGGTATAGATCGTATTATTACGAATGAAAGGAATAGAAAGCTTCTAAAAAGGCCGCAGGCTATCTTTTCCTCCACTCACATCCAGCGCATGATGTCGCAGCCCCAGGTAAGGCCCGCACCAAATCCGGTAAGTACCACAATGTCGCCATGGTGAACTTTACCTGCCCGTACGGCCTCGTCCAAAGCAATCCCTACAGACGCAGCGGATGTATTACCGAAACGGTTTACATTTACCCACATTTTGTCCGGTGGAAGTCCAAGACGCTTGGCAATGGCCTGGATAATACGGTTATTCGCCTGATGGGCAATAAACATATCGATATCCTCTTTTTTCAGGCCAGCCTTATCCAGTGTTTTCAGAGTTGTGGCATCCATATGGCGTACCGCTGCCTTGAACACTTCTGGTCCTTCCATATGTATATAGATACGGCCCGAATCAATAGCCCGGTGTGTCACCGGTTCTGCTACACCGCTGGCCGGTATATCCAGTATCTTGCCAAGACTTCCATCGGATCTCAGGTCAGAAGCCAGAAGACCATATCCCTCTGGCACTTCCCCAATAACCGCAGCTCCTGCACCATCACCAAAGAGGATACAGGTAGAACGGTCATGCCAGTTCACCAGGCGGGACAGAATTTCTGCCCCCACAATCAGGATATGTTTGTACATACCTGCCTTTACCAGGTTCGAAGCAAGGGCCGTTGCATAAATATAGCCGGAGCAGCCGGCAGAAATATCCATGGCCCCGGCATGGGTGCATCCCAGTTTATCCTGTACAAGACAAGCAGTAGAAGGCACTACATAATCCGGGGATGCCGTAGCTACCAGGACGAAATCAATATCATCCGGTGTAAGCCCTGATGCTTCCATCGCTTTTTGGGCTGCCTTGATGCAAAGGTCCGATGTGTTTTCAGATTGGGCAGCAATATGCCTTGTTTCAATGCCTGTCCGAGTACGAATCCATTCATCGGAAGTGTCTACCATTTTTTCCAGATCCGCATTGGTCAGTATCTTTTCCGGTGCATAATGGCCGGTTCCCAGAATGCCGGCTGAACGTATATCATTCATCATCAAATAATCCTTTCCCTGAAAGGAGCAGAAGTACCGATTCAATCGGCACTGCCCTGCATTTCTTCATTTTTCATCTGGGTCAGGGCTTCTGTAACAACCTGGTCCAGATGTTCATTACATACATCCCTAGCCATACGAATAGCATTCTTAATGGCCTTTGCCTTTGAAGCGCCGTGGCAGATCAGCAGAACACCCCTGATACCCAGGAGCGGGGCACCGCCATATTCTGCATAATCCAACCGTTTTGCCACATATTTCTTCAGGGCCGGCTTCAAAAGAAGTCCCCCCAGTTTAGCCCGAAGGCCTCCTTGCATGACTGCCTCTTTCAGGAGCGAAGCAATCAGTTTCCCTGCCCCTTCGCCAAATTTAAGTACCACATTGCCCGTAAATCCATCAGTCACAATGACGTCAAAATCTCCGGTCATCACATCTCGTCCCTCTGCATTGCCTGCAAAGGGGATGATGTTCTGACGGCTCAGTACCCCATTGGCTTCCGCCACCAGAGGGCTACCTTTCGCACTTTCCGCACCAATATTCAGAAGGCCAACACGAGGAGAATCTATGCCGGCCACTTTCTTCGCATAAATATAACCAAGCAGTGCATTCTGCACATAGGTTTCCATCTTTGGCTGGGCACTGGCGCCGGAATCTATCAGATATGTATACCCGCCTTTTTCATTAGGTATCGGTGTCAATATAGCCGGGCGCTCGATGCCTTTAATACGGCCAATTCCAAGAAGTCCCGCAGTTACAGCTGCTCCCGTGGACCCGGGTGCCACCAGGGCGCCGCAGGTACCATTTTTTACAAGACGAGCTCCTACTGAGATGGAGGCATCCTTTTTCTTCCGGAATGCCATTCCCGGATGTTCCCCCATTTCAATGACCTGGGACGCATGATGAATTTCCACCAGAGGATTGGACTCTTCATGATGTTCCCTCAGGATTTTGGAAATTCTTTCCTCATCCCCCACAAGAACCACGGGTATTTTATATTCCCGTACAGCCTGCAGTGCTCCCAGCACAATTTCCAGCGGCGCAAAATCTCCGCCCATTGCGTCTACAGCAATTTTATCCATGGGACGCCTCCGTCCGATTCAAAATCTCCATAATGAACTTTGCCCTGTAAACCTCCTGGTCTCCGGCAAAGAAACTGATGTAAATATGTTTCTTGTTTCCCCGCATCAGTACGATACGGCCTTTTACAATCAGAAGTGTACCAGGTACCACGGGAACTTTATATTTTATATTTCCCACCTGGGTAGATGCAAAAGGAACCCCCGCCAGGGACTCTGCGAAATCAGCTGCCGCTCCATACAGTTTTTCTGCAGGCACCATACCGGCGCTATCGGTCATTGTTTCATCAGTTTTAAAAAGCCCAACGCCCTTATCCCCCACATCCAGGTCCAGGATACGGATACCTTCCCTGGCCTCCGATGGCTGGGCTATGACGAGATGTTCCATTCTCTCTCTCATTTGAGGAATGCCCAGAGCCTGTCGATCAAGGCGGATTGTAGCCTGGGAAACAGAGAAATGGTCTGCCAGATCCCCATCTGTCAGACATGGATTTTGGCGAAGTAAACTCTGTATGGCTTCCCGTCTCTTATTTTTGTCCATTTTACATTTCTCAGTCACTTTTATCACCTACTGCTAATACTATACCATAACGATGCAAGTATTTCACGTCAAAAATATTATCGGAATAAACTTACGGCCTGAAATATTCTTGCCTAGTTACCAGCAGATGGAACGAAAACAGGCAGGTCTTTGTTTTTCTTTCTACATTCAGATAAGCGGTTACCTATTACATACTATTTAGATATTTCGTTTGATAAATACTAAAATTATTTATCATTTTCTCCATTGACTTATCCATCTTGATAGAATAAACTACAGTAAATACAGAATATATTAAGTCTAAGCATTTGTCAAACGTATTTATTTTATGGTTTCATAATTATGAAACAGCGAGGAGAATACTATGAACTTTCCAAAGCTTCATATCGGTGACCTGACCGCAAATATTCCTATTATCCAGGGAGGCATGGGAATAGGTGTCAGCCTTTCCGGCCTGGCGGGAGCAGTGGCAAAGGAGGGCGGTATCGGTGTAATTTCCGCTGCCCAGGTCGGATTCAACGAACCGGACTTCCGCACAAATACAGTAAAAGCCAATATCCGTGCTCTGAAAGACCAGCTCCGCAGGGCCCGTGAAAAAGCAAAGAACGGCATCATCGGCGTAAATATCATGTGGCGCGGACAGCACTATGAGGATTACGCCCGCACGGCCGCCGAAAATGGTGCGGACATTATCTTTTCCGGAGCCGGCCTGCCGGCGGACCTGCCAGTCTGTGTAGAAGGAACAGATACAAAAATTGCCCCTATCATCGGTTCTCCGAAAGCGGCACGGGTCATTCTAAAGCTCTGGGCAAAACACCACAACAGAACCGCAGACCTGGTTGTTATTGAGGGTCCTAAAGCCGGGGGACACCTTGGCTATACCCGGGAGCAGGTCAAGATGCATGAAAGTGATGGTTATGAAAAGGAAATCCGTGAAATTCTCGATGTGGTACGGGATTTTGAAGAAAAATTCCACAAAAAAATTCCCGTCATATTCGGCGGAGGCATTTTCGATAGAAAAGATATAGAGCACTACCTTTCCCTGGGCCTCTCCGGCGTACAGATGGCTACCCGCTTCGTAGCCACCAAAGAATGTGACGCATCAGAAGCATTCAAAAACATGTATGTTAAAGCGAAAGCCAAAGATGTGACCATCGTACAGAGTCCTGTTCACATGCCGGGCCGTGCCCTGTTAAATCCTTTCGTCTGTGCTGTCAGAAACAGACGGATGCCGGTGACCAACTGCTTCCATTGCCTGAAGACCTGTGACCCCAGCACCACCCCCTACTGTATCACCCAGGCTCTTATTAGAGCCGTAAAAGGAGACGTGGACCACGGTCTTGTATTCTGCGGTGCCAATGCCTGGAAAATCAATAAAATCACCACCGTCCATGATCTGATGCAGGAACTGACAGAAGGACCGCTACCTCAGAATAATGGCTGATACAATCATATCCATACTGATATAAATAGAGGTGTCCGGCTATGGAATAGTCCACTATGCCCCTTATGAACTCTTCCATTCCTGGCACCTGCTTCACTATAAAAAGCCGTGAAAAATAAAAATACATTTTTCACGGCTTTTCCCATGTCTATATTTTACTTATTTCAGATGATGGCTTCCCCGTTCAGTAATCGGCACCCCTGCTTTGCACAGCGGGCACTCTTCCGGTTTATAAGTCGGAACGGTAAGATGAAGGAGCGGATATACTTTTTCAGGAGGCACGCCAAAGTCCGCCTTGCCGCCGGAACGGTCAACGAGCAAACCGATTCCCACGATATCGCCCTTAGCCTTATTGACTACATCCACCACTTCTTTGATGGAACCGCCGGTGGTGACGATATCTTCCACAATCAGCACTTTTTCGCCGGGAGCGATTTTAAAGCCGCGGCGAAGGGTCATTTTTCCATTTTCCCGTTCTGTGAAAATCGAACGAACACCGAGGAGGCGGGCTGTTACCTGGGAAAGGATAATGCCGCCGGTTGCCGGTCCGATAACCGTTTCAATGCCCTTGCCCTTAAAATGGTTCGCAAATTCCTGGCAAAGCTTTTCCGTATATTCCGGGTGCTGGAGAACATTGAATTTTTCTACATAGAGCGGGCTGTGAAGACCACTGGTCAGAAGGAAATGGCCTTCCAGGATTGCCTTTGTTTCTTTCAGTAAAGATTCAACTTCTTTTTCGTTCATCATGCATTCTCCTTAATTTCTTTTAAAATAAGCCGTGCTGCAGCGCAGGGATCGATGGCCTGAGTAATCGGACGGCCGATAACGAGCATGGAAGAGCCATCCTTGAATGCCTCCGATGGCGTAGCAATACGTTTCTGATCATCGGTCTGGGCAAAGGCAGGACGGATGCCCGGCGTAACAATCAGAAAATCATCACCCGCCATTTTACGAATAGAGGACGCTTCTTTAGGAGAAGCAACAACTCCATCCACACCGGATTCCTTAGCAAGCTCTGCCAGTTCCAGTACATGGTCCTGGATGGGAAGATGCCCCCCTACTTCCTGCCATCCCTGGTCATCGAAACTGGTAAGAACTGTAACTGCCAGAATTTTGGGACGTTCTACTCCCAGCTCTTCCGCTGTAATTCTCGCATATCTGGCTGCTGCCTGCATCATGGCCCTGCCGCCACCGGCATGGACTGTAATCAGGTTGACTCCCAGCCTGGTCACCGAAGCTACGCTGTGTCCAACGGTATTGGGAATATCATGGAGTTTCAGGTCAAGAAAAACCTTTTTCCCATGTTCCTTCAGATAATGGATCGTTTCACTGCCGGCACTGTAGTACAGTTCCATTCCTACCTTATAATAAGAAACCAGGTCTCCCAATTCATCTACCAGTGCCTTCATCTTGTCAAAAGAATCCACATCCAGGGCTACAATCAGGCGGTCATCAGCCGTGTAGACTTCTTCTTTCTCTTCCATTCACGCGCTCCCTTCATGAATACATACTTCTCGCATATTATACCATTTTGAGCCGCCCATGGCGAGAAGAAGAATGGAATGGGGCCATGATTTCTACCTGAAGTTTCTGGAGTTATATTGTCCCGGCCTGTCCCCGGATACAGCAAAAAAAGTCAGTGAAGAAATTTTTCTTCACTGACTTTTTTTATTTTCCCGCCTGGGAAGCGGCTTCTTTAATCATATGGAGTGTAACGGAATTGAAATCCACCGGTGTATCCAGTGCCTTCACTTCTTTAAATCCGACTCCCAGCTTGCCTGTGTAGTAAGCAGTGACTTCCCCTTTCGTATTAATCTTTACGGCATAAATGGTCTTGTCATCGCCAAGTCCAACAAGCCGGAAAGCGCCGGGTGGAGAAATGACGCGCCAGGAACTGTCATCCCCATTAAATGTATAAAGAATTCCCTTCTGGCTGTCATCATAGAAGAGGCGGTCTTTATCATAGTACACTGCGATTTTTCCGATATGGGAAGTCTGGACATAAATACGGCGGGTATCATAGTTCGCATCGGTGCGATAAATACGGTAAAGCCCTTTGCCCACTTCCATCTTCATATATACCGCATTTGTGGCTGTAGAATAAGCTACATCCACAATTTTTGCATTTCTGGGCAGGTCCCGAATCGGTGCATCGGACTCATGGGTAGTTCCATCCGGATTGTATCTGGCCAACGTCACATCCCACCGTCCACCACTCCAATGGATAGGATAGAGGGCCATGAGTGCCAGATTCCGGTCAGGCATCCATTCAAAGAAGGATACGCCCTGGTTCTTCAGGTCCACCTTCTGCGGGTTATTCAGATCATCGGCCTTGTAAATGGTAACACTGTCCTTCGTCACATCTGCCATATATTTGAAATCATGGGAATAGTAGGCCTTACCTTTGACGCTGACCTTGGCATACAGCTTCTTTCCCTCTTTTTCTGCCGCTTCCGCTACCTTGTCCTTTACATCGGACATATCATAGTCTCCGCTGGACAAGGGGGCAAAGAGAACGCGGTCCATATACAGATACGCTCCGGCCTGGACGCCGATGCCCAAAATAAAGCAGAATGCCAGCTGGCATAACTTCTTATTCAACCTGTCCTCCTTATTTCACGATAAAAGCGGTTGGTATCATACGTTCACCCAAAAGATCCGCCGGCTTATTCACAACCTTGCCATTGTAGTACAGGGTCGTAGAAGAACCCCCATCCAGATTGGCTGCAATGTAAGCGCCATTTTCGTACAGGATATTCTGCGAATCCACCAGGGTTGCGCCGATACTGTATCCAGGCTGACGGCCATCAATAACGAGGAACAGGATGGTTCCATCCTTCTTCTGGCCGATGGCGGAGCGGGGAGAAATTCCCCAGCCGCCATCGCCACTTTTAATGACCTTTTCTCCATTAATAATGAGCGGCGGACCAAAAGTCAGCCCCTCCACAGCGCCGAGGTCCCGAAGCTGTTTCTTATTATAATGGCCGGCAATCAGGTTGCCGCTCTTCGTCATGCCAACAAAATCGACCTTTTCATTATCATCGACCTGCTGGCCCAGAAGATACTTGCCGCCATGAATAATAAATCCATAGGGAAGACGGCCGGTACCGGTGCCATTGGGGTCATAGAACCCGCCGCCATTAATAGCGGCCACGGCATTGTTCTTTTTAGCGATGTTACTGGTAGTATCCCCTTTTTCATTAATATCCTCCGCCGTTGCAACCTGTACACGGGTGGGATTCGGAATTTCCAGCAGATATCCCACGAAGCGGGATGTTTCGATTTTCTTGAGTGTCAGGGAAGAATCAGTCCGCGGCTTAAAGGAAAACATCTTCTGCGTATCCGTTGTAGTCACAACGCCGAGGATTTTATTCAGTTCATCCTGGGAATAGAGCCAGGTGATGTACTGGGGATGGCGGGACCGCATAATAGCTCCCACCACGGCACGTTTCAGATTGCCGAATGGTCCGAACAGGACCACAATCGGTGACGTGACGATAAAGAAAATCAATGTCATCAGTATGAACTTAAATATAAAGCTGTGAAATATGCGTTTCATTCGTGCTCCTAATAAAAACCAGGGTTCCCATGATCTGCCATAGCAGCAGAAGGCCTGTCAGACCGGTGTATAATTATCTTTATTCAGTCTTTCAGAGAATCGGGCCAGGGAAATATCATTTCCAATATATACCCGTTTCAGCTCATAAGGATAACTGCCTACATGGACCCTGCCGGCATCGGTGGTAACTGCCATCTTGATGCCAGCCTTCTTTGCAATGGCCACCACCTCATCATCGTAGTCGCCATAGGGATAAGCGAGCCATGGATTATCGATTCCCAGATGGTACTTCAGCGCCTGGTTTGCCTCCACAATTTCTTTTTCCTTTTCCTTAGCCGTTGCCAGGTTATGAAGCTTCGGATGAGAAAGGGTATGGTTGGCAATAGTCACTGTATGGCTGTCTGCCATTTCTTTCAACTGGTCCCAGGTCATGCGGTTATAGGGTTTCCCTACATCATCGGTAATAAGGAACAGGGTCCAGGGGTATCCGTACTCCTTCATCAGCGGATAAACAATGGTATAACTGTCCAGATAGCCATCATCAAAAGTAATGCACACCGGCTTCTCCGGCAAAGGAGCCCCTTTCGTCACATAATCATAAAGCTCCTGCATGGTGATAGGATGGTAGCCATGATCCCTGAGATAATTCATTTGGATTCGCAGATTGGCCTCTGTCATGATAGCTGCATTTCCCTGTTGATTGCCAATCATGTGATACATGAGGACCGAAACACCTTCAGGTACACTGTATGGAACACTGGGATCCCGCTTCACTACCGCCACTCCGGGTTTCAGTGCAGTCTGGGAAGCTGCAGGCTGTGAAGAAGCTGACGCAGAAGAGCTGCCTTCCGATACGCCGTTTCCACAGCCCGCCAGACCAAAGGCCGCCAGGGAAAGCAGGGAAGCCGCCGCCAGAAGTGCCGCTTTTTTCCAATAGCTTGAGAATGATTTCACTTGAAAAAACTCCTTCTTGCAAAAGTCCATATTTCCTCATTTTGACAATATGTAATTATTTTACTACTATTTTCTCTATTTTGCTACTACTTCTGAAAGAGGAAACATATATAAGGAATTTGTTAAATCACTTCCCAGGTCTACTCCACAGGTCATTGTGAAAAGAACTTTACGTTAAAAATTTGAGAAAGAAAATCTGTAGAAATATGACGATTATCATTTTCCCTGGTTGAAATATCCTCTGTCTTTCTTTACGTGATATAATTAAAAGTATTCACCACTACGTGTATTTTGATTCATATATCCAGCACAGTAAGAAAGGACATTTTATGAAATCTATAGGAAAATGGTTATTTGCATTATTATTTCTTATTCTTTTACCTTTAACCTTACCGGTCATGGCAAAAAGTGCAGAGGTGAATTCTCTCCGCTGGACTGTCCACAATGAAGGCAATCCTCCCTACGTCCGCATTGCTATGGATCTGACCAGGGCGGTCCATGCAGAAGCTGCCATTGATGATGCAGGTAAAAATTTCGAAGTTATCATGAGAAATACAGCTATGGGAAATGTGGCCTCCCAGTATGACATGGACCCCCGGGCTGTAGATTTTGCTACCCTTTCAGAAAAAGACGGGGACACCTACCTGGATGTAGCTCTCACAAAGCCTCAGAAAATAGACGATATCCGGGTTTTTGCTCTCCGTCCGGATGCAAAAATGAAAAAGCCCCATCGTCTGGTTGTTGATATCCCTGTAAAAGGAACTATACAATCTAATAAGAGAAAAGCAATCTCTCCCGCTTCTTCTGCTGCTTCCACCTCCGGTAAATCTTACAATGTTTCCAATGAAGCAAAGAATGTTCTGAAAGGTAAGGTCATCTGTATTGATCCCGGGCATGGCGGTACCGACGTAGGTGCCGTGGGCCATGTAGGCAATAAGACGGTCTATGAGAAAGACATTACTCTCTCCATCGCTCTACCGCTCAGGGATATGCTGACCTCCGCCGGTGCAAAAGTGGTCATGACCCGGACCACCGATAAAGACGTATATGGTCCCTGGGCCGATGCCACGCCGGAACTGCAGGCCCGCTGCGATGTAGCCAATGAAGCCCATGCCGATGCTTTCGTTTCCATCCACATTGATTCCTTCTCCAATTCTACCGTGGACGGCACCACCGCCTATTATAATGCCAAGAGTTCCAAGGACCTGCTTCTGGCACAGATGATGCACCAGGCCACACTGAACTCTCTTTCTATTCCGGATAGAGGCGTACGATCCAATGACTTCTACGTCAATGTACACACTGCCATGCCATCTGTCCTCATGGAAATGGGATTCATTACAAACAGCCACCGCGTAAAAATGCTGACTTCCTCCTGGGCTCCCAGAAGTATCGCCCAGAGTCTCTTTAACGGTCTCGTTAATTACTTTGCTGCCATTCAGTAAGGAGAAACGCAATGAATAAGAAAACCCTGTTCTTTACCCTGTCTCTGGCCGCCGTTCTTGCGCTTTCCGGATGCGCACCGGAATCAGGAAAGCAGAGTGCACAGAGCCTTTCCCCCAAAGCTGCCTCTTCGCAGCCTGTAAAAGCTCCTGCAGAGGCATCTTCCACCCTTATCTACTATAAAGCTTCTGAGGATGGACTGAAAATCGTTCCAGTCTCCCTGAAAGTCAAAGCCAGTGACCATACCGCCAAATCTGCATTGGAAGAAATGATACGGGCCGACAGGAAATCAAAATACCCCCTGCTCCCTGCAGGAGTATCTTTGAAGACTATTTCCATCAAAGACGGAAATGCCTACGTGAATTTCAGTAAAGAGCTGAACAGCCTGAAAGGGGAGACAGCGGAATCCCTTTTCATCGCTATGACCGTAGATACGCTTACTGAATTTCCCAATATCCGGGAAGTAGAGATCAAAGCTGATGGGAAGCCCCCAAAATTCCAGATGGACATGTCAAAGTCCTTCAAACGTGATGAGAGCTATATCCTCATGGAAAAGAAAAAGAGAAACCCACCAGCTTAGCTGGTGGTTCTTCTTTTGCGGCCCAAAGGGCC
>NZ_UQKJ01000022.1 GCF_900541605.1 uncultured Dialister sp. | reverse complement strand
TGCATAAAAATCCAAGAATAAAATCTGACAACGATTTAATCAGTGCTTCCTTAACTTCTCTATCGAGACTTCCGGTAAGCACGAGTTCCTTTAGAGATGGAGGCCCTACGAAGCGGGCAAGGGTTCATTTGCGGCGAAGCCGCCAAACCTCAACTCTCAACTCTCAAACCTCAACTCTCAACTCTCAAACCTCAATTCTTTTTTTTGCTGCAGCCCACCTTTGTCAATTCCAATTTCAAAAAATCTATTGGATTTTTGTGAAAAGTTTTGTATAATAAGGTTACATGGAGAAAATGCCATGGGTCAGGTGCAGCCTGACGGTCCAATTGATGATTATTTCCCTGATTATCAATTCGGCTGCGGACGGTCATACTCCTCAATGGCTGTCGTGCACAGAAAAGCGGTTTTGGCCGCTTTTTTTGTTGCTTCTCTTGCCGGTGGAGCCAGTCCATGTCCATTCATCCTGATTACACCATCCGTGATATAATACATTGTATGCAGCTTATATAAGAATATGGAAAGCCCCTTCTCAGGGCGTAAATCAGGAAAAGAGTGGATTGCAATGGATATAAAACGGCAGCATCGGCTGTATCAGTGGAAAGACGGGAAAAAACTGGAGCTCGGAGAGAAGTCCCTTGTCATGGGGATCCTGAATGTGACCCCCGATTCCTTTTCCGATGGGGGCAGGTGGAATTCTGATACCCTGGCTGTATCCCATACGACGGATATGATCAGGGAAGGGGCGGCCATTATCGATGTGGGTGCGGAATCCACCCGTCCCGGCAGCACGGCGCTGACGGCGGAGGAAGAGACAAAGCGGCTCATGGCATTTCTTCCGGATGTACTGAAACTCAGTATGGTCCCTGTTTCCATTGATTCTTACCATTACGAGACCATGGAAAAGGCCCTGTCCGCCGGTGCCCATATGGTGAACGATGTATGGGGATTCCAGTACGACGATGGCAGCATGGCGAAAGTGGCGGCATCCTTTGATGTGCCGGTGATTCTCATGCATAACCAGGAAACAGAGGAGTACAGCAGCGATATCATAGAGGACCTGAAGCATTTCTTTGACAGGTCCCTTGAAATTGCCCTGTCCGCCGGCGTGAAAGCGGACAATATTATCCTGGATCCCGGCATCGGTTTCAGCAAGACCGGGGAACAGAATATGAAAATCCTTTCCCGACTCGATGAACTGACCACAGCCTATCCCTGCCCCTGGCTTCTGGGAGTCAGCCGGAAACGGTTCATCGGTACCATCCTGGGCACCGATGCCTCTGAGCGGGATGAAGGGACCGCAGCGGTGAATCTCTGGGGCGCAGAAAAGGGCTGCACCATTTTCCGGGTGCACGATGTAAAGACCACAGCCCGGGAGCTGAAGGTCTGGGACGCGCTGAGGCTCTTTGGCAGAAAGAGCTGATGGGCCCAAGCGTATGAGGGGTTCGTAAGGGTTGTGGGCCTTCCGGCGCTGCGCTGGCCCGACCGGTGCGCAGCGAACTGCTTTCGCAGGGAGCCTTCAGGCGACCGAGAACGCAGTGATCCCTTTCCCCGTGGGGTGGTGGCTTTCACATCGCTGCGCTCGTGAAAGCGGGTTGGGACGCTTCGCTTAAGCGGAAGGGAAACCTTAAATAACGCCGCCTTCGGCGGCTTATGCACCTCATGCCCCCGGTGCGAAGCATCTACCACTCAGTGAACGAGCGCAGCGGCGTTTACCCACAACCTTTAGCCCCATTCACAGGCATGGAATATATAGTAAATATAAAAGGTGACAACATGGATACCATAAAACTTACCCGCATGGCCTTTTTCGGCTACCACGGCGATGAGCCGGAGGAGACGAAACTGGGACAGCGCTTTTATATTGATGTAGAAATGGGGCTGGACCTTTCCAAGGTGGGAGAGACCGATGCCCTGGAGGACTCGGTGAACTACGTGGCGGTCTACAGCCTCGTGAAACAGCGGGCAGAAGGGGGCCCCTACAAACTGCTGGAGCGTCTGGCGGGGGTGATCAATCGCGACATCCTGGCCCAATTTCCGCTGGTGGAGAAAGTGACCACCACCGTCCATAAACCGGGATCCCCGATTCCCGGTATCCTGGATGACGTCTCTGTGACTCTCACAAAAGAAAGGCAGTAAAAATTGCAGCATACATATATTATGGCCTTCGGTTCGAACATGGGAGATTCCATTTCCACCCTGGAGAAGGCCCTGGACAGGCTGGGTAAAGACCGGCGCCTTTCCTTGGAGAAGGTGTCGTCCTTTTACCGGACGAAGGCCTGGGGGAAGACGGACCAGCCCGATTTTATCAATGGCGCCGCCCTTATTTCCTGGGAGGGCACGGCGGAAGAGCTGATGACCCTGCTTCTGACCGTGGAAAAAGAGTTTGGCCGGAAGCGGGATGTCCATTGGGGACCCCGCACGCTGGATCTGGACCTCATATATTCGGAAGGTATCACGAGAAATACAGATTTCCTTCACCTGCCGCATCCCTGGTTCTGGGAGCGGCCTTTTGTGCTGGTTCCTGTGGAAGAAATGATACCCCGTTTTACCTTTAAAGGAGAAGACATTCACCGGAGAATTATGGAACTCAATGGTTACGATGAAGTAGAAAAAATCGATGATGAAGAAAGGAGACCAGGCCATGGCAGATAAAGAAAAAGCGGCCGGCCTTTCCGCCGTGAAGGAGGCGCTGCAGAAGCCGGCGGCTCCGAAGTTTACCCTGGACACCGTGGTGGGGCCGGAATTTTCGGCGCTCATGGAAAAGGACCTGGCACCGCTTCATGGGGAGGACAGGAAGAAAGACTCCCTCATTACCGGCATTTCCGGATCCCAGAAGGCCCTGGCAGCATCATCCCTCCTTCGCCATTATGGGCAGGCGGTGATTATAGTACCGGAACAGAAGGACATTTTCCGGTGGGAAGAGGACCTGGCCTTCTTTGCACCGGAGGCGGATGTGCGGCCATTTCCCCTGGTGGAAGACAGCGGCTTCCAGGTCACCTTTTCCGGTACCGAGCGTCTCCGGGACCGCATGCAGTCCCTGGGAAAACTCATGGGCCATAGTCCTGTGGTCATCGTGGCCACTTCCATGGAAGCAGCCCAGAAAATTGAAGGGCCCCGGGCACTCTCAGATCGGACATTTACCCTGTCCCTGGGAGACGAAATAGACCGGGATGAGCTCCTCGAGAAACTGGTGTCCCTGGGGTATGAACGGGTGGACCAGGTAGAGCGCTGCGGCCATTTCGCCGTACGCGGGGATATTGTGGACATCTATCCCATCAGCGAAGAGCATCCCCTGCGGGTGGAATTTTTTGGTGATGAAGTGGACAGCATCCGTTCCTTTGATGAGGACAGCCAGCGGTCCATAGAAACGCGGAAACAGGCCCTCATTCTCCCCATTTCCGCCGGCGGCGCAAGGGATGCGTCCCTCATGGATTTCCTGGACAAGGGCATCATCGTCTACGATGAACCCCAGCGGGCGGAGGAAAGCCTGAAGCGCTATTTCAAGGAAGAAAAGGAAAACCGGAACCGTGCTTTTTCCTGGGAAGACCTGGTCAGGAAGGGAAGGAAACAGGAAAATAAGGAAGTCCTTTTCACTCTCCTGAACCGGTCGCTCACCGGATTTTCCTCTCCTGCGGTCCTTGCCTGGCAGGGCCAGTCCATGACGAACTACCAGCGGCAGATTCCCATTTTCATTGAAGACCTGAAGTCCCTCCTGAAAAAGGAATGGGCCCTCACCATCGTCATCCCTCGGGCTTCCGAGAAGGAAGAACTGAAGGGCATCCTCAAGGACTATGATATTCCCCTCACCGAAAACGGGGAGAGGGGGACAGTGCGTCTTGTGAACGGCGTCCTTACGGAGGGCTTTGAGCTGCCCCAGGAAAAGAGGGCCCTCATGACTGCCGGCGATATTCTGGGAAAGCAGAAAATCCGCCGGGTCAAAGGCGCCGGAAAGGGACGGAAAATCCGTTACTTCTCGGACCTTAATGTGGGGGACTACGTGGTGCAGGATGTCCACGGCATCGGCAAGTACCTGGGCATCAGGACCATCGAACTGTCCGGTGTCCATCGGGATTATATCACCATCCAGTACGCCGGCAATGACAAGCTGTACCTGCCGGTGGAGCAGATTTCCACCCTGGAGAAATACATCGGACCGGAAGGGGGAACCCCAGTCCTGAGCAAAATGGGAGAAGCCCACTGGGAGAAAATCCGGTCTAAAGCCCGGAAATCCATTGAAGAACTGGCAGAACGGCTCCTCGATATTTATGCAAAGCGGGAAATCACACAGGGAATCGCCTTTGCTCCGGACACAGCGGAACAGCGGGAATTCGAAGACACCTTCCCCTACGTGGAGACCGAAGACCAGCTCACCGCCATCGATGCCATCAAAAGGGTCATGGAAAAGCCCATTCCCATGGACATGCTCCTCTGCGGGGACGTGGGATTCGGCAAGACCGAAGTGGCCATGCGGGCCGTTTTCAAATGCGTCATGAGCGGCTACCAGGCCATGGTGCTCTGTCCCACCACGGTCCTTTCCCAGCAGCACTACAAGAATTTCAAGGACCGCATGGAAGGATTCGGTGTGAATGTGGCGGTGCTGAACCGGTTCACCAGCATCAGGGAAAAGAGGGAAATCCTCCGGAAACTGAAGGACGGGGAACTGGATGTCATCATCGGTACCCATGCGGTGCTCAATAAAAAGGTGGAGTGTAAGAAACTGGGGCTCCTCGTGGTGGATGAAGAACAGCGTTTCGGCGTAGTGCAGAAGGAAAAATGGAAATCCTGGTCCACCGGCATCGACGTGCTCACCCTGTCCGCCACTCCGATTCCCCGGACCCTCCACATGAGCCTTACCGGCGTACGGGACATGGTCACCATCACCACCCCGCCTTCGAACCGCCATGCCATCCAGACCTATGTGATGGAGTACGATGATTTCATCGTGAAAGACGCTATCCTCCGGGAAAAGGAACGGGGCGGCCAGACCTACTTCGTCTATAACCGTATTGAAACCATGGGATCCATGCTGGACCACCTCCGGGAAGTACTGCCGAAGAATATCACCATCGGCGTGGCCTATGGCCGCATGGAAGGCCGTCAGCTGGAGCAGGTGATGATGGACTTCTACGAAGGCCGCTACGACGTGCTCCTCTGCACCACCCTCATTGAAAACGGCCTGGACCAGCCCAATGCCAATACCATGCTCGTCTACGACGCCGACCGCATGGGGCTCTCCCAGATTTACCAGATGCGGGGAAGGGTAGGGCGGTCTGAAAAGATTGCCCGGGCCTGGTTCTTCTACCGGAAGGGAAAGGTCCTTTCCGAAGTGGCGGAAAAGCGGCTCGATACGATCCGGGAATTCACAGAACTGGGCAGCGGCTTCAAGGTGGCCATGCGGGACTTGGAAATCCGGGGCGCCGGCAACCTTTTGGGCGCCGCCCAGCATGGCAACATCGCCAGCGTAGGCTTTGCGACCTACTGCAGCATGCTGGAAGATGCGGTGGAACGGCTCCGGGCCAAAAGGGAACACCGGCCGATTCCGAAGAAACTGCCCAATACAACCATCGAATTCCGGCAGGACGCATACCTGGACAGCGATTACATTGCCAATGAAGAGCAGAAGATGGAAATCTACCGCCGCCTGGCTTCCGTGGAAACAGACAAAGAACTGTCGGACCTCATCGACGAAGTGGTGGACCGCTTCGGTACCCCCACAAAGGCGGTGGAGAAACTGTTTGCCATCTCTAAAATCCGGGTGAAGGCGAGAAACCTGGGCATCGGCAGCATTCTGGATGGCGGGGAAAACTTCGTCATCACCTGGGCCGATGAAGATCCCATGAAGGGCTGGAACCCCATGGAACTTCCAAAGACCATGATTCCCTACATCCGCATCCTTGCCGGACGGAATACGAAGATGAATATCAATAAAAAAGGTATCTCCGGCGATGCCATGAAATGGATTGCTTCCTTCCTGGATGAAATAGAGCGAGAAGTGAAGAAGAACCGGTTCAGTGCTTGAGTGGACGGATGGACGTGCAGGTCTGTATGGCCAGCCGGCATGCGGACCTATGGGGGCTTTGAACATTCAGCCTTGATCTGGCCAGCCGCTTCGAGTGGGGCGGATGACCGGCTTTAATGCGAACAGGCGGGGCTTCTGGGGAAGCACTGATTCAATATGACTCTGCGAATGAATCAGCGCTTCCTTAATCAGCGCTTCCCTGGCTGTCAGCTTTCAGGAAAACCGGTCCGTCTGCGGCTCTTCCTCAGTTCCTTTGTCTGCTCTGCAGATTCCACCTCTTCGAGGCGGATCCATCCCCGGCCTTTGGCCGTCCCCCTTCTCCAAGGGGGAGCGCATTTGACGAAAGCCTCCATAGAAGCAGTAACATCTTTGTAAGCATGCAGCCCTTAGAAAAGGGGCGCGGCGAAGCCTCAGGATGGACTGATGGGAATTGATGGAAGCGCCGCAGGCAACTGAGCCTTCCTGACAGCTGGCCGCTGGCCGCTGGAAGCCCCCATACGGTCGTATGGGGCTCAGCCTTACGACCACCGCTCCTCACTCCTGGCTTTTCAGGACCTCCAGCCCTGTTTTCTTCGAGCCTGGTCTCCATCTCGTCACTCTTTATTATTTCTTTATACTTTCTTATTCTCTACCACGGAGAATAGGGGGAAAATAGGATAAGACCTTTACATTTCTCTTCAAATCTGATATGACTATAGAGGTTATGCGTTACTTCAAATTCTTTGTTACAGGTGAAACATGCGTAAAAATTCTTTTATCCAGGGCGCACTGATCCTTACGGTGGCCGGTATTATTGTCAAATTTATCGGCGCCTTCAGCCGGATTTACCTTTCCCGCCTTCTGGGGGGCGAAGGAATCGGACTGTACCAGATGGCCTATCCTATTTATCTGCTCTGCCTTTCTGTTTCTTCCGCCGGCCTTCCGGTGGCTATTTCCATCATGGTGGCGGAACGGAATGCGGTCCGGGATTACTACGGCGGACAGAAGGTCTTCCGTATTTCCATGGCTGCCCTTACGCTGACAGGGCTCTTTTTCAGTGCCCTTCTGTTCTTTGGCGCCCAGTGGCTCGTAGACAGCGGCATTGTCCGTGACCAGCGGGCTTACTGGTCCCTTCTGGCCCTGTCGCCGGCCGTCTTCTGTGCTACGCTTCTGGCTACGCTCCGCGGCTATTTCCAGGGGCTCCAGCTCATGACGCCTACGGCGGTATCCCAGATCATTGAACAGGTGGTACGGGTGGTCACCATGATCGCCTTTGCCGTGATTCTCCTGCCCTATGGACTGGAATTCGGCGCAGCCGGCGCTACGCTTGGTGCAGCGCCTGGTGCTTTTACGGGGATTGTGGTACTCATCGGATTCTATTACATGACCCGCGGCTGGCGTCATGAACTGGCAGAGGAACAGGATCCTTCCATTAAGCCCCAGAGTGCCCTCCATATTATCAAGAGGCTTCTGGTGCTGGCTATTCCTGTATCCCTGGCAAACATCATGCTGCCTATCGTTTCCAATATCGATCTTCTCATCGTTCCCCGGCGGCTGGAAGTGGCGGGCTTTACGGTAGAAGAGGCAACCACCCTCTTTGGCTATCTCACCGGCATGGCTACGGCCCTTGTTAATATGCCCACCATCGTCACCGCTTCCCTGGCGGCTTCCCTGGTGCCGGTTATTTCCGAGGCCATTGCCCAGAAGAAGGGGGACGTGGTCATGAAACGGACGGACACCGCCATGCGTCTGGCCAATCTCATCACCATTCCCGCCTTTATCGGCATGTGCGTCATTGCTACCCCCATTTCCGCCATGCTCTATGCTACCCCCGATGCGGGCCCCTGCATTGCGGTCATGAGCTTCGGCGTATTCCTCCTCGGTGTGCAGCAGGTCACCACCGGCGTGCTTCAGGGCATGGGGAAGACCGCCATTCCTTTCATGAACATGGTCATCTCCGCCAGTGCAAAGGTCTTCCTTTCCTGGAACCTCACGGCTCTGTCCTCCTGGGGCGTTCTGGGGGCTGCCTGGGCGACAAATGCGGACTTTGGCGTTGCGGCTATCCTGAACCTGATTTTCCTCTATAAATACCGCCACTACACCATGGATATCATCCACACCGTCAAGCTGTTCATTGCAGCGGGCATCATGGGTGCCGTGGTGCTGGGCGTCTACCATGCAGGCTACGGCGCTATCCACAGTAACACCCTGGCAACCCTGGCTGCCATTGCCGTGGGCGGCGTGGTATACCTGGCGGGCATCGTCATCATCCGTGCCGTAAAGCCGGAAGACGTACAGGGAATCCCGAAAATCGGACCGAAGCTGGCTGGCTATGTAGAAAAGCTGAGCTTCAAAATCTGATGAATGAAATCAAAAAGCTGTGAAAAATGGAAATCCATTTTTCACAGCTTTTTTTATGATGGTACGTTTGGACTCAACGGGGCAGGGCTTCGAGTCTTGAGCAGGTCAGCCGCTTTGCTGCGGATTTCTTGTGGCTGAGCACTGTGCGCACATATGGAGCTTCTGGATACCAGGAAAGCGCCGCAGGCGAATCAGCTTTCCTGGCAGCTAGAAGCTAACAGCTAGAAGCCCCACCTGTTCGCATGTACTCAGACACAGGACACCCGACGCAAAGCGGCTATTCCCCTCAATCTCGACCTCGACCTCGATCTCAATCTTACTTTATCAGCCCCGGAGCGCCGGCCAGTCTCCGTTCCGTTTCCGATACCAGTTCTTCCACGATTTCCTCCACCGGCTGGATCTTTGTGAGGTGGGTGAGGGACATCCCCGCCAGGACGAAGCCATTGTCCGTATCTCCATCCACGGCGCCTTTCCTCGTGGTACCTGTGGCCAGGGAAATGAGTTCTTCCAGGGGAGCTCCGCTGTATTCGGCTTTCAGGTACTTATCGGAAAAGGCATTCCGGAGGCCCCGGACACTGTCGCCGGTGGTGAAGCCGGTGACCACGGAGTCCGTATCTTTTGCTTTGATAATGGCTTCCTTGGCCTTCGGGTGGAGCCTGCATTCTTCGGCCAGCAGGAACCGGGTACCCATCTGGACGCCGGAGGCCCCCATGATGAGGGCTGCTGCAATGCCCCGGCCATCGACGATACCGCCGGCGGCAATAACCGGGATTTCCATATCCGGCAGCACATTTTCCAGAAGGGCCATGAGGGTAAGTTTCCCGTCGTGGCCGCCGGCTTCCATGCCCTCCACGACCAGGGCATCGGCACCGGCATCCTGCACCCGCTTTGCCAGTTTTACATTCGGCACCACCGGTATGCATTTGACGCCGGCATGGTGGAGGTCATCGAACCAGGGAATCGGATTTCCGGCGCCCAGGGTAACGAAGGGCACCTTTTCATCACAGATGACCTGGGCCACATCGTCCTTGTTGGGAGCCTGGAGCATAAGGTTCACCCCGAAGGCTTTTCCGGGACCCAGAATATCCTTTGCCCGGCGGATGTGGTCCCGTACCTCATCCACCGTGAATCCGCCGGATCCGATGACCCCGGCACAGCCTGCATGGGCCATGGCGGCTGCCAGGACTCCATCGGAAATATAGGCCATGGCACCCTGGATGATGGGGTAGTCAATCGAAAGAAGTTCCGTAAGTTTTGTCTTCCAGGCCATAGATATTGCCTCCTGTCATAGAAATGGGGAATGGGGAAGGAACTTTCCTTGCCTTCCTTCTTTCCTGAAATGAATGACTCCTGTAATTCTGCCTCTATTATACTCATTATTGGAAGGGGTGGGGACTGTAAAATGAGGAATCAGGAGCGATTGTGGCGGATCAAAAAATGAGGAATGAGAAATCAGGGATGAGGAATGGTGGAAGCGGCGCACATATTGGAAAGCGCCGCAGGCGGTTTTTCTAAAAGCTGACAGCTAGAAGCTAGAGTCCCCTGCATGCTTGTATGTCACTTAGCCACATAGTATCCGGCCTGCAGGGCCTGGCCAGTCCAAGGCCCAATGCCCCATCTATTCGCACGCCCACCAGCCCCCATAGCCTGTGGAACCTCAACTCTCTTTCCTCAACTGTCAACTCTTTATTTAAGTATCCACCCCAAATTAATAGAGTATACTTAATATAGGATTTCCACATAGATGTTGTAGTATTAAAGTAACCGTGATATACTGTAATCGGTAAGACCTGGTATAATTCTGTTTCTTTTTGATGGGATTGTGATGGGAAAGTGATGAAGGTGAAAGAAGACTCCTTATTGATGCTGCTGCTCCCGGAAATGATGGAAGGGGCGCAGGAAAGGTACGAGATTCTTCGGCAGATCCATGAAGCATCGCCGGTGGGAAGGCATATCCTGGCGGTGCAGACGAAACTTTCTGAAAGCACGATCCGGAAACATATCGAGAAGATGGAAGAAGCAGGTCTTTTGATTTCCCGCCCTTCCGGCATGAGCCTCACGTCCAAGGGGGAGTCCCTTGTGGCACCGTTGGCTCCGTACCTGCAGAAGAGCCCCTCCCTTTCCTATATGGAAAGGAAACTGGAATCCATCCTGTCCATGGAAAAGGTGATTGTGGTGAGAGGGGATTCCGACCGGTCTCCGGAAGTGAGTAATGAAATCAGCCAGGAAGGGGCCCTGGTGCTCCTCAGGATTCTTCGGGATGGACATATTACTGCCGTCAGCGGCGGTCCGGAAGTGGCGGGGATTGCCAATGCCCTGCCCGCACTCCATATGAAGGTGGATGTGGTACCGGCCCGGGGCGGATTCGGCAGGAAAATCGAGTACCTGCCAAACCTGGTGGCCGCCAGGATGGCAGAAAGGCTGGGAGGAACCTATCATCTCATGACGATTCCCGATGGCCTGTCGCCGGAGCTGTTCCTGAAGGTCAAAAAAGAGCTCCCCCAATTGAAAGTGATTGATGAAATGCTTGCCAAAGCGGATATCCTCATCACCGGGGTGGAAGATTCCCGGAATGCGGCGGAATGGATGGAGCTTCCGAAGGATGTAACGACCCGTCTCGCCGGGGAAGGGGCAGCAGGGGAAGCCCTGGGCCTCTTTACGGATATCCATGGCAAAGTTCTCTATCGTATGTACAATGCCGGTATTTCGGGAGACGATATTTCATCGATTCCCCATGTTCTTATTGCAGCCGGAGGCAGTCACAAGGGCGCCGCCATTCTTGCCATGGCAAGGGCAGGAATCCGGGGCACCCTCATCACTGATGAAGGCGCAGGTAATGAAATCTTATCTTTGATGGCTGGAAAAGAGTCAAAAACAGGAGGGTACTAACATGACAAAAATTGGTATTAACGGATTTGGCAGAATCGGAAGACTGGTATTCCGGGGCATGCTGGACAGGGATGACCTGGAAGTGGTGGCCATCAACAACCCCAGCGGCGTGGAAACAGCTGCCTATCTTCTGAAGTATGATTCCGTCCACGGCCGTCTCGGCAAGAAAGTGGAAATCGATGGAGATGACCTCATTATCGAAGGAAAACGGGTCCATGTATTCCATGACCGGGATCCGGAACACCTGGACTGGAGCAAGTACGGCGTAGAAATCGTGGTGGAATCCACAGGTAAACTGAAGGACAAAGCCAGCGCCGGCAAGCACATCAAGGGAACCGTGAAGAAAGTCATCATCACCGCTCCCGGCAAGGATGACGATGCCACCATCGTCATGGGGGTCAATGAAAGCACCTATGATCCGAAGAAGGACAATATCATTTCCAACGCCTCCTGCACCACGAACTGCCTGGCACCGGTGGTGAAGGTACTCCATGAAAAATTCCATATCAAACGGGGCCTCATGACCACCGTCCATTCCTATACGAACGACCAGGCCATCCTGGAAAAGGCCCACAAGAAGGACCCCAGAAGAGGCCGGGCAGCTGCGGAAAATATCATTCCTACCTCCACCGGTGCAGCGAAGGCCATCGGCATCGTGATTCCGGAACTGAAGGGAAAACTGAATGGCCTTGCCATCCGCGTCCCCACCCCCGATGTGTCCCTGGTTGACCTGACCGTGGAACTTGGAAAGAACGTGACGAAGGAAGAAGTCAATGCAGCTCTGAAAGAAGCGTCTGAAGGGGAACTGAAGGGCATCCTCGCCTATACCGATGAACCCCTGGTTTCCAGTGATTTCCTCACCACCGACGTCAGCTCCACCGTGGACAGCCTCCTCACCATGGTGATGGAAGGAAACCTGGTCAAAGTCATCGCCTGGTACGATAACGAATGGGGCTATTCCATGAGAATCATTGACCTTGTAAAGTATGTAGCATCGAAAGGACTTTGATTATGAATAAAGAGACCATCTATGATTTGAAGCCGGAAGGAAAAACTGTGTATGTCCGGGTGGATTACAACGTGCCCCACGACAGCGAGGGCCATATCCTGGATGACCGCCGTATCCGCGCCACCATCCCCACCATCCGGTACCTGCTGGACCATGGGGCTGCGGTGGTCCTGGCCAGTCATATGGGACGGCCCAAGGGCACGGTGAAGCCGGAATTATCCCTGGCTCCCTGCGCAAAGCGGCTCTCTGAACTCCTGCACCAGGACGTGCTTTTCTGCCCGGACTGCGTAGGGGATAAAGCATCGGAAATGAAAAAGGCCCTGGAACCGGGACAGGTGCTTCTCCTTGAAAACCTCCGTTTCCATGGGGAAGAAGAAAAGAACGACCCCGCCTTCGCAAAAGACCTCGTCGATGGATGCGACCTGGCAGTGAACGATGCCTTCGGCGTATCCCACCGTACCCACGCTTCCGTGGTGGGCGTCGGCAAAATCATGCCCATGGTTTCCGGTCTCCTCCTGAAGAAGGAAATCGACTTCCTGGACGGTGTCATCGAGCATCCGGTACGGCCCTTTGCAGCCATCATCGGCGGCGCCAAAATCAGCGATAAGATCCAGGTCATTGCAAACCTCATGGAAAAGGCGGATGTTATCCTCATCGGCGGCGGCATGGCCAATACATTCGTTGCTGCCCAGGGCTATGACATGGGCCGGTCCCTGCAGGACCGGGACCGCTTCGACCTGGCGAGAAACCTCATGAAGAAAGCCCACGAAATGGGCTCTGAAATCATGCTGCCCGTGGACTTCATGGCCGGCGATGCCTTCTCGGAAACCGCCCACACCAAGGTCCTTTCGGCCGATGAATTCTCTGATCCCTGGATGGCTCTCGATATCGGGCCGAAGACCATCCAGCTCTACGTGGAAACCCTGAAAAAGATGAAGACCGTCGTATGGAACGGTCCTATGGGCGTATTCGAAATGAAGCCCTTTGCCAAGGGCACCTTTGCCATTGCCGAAGCCATGGCCAGCCTTGATGCCACCACGGTCATCGGCGGCGGCGAATCGGCGTCGGTGGTGGATGAACTGGGCATTGAAGACAAATTCTCCCACGTGTCCACCGGCGGCGGTGCCTCCCTGGAAATGCTGGAAGGCATGGTACTCCCGGGCGTAGCCATTCTTGCGGATAAGGAGTGATTCCTTTTGAGAAATATCCTGATCGCAGGAAACTGGAAAATGAATATGACCGTCACCGAGGCGGCAGCCTTTTTCAAGTCATTCAGAATCAAGAAAAACGATAAGGTGGAGCTCCTTTTCTGCCCGCCCTACGTTGACCTTCCCATGGCCCGGTTTTTCCTGGAAAATTCCTCCATCCGCTGGGGCGCCCAGAATGTGTACCCCGAAGAGAAGGGAGCTTTCACCGGGGAAATTTCTCCGGCCATGCTTAAGGACCTGGGCTGCTCCTACGTCATCTGCGGCCACTCCGAACGGCGGCAGATCCTGGGAGAGTCCGATGAATTCGTGGCCCGCAAGGTAAAAGCAGTACTGGCGGCGGGCATGGTGCCCATTCTCTGCGTCGGCGAAACGGCGGAAGAGAGGAAACTGGGGCAGACAGAAGAACGGATCGGCAGCGAAATCCGGACCGCCCTCTTTGAACTTTCCGAAGAAGACGCAGCCCGCCTGGTCATTGCCTATGAACCAATCTGGGCCATTGGATCCGGCACCGCAGCCACTCCGGCGGACGCGGAAGACATTTCTTCCTTCATCCGGAAAACGGTCAAAGCTGTGGCCGGCAAAAAAGCGGCAGAAGCGGTCCGTATCCTCTATGGCGGCTCCGTGACAGACGAGAATATCGGTGATTTCCTGAAAGAAAAGGACATCGACGGCGGCCTCGTAGGCGGCGCCAGCCTGAAGGCGGAGACCTTCCTTTCCATCTATAAAAAGGCCTGTGAATAACAGGGCCCGGCAGTATCCTTCGTGGTTTTCACGAAATATAAATAAATACCCTATTACAGGAGGATGAAAAAGCATGGCAGCAATTACAGATTTACATGCAAGAGAAATTCTGGATTCCCGCGGAAATCCGACGGTGGAAGTAGAAATGGCACTGGAAGACGGCACCTTTGCAAGGGCCGCTGTTCCCTCCGGCGCTTCCACCGGTATGTTTGAAGCCACCGAACTTCGGGATGGCGACAAGAGCCGTTACGGCGGCAAGGGAGTCCTGAAAGCCGTAAACAATGTAAATGGCGAAATTGCGGACGCCGTCCTCGGCTGGGATGCCAGCGACCAGAGGGGCCTGGACCATATCCTCATCAACCTTGACGGCACCGAAAACAAGAGCCGCCTCGGCGCCAATGCCATCCTCGGCGTATCCCTGGCTGCTGCCCATGCCGCTGCTGAATCCGCAGGACTTCCGCTGTACCAGTACCTGGGCGGCGTGAATGCCCACAACCTGCCGGTGCCCATGATGAACATCATGAACGGCGGTGCCCATGCAGACAATAACGTGGACATCCAGGAAAGCATGATCATGCCCGTAGGGGCACCGAGCTTCCGGGAAGGCCTGCGCATGTGCGCTGAAATCTACCATTCCCTGAAGGACGTACTGAAGAAACAGGGCCTTTCCACCGCTGTAGGCGACGAAGGGGGCTATGCACCGGATCTTCCGTCCAACGAAGCAGCCATGGAAGTCATCTGCGAAGCCATTGAAAAAGCAGGCTACACCGCCGGCAAAGACGTGGTCCTTGCCACCGATGTTGCAGCTTCCGAACTCCTTGGCGACGACGGCCTCTACCATCTGGCCGGCGACCACACCGCAAAGACAAGCGATGAAATGATCGAATTCTACGAAAAACTGATCGACCAGTACCCCATCATTTCTATCGAAGACGGCCTGGGCGAAGAAGACTGGGATGGCTGGAAGAAACTCACCGAAAAACTGGGTAAAAAAGTCCAGCTCATCGGCGATGACCTCTTTGTAACCAATACAAAGCGCCTGTCCAAGGGCATCCACATGGGCGTGGCCAACTCCATTCTCATCAAACTGAACCAGATCGGCACCCTTACCGAAACCATGGAAGCCATCCAGATGGCCCAGAGATGCGGCTACACCACCGTCATTTCCCACCGTTCCGGTGAAACCGCAGACACCACCATCGCCGACGTGGCAGTGGCAGTGAACGCAGGCCAGATCAAGACCGGCGCCCCGGGACGTACGGAACGGGTAGCCAAGTACAACCAGCTCCTCCGCATTGAAGAAGACCTGGACGCAGACTCCTTCTACGGCAGCGCCGCCCTGACCCACAGAATGAAACGGTTTGAATAATGAAATCAAAAAAACTCCCGCCCTTTGGCGGGAGTTTTTTTGAGATCGAGATTGATGGGGCCAGTCTGCGGTGGTCCTGTGGCAAGGTGTCGTGCGAACGGACAGGGGCTGTGTGGCTGCGTGTCGTACAAACGGGCGGGGGCTTCTAGCTGCTGGCTTCTAGCTGCTAGAAAGGCCCATCGGCCTACGGCATGGTAATCTACCATTCGAGCAAATTTGGCGCCGTAGGCGGACCAGATTTCCTAGGGAAGCACTGATTAAATCGTTGTTCGATTATACTCTTGTATTTTCATGCAATACAAGGAATAATCCGACGCGAATAGCGAGCTATTTAAGGAGGATTATGACGCAGTATTGCATGAAAATACATGTATAATCGGACTCTGCGAATTAATCAGCGCTTCCCTAGATGCTAACAGCTAACAGCTAGAAGCCCCATACGTTCGTACGTACGCTTAGCCACACAGACCCTGTCCGTTCACACCGGCACTCAGCTGCCATAAAAAACAGATGAAATCCGCTGGTCCTTCATGGTATAATGTATAAGCATTATGACCGCAGAAAAGTTTCACCAAAGGAGCGATAACTATGAGCAAAGTATACGTAACAGGACATAAATCCCCGGACACCGACAGCATTGCCGCTGCCATTTCCTATTCCTACCTGAAGAGACAGCTCGGCATGGACGCCGTAGCTGCCAGAGCAGGGGAACCGAACAAAGAAACGAAATTCGCCCTGGACTATTTCAAAGTAGAAGCACCGGTACTCCTCACCTCCGTTGCCCGTAAAAACCCGGACGATGAAAAGACGAAGGTCATCCTGGTGGACCACAACGAATCTAAACAGTGCGTGGACGGCATCAAAGACGCTGACGTGCTGGAACTCATCGACCATCACCGTCTCGGTGATTTCGAAACCGATACCCCCATTTTCATCCTTATCCGTCCCGTGGGCTGCGTGAATACCGTCATCTGGGGCCTCTACAAACTTTATGGAAAGAAACCGTCCAAAGAAGTGGCAGGCATGATGCTGTCCGCCATCATTTCCGATACGGTTCTCTTCCGTTCTCCCACCTGCACCGAAGAAGATAAACAGGCTGTGAAAGAACTGGCAGAAATCGCCGGCGTGGACTATGAAAAATACGGCATGGACATGCTGAAGGCAGGCGCCGACATTTCCGATTACTCCGCTGAAAAGCTGGCCCACAACGACACGAAGGAATTCGAAGCCGGCGGCAAAACATTCAGCTGCGGCCAGATCTCCGTCATGGACGTGGATCCCATCAATGCCAAGAAAGCGGATATCATGAAAGAACTGGAAGCAACAAAGGCAGCGAAGAACTATGAAGCTTCCTACCTCATGGTGACCAATATCCTCACAGAAGATACATACCTCTGGTTCACCGACGGCGCAGAAGCAGCCGCGGAAAAGGCTTTCGGAAAGAAAGCGGAAAACGGCGCTATTTACCTGCCGAAGGTGATGTCCCGTAAGAAACAGGTGGCTCCGTTCCTCCTGAAGGTTTACGGAGAATAAGCAGAAAGCTGGAAGAACCCTTAGCGGCGAAGCCGCTAGGGGTTTCTTAAGTATGGGAGATTCGCCTTCGGCGAATCTGTAGCTGGTGGCTGGTAGCTGGGCGCTTAGGCCCTTCGGGCCCGGTGACGGGTGAGTGGGTAACCGGCTGAACCTGTGAGGGCTTCCAGCTTCCAGCTATCAGCTTTCAGGAAAGCTGTTTCGCCTGCGGCATTTCGTACAGTGATCACGAACATCCTATGAGTGGCTCTATCTGTAAAAGCGCTCCCCCTTGGAGAAGGGGGACGCCCAAAGGGCAGGGGATGGATCCGCCTCCCGGAGGCGGGTTCTGTGGTACCGGAGTGGCTGATATTGCATTTGAACGTGTGGGGCCTTGAGCTGGATAGCCGCCATGCGGCAATCGGCATCAATCCATTCTGCGCCTTTGGTGGGGCCTTCTCTAAGGGCCTGCCTGTTGACGGGATAGCCTACAATGAACGTTATTTCTTCTATCGAGTCAACCATTAAGCAAGTGCCCCCTTGGAGATGGAAGTCCTGCATAGGACTTCCAAGTTTGGCCTGAATACAAAAGGCGCTTAGCCTGCCCATCAAAGCGCCTTCCTTTTAGGCCAAACGGCGGCAGCCCAAAGGGCGGGGGATGGATCCGCCTCGAAGAGGCGGGCTCTGCGAAGCAGATAAAGGGCAGCTGATGGAAGCGCCGCAGGCTAATAACCTGGCTCCCCCCTCGGGGGAGCTGTCTGCGGAGCAGACGGAGGGGGGGCATTTGCGGCGAAGCCGCTGGACCTCAACTCTCAAATCTCAAATCTCAAATCTCAATTCTGCATTTTCGGCGAAGCCGCGAGGCCTCAACTCTCAAATCTCAAATCTCAAATCTCAAATCTTCGCCGCAAAGCGGCTGTAATACCATAAGGAGAAAGAATGAACAACTATTTAGATACATTAAATGACCGCCAGTTGGAAGCGGTGAAGCAGGTAGAAGGGCCGGTGCTCATTATGGCCGGCGCCGGGTCCGGAAAGACGAAGGCCCTGACCTGCCGCATTGCCCATATGCTGGAGCTCGGCATCCGTCCGGGAGAGATCCTGGCCATCACCTTCACGAATAAGGCGGCCAAGGAAATGAGGGACCGGGTACACAGCCTCGTTGGTCCCCAGGCGGACCGTATCTGGATGTACACATTCCATTCCTTCGGCGCCCGGTTCCTCCGGAGGGAAATCAACAATTACCCGCCCTACACGGACAAGTTCACCATCTATGATTCCGATGATTCCAAGCAGCTGGTGAAGAACGTGCTGAAGGAGCTGAACCTGGACGACAAACAGTTCCAGCCGAACGCCATCCAGGGCAGTATTTCCTCCGCCAAGAACAAGCTCCTTTCACCGAAGGCCTTCCGCCAGCAGGCAGGGGGAAATTTCTACAACCAGAAGGTGGCCGACGTCTACGACCTCTACGACAGGCACATGAAGCAGAATAATGCCCTGGACTTCGACGACCTTCTCTTCATCACCACCGCCCTCCTGTCCAATGAGACCATCCGCCGGCGGTGGCAGGACCGGTTCCACTACATTCTCATCGACGAATACCAGGACACGAACCACGCCCAGTACCTCATGGCGAAGTACATTGCCGGCAGCCTCCAGAATATCTGCGCCGTAGGCGATGCGGACCAGAGCATTTACTCCTGGCGTGGCGCGGACCTCCGAAACATCATGGATTTCAAGTCCGACTATCCCAAGGCGAAAATCATCAAGCTGGAGCAGAATTACCGCTCCACCCAGACCATCCTGGACGCCGCGAACGCGGTAATCGAGAACAATCCGGACCGGCCGTCGAAGAAGCTCTGGACCGCCCAAAAAGGGGGCGCCCACCTGAAATGGTATACCGCCATGGACGAGCACAACGAAGCGGAATTCATCGTGAATACCATGAAGAAAAAGCACGACGAAGACCATGAGCCCTATGGAAATATGGCGGTCCTCTACCGCATGAATGCCCAGTCCCGGGTACTGGAAGAAACCCTGGTGAAGCGGGGCATCGGCTACACCATGGTAGGGGGCACCCGATTCTACGACCGGGCAGAAATCCGGGATATCATGGCCTATCTGAAGGTGATCAACAATTTCCGGGATAACATCAGCCTGGCCCGCATCATCAACGTACCGAAGCGGGGCATCGGCGCCACCACGGTGCAGAAACTGTCGGACTACGCCAATGCCGGCGGCATGTCCATGTTCGAAGGCATCATGGCGGTGGAGGGCTCCTCCATTGCCCCTTCCGCCCAGCTGAAACTGCAGAATTTCAGCGCCATGATCTTTGATTTCCTGAATGCCTCCACGGAAATGAATATTTTCGACCTCATCCAGAAAATCATGACCGACACGAAGTACCTTTCCCTCCTCCAGGAAAGCAGCGACCCCCAGGCCCAGAGCCGGGAAGAAAACCTGGGCGAACTTCTCTCCGTGGCGAAGGACTTCACCACCAGCCACCCCGGCGAAGGGCTGGCGGAATTCCTGGAACAGGTGGCCCTGGTCAATGATGTGGACGGATACCAGGAAACCGACGATAAGGTGACTTTGATGACTATGCACAGCGCCAAGGGCCTGGAATTCCCCATTGTCTTCCTCCCCGGCATGGACGAAGGCATATTCCCCGGTGTCCGGTCCCTCATGGAAGAATCGAGGCTGGAAGAAGAGCGGCGCCTCTGTTACGTGGCCATCACCCGGGCGAAGAAGGAACTCTACCTCTGCAACGCCCACATGCGCACCATGTATGGACAGATTAAGCCCTACGCTGCCAGCCGTTTCCTGGATGAGATTCCCTCGGACCTTGTGGACCACGTGAATGACGACGAAAAGAGAGAAAGAGCCCACACCGCACGGCGCTGGCAGAATGAGACCAGAAGCCGCTACGCCCTGTCCGATGCGGCAGTGGTGAACAAACCCAAAAAGAGCAGCGTCAAAGCACGGTATGACTGGAAAGTGGGAGACACCGCTGTCCATAACCTCTGGGGAAAGGGGAAAGTGGTGGCAGTCACCGGCGGAGACAAGAATATGATGATTAAAGTGGATTTCTCAGGGAAAATCCGGCAGCTCATGGTGGCCTTTGCGCCCATTACAAAAGAGGATTAAAGAAGGGATACTATGGCATCAGAAGAAATCAGGAAAAAGGTAGAAGCACTGCGGAAAGAAATCCGCCATCACAGCTATCTGTACTACGTGAAGGACGCACCGGAAATCACGGACTACGAATTTGACCATCTCTACCGGCAGCTGGTGGACCTGGAAAAAGAATACCCCGAGCTCGTGACCCCGGACTCTCCCACCCAGCGGGTGGGGGGCAAGGCCTCCGATGACTTCCGGAAAGTCCGTTTCCGGAAGCCCATGCTGAGTCTCGCCAACGCCTTCAGCGCCGATGAACTCCGGGACTTCGACCGCCGGGTGAAGGAAGGGCTCCACACGGATCACGTGGAATACATTACGGAACTCAAAATCGACGGCCTCTCCATGAACCTGATCTACGAGAACGGCAGCCTCGTCCAGGGCCTCACCCGGGGTGACGGCAGGGTAGGGGAAGACGTGACGGCCAACGTGAAGACCATCCACACCATCCCCCTCTACATCGAAAACGCTCCGGCCTACATGGAAGTCCGGGGAGAAGTATACATGCCCAGAAAGAGCTTCATCGCCCTCAATGAAGAACGGGACGAAGCGGGCCTCATGCCCTTCGCCAACTGCCGCAACGCCGCCGCCGGTTCCCTGCGGCAGCTGGACCCCCACGTCACTGCCGCCAGAAACCTGGCCTTCTTCGCCTACGCACTGGGGGATATCCAGGGACTGGAAATCCGGTCCCAGGAAGAACTCCTGAAGCAGCTGGAAGCCTTCCATTTCCAGGTGAACCCGAATTACCGGAAATGGGACTCCATCGAAGGGGTCATCAGAGGGGTGAACGAATGGGAACAGAAGCGCCATGACCTGGGCTACGACACCGACGGCATGGTGATCAAAGTAAACGATTTCGCCCAGCAGAATATCCTGGGCGCCACGGTGAAAGACCCGAAATGGGCTATGGCCTATAAGTACCCACCGGAAGAAGTGGAAACAAAGGTGGAGCGCATCATCGTCACCATGGGCCGCACCGGCGTCCTCACCCCGTCGGCGGACCTGACGCCGGTCCACCTGGCCGGCACCACCGTGAAACGGGCCACCCTCCATAACATGGACTTCATCCACGAAAAGGACATCCGCGTAGGGGACCACGTCATGATCTACAAGGCCGGGGAAATTATCCCGGAAATCTCCACAGTCCTGAAGGACAAGAGAAACGGCACGGAACAGGTCTTTGAAATGCCCGCCACCTGCCCGGTCTGCGGAGAACCGGTGCACCGCATCGAAGGAGAAGCGGCCTACCGCTGCACGAACCCCAACTGCGGCGGCGTGGTCCGGGAAAAACTGATCCACTTCTCCTCCCGGGACGCCATGGACATCGAAGGCATGGGCCCCTCGGTGGTGGACAGCCTTCTCGCTTACCACCTGGTAGAAGACCCCGGCGACTTCTACCGCCTGAAGCAGGAAGACATCGAACAGATCGAGCGGATGGGTGAAAAGAGCGCCGCCAACCTGGTCGCCGCCATTGTGGACAGCAAAGGCCGGGGCCTGGCGAAACTCCTCTTCGGCCTTGGCATCCGCTTCCTCGGTGCCAAGGGGGCAGAACTCATCTCCCGCCGCTTCGGCACCATGGACGCCATCATCGCCGCCGGCGTAGAAGACATCCAGGAAACCGAAGGCATCGGGAAAGTCATTGCGACGAGCCTCTACGACTACCTCCACGACGTGAAGAACCTTGCCGTCATCAATAAACTGAAAGACGCCGGGGTCCTCATGGAAGACGTGAAAGAAGAAACCGAAGGCCGGGCCTTCGAAGGAGAAATGGTGGTGCTCACCGGCAAACTCACCTCCATGGGCCGCCGGGAAGCAGGGGACATCATCAAGCGCCAGGGCGGCGACACCCAGTCTTCGGTGACCAACAAAACCACCCTCGTCGTGGCAGGCGAAGATGCAGGCAGCAAACTGGAAAAAGCCAGGGCCAAAGGAATCCCCGTCATCGACGAAGCCACATTCCTCGCAAGGGCTGGAGTGAAGTAAAAGATCGAGACCGAGGTCGAGATCGAGGGCAGGGAGACGAAGTCCCTTGAAGGTCTAGATCTAGATCTAGGTCTAGACCTCCAGCGGCTCTGCCGCGGGTGTGTGGCTGAGTGTCGTGCGTCCGTATGTGGGCTTTTAGCTTCTAGCGGCTAGCTGCCAGGAAAGCTGGCCAGGCCCTGCGGGCCGGGAGCCATCA
>NZ_UQKJ01000021.1 GCF_900541605.1 uncultured Dialister sp. | reverse complement strand
AATCCTTATGAAATCTGACTCTGCGAATTAATCAGTGCTTCCCTAGCTGTTAGCTGCTAGCTGTCAGGAAAGCTCTACAGCCTACGGCACGAATGGACTGGCGGGAACATCGGATGGAAAGCGCCGCAGGCGAATCAGTTTTCCTAATTGCTAACAGCTAGAAGCTAGCAGCCCCGTGCGAGTGACTCTGCGCACAAACATGCTAACCACCAATCCCCAACAACTCGCAATACTGAAATATTGCACAACTTCAGTGTCTGTGTATCACATATAAAGATCTGTGATTAGTACAAATAATAACAGCTCTACAAGAATGATTAGTAGAAGCTAAAATAAAGATGGGAAGAAAAGGATTTCCCTCTGCAGAGCATTTCATCAGGAGCAATGAAACCTCTTGTTTGTGACAAAGGATGGTGGGTTATTATGGCAATTAAAAAAGTAATTATCCCCGTTGATGGCTCTGGAGCCTCTGAGAATGCATTTCATGCGGGTATTGAGCTGGCAGGAAAATATGGCGCAGAGATTCTTCTCCTGAATGTGGTGGATGCCACCGAAATGATTGATCCCGTCAATAAGATGATGATTTCCGATGAATATCGGAAAGCCATTAAAGAAAAGGGAGAAGAACTGCTGGCATCGCTGGCGGCTGAAATTCCAAAGACAATGTCCTATAAGGAAATGGTGCTGATCGGTGTACCGGGTCCCATGATTGCAGCCTTGGCCAATGAAGAAGAGGGCACGGCCGTGGTTATGGGTAATAGCGGCAAAGGAGCCCTGTCTTCCTTTATTACGGGCAGCGTAAGCCTGTATGTCGTACATCATGCTAAGGGACCGGTAGTTATCATTAAGTAGGTAGGGGACTGCTGGAACTTCCGGTAGGACGGTAGAGAGATTTATTTCTCTCTGCCGTCTTTTTTATTGCCCAAAATTTTTCGAGCCGTGGGATTCAGGAAATCAGTCAGAGTACATTTTGTGGCCTGCCATATAGTTTCTTCCAAAAGATAAATTAGAGAACAGTAGCGAAAATATATTGATTTAAAGATAATTATTAGATAAAATAATTAAATAATTAGTAATACATAAGGAGGCAGATAAAAATTATGGGGAAAGGATCGGTTCTTATAAAATTTCTTTTCCTTCTCTTTCTGCTGGTGCTGAGCCTGGTGCTTTCTATACGCTTCGGTTCCGTCGATGTACCGGTGTCGGATATCCTGCACGAAGTGGGGACCATGATGTCTACCGGCCATATGGCGAATACGCCGTCGGCTATGATTCTTTGGCAGATTCGCATTCCCCGTACCCTTTTTTCGGCGCTCTGTGGCATGGGACTTTCCCTTTCCGGGCTTCTCCTGCAGACAATCACCCGAAACGACCTGGCAGATCCCTATGTACTGGGCGTTTCATCCGGTGCTTCGACCGGCGCGGTGGCAGCCATTATCTGGGGGTGTTTTTCCTTTGCCGGAAATGGTTCAACGGCGGCCGGAGCCTTTATAGGAGCCGCCCTTTCTACGGCCATCGTTATCATGGCCAGTGGCAGGAGCAATAATCCTATCCGCCTTATTCTGGTGGGCATGGGGGTGTCCGCATTTTTTTCCGCTATTACTATGATGATTATTTACGGCGCCCGTCATGAGGCCCAGGTGAGGAGTGCCATGTTTTGGCTGGTGGGAAGCCTGTCGGGCATGCAGTGGAATGACCTGACTATGGTATTTTTCGGACTTCTGGTGATGATGGTACTGGTTTTTCTGGTTCGGAATGATCTGGATCTCCTTCTTCTGGGGACAGGGGAGGCGGAATTTCTTGGGCTCCACCTTAAACATTTCCAGCTTTTCATTATCCTGCTGACATCAGCCATGGTGGCCCTTCTGGTATCTAAGGCCGGCATTATCGGCTTTATCGGTCTCATTACGCCCCATATGGCCCGGGCCCTGGCTGGTCCCTCTCATGGATGGCTCATCTTCTTTTCGCCGGTCATCGGGGCACTGGTCATGGTGTGGTCCGATGTGTTTTCCCGGGCCCTCTTTGCACCGGAAGAACTGCCCATCGGTGTATTGACTGCCTGTATGGGGGCACCGGTCTTTATATGGATTGTGACTCATAGGTATGGGGAGGGACATTAAATGCTGGAAGTCAAAGATCTATCCTATACCGCTGGAAATCGGGAGATTCTTCATCACATTTCTTTTTCTTTGGAAAAGGGGAGTATGACCTGCATCGTAGGTCCCAATGGCTGCGGGAAATCAACGCTGCTGTCCCATATTTCCCGAAGGCTTCCTTCAGAAAATGATATTTTTTATAAAGGGCAGGCCATTGAAACCATAGAGCGGAAGGCCTATGCCCGTCAGGTGGCGGTGATGGTGCAGCAGTCCATGGAGCTCACGGGAGAACTGACATCGGAGGAAGTGGTTCTCATGGGTCGGTATCCCTTCAAAAGCCGATTCGGCAGTTATACGCCGGAGGACTATGAAATTGTGCGGTCTGTTATGGCAGAAACAGGGGCCCTTTCTCTTTGGGGACGGGAAATGAAGTATATGTCCGGCGGTGAGAAACAGCGTGTGCTTATTGCCAAGGCCTTCGCCCAGAAGCCAGAGCTCCTGCTGCTCGATGAACCGACCAACCATTTGGATGTCAAATATAAAATAGCACTGATGGAAACGCTGGTAACCTTTAGAAAACGGGGAACTGTACTGGTGGTGCTCCATGATTTGGGGCTGGCTGCCCGGTACTGTGACCATGCCATCCTGATGAAGGAGGGCAGCATACTGGAAATGGGAAAAACCGAGGATGTACTGACTGCAGAGCAGCTGGAATCGGTTTTTGAGGTGCCCTTTTACACAGCCTTTCATGGGGGCAGACGTTTTCTATATTGCTGAATGGAAAGCATTCGTCAATTTGCTTATGTTTATGGACTTCCTTATCCGGATAAGTCCTGTTATATAAAGGAGGATTTCAATGACTCTGAAATGGAAAAAGGCAGTGGCCACAGCGCTGCTCGTCCTTTCTACAGGAATGGTAATGGCAGGATGCGGTACCCAGGGTTCGCCGGCCAAGTCGGCAGCTTCGGTGGCCGCAGCTCCGATTACCTGGAAAGAAAAACTGGATGGAAAAGTGTTGGACATGAAGGTGACAGCGCCGCCAAAGCGGGCGGTGTCCATGTCCTTCGCCACCACGGAAATGATGCTGGCCTTAGGACTTGAGGATCAGATGGCAGGAACCGCTTTCAAGGAAGACGACCTTTACCCTTCCATTGCTGATGCCTATGCCAAGGTGCCGGTACTTTCTGAAAAGTGGCCTTCCTATGAGAAACTTATGTCCGTAAAGCCGGACTTTGTGACGGGCTGGGAAGTTCCCTTTACCAAGAGAGGAATTCCGGCGGACAAGATTATTTCTGCAGGTATTCCTATCTATGTCCCTGATTCCATGCAGGATACCAATGCAAACCTGGATACCCTTTTCAATGACATGTTGGAATACGGAAAGATTTTCGGCAAAGATGACCGTGCAAAACAATGGGTGGACGCTGAAAAAAAGAAGCTGGATGCTGCCCAAAATCAGATCAAAGATCTGCCCCATGTGAAGGTCTTTGTTTATGACTCCGATGATGGACAGCCTTTTACAGCCTTTGAGGGGTACACCACCAATGTGCTGAAACTCATCGGCGCTGACAATGTTATGGCGGGCCAGGGGGTAGACAAAACCTGGGCAAAAACCAGCTGGGAAAGTCTGGTACAGGCAGATCCGGACTATATCCTGGTGGTTGACTACAGCACCAGCGATAGGAACCAGGACTCCTTCGAAGAACGGGTGGAAAAGCTGAAGGCAAATCCCCAGCTTCAGAGTATGCGGGCAGTCAAGGAAAACTATTTTCTGAAAGTGCGGCTGTCTGAAATCACCCCGGGAATCCGGACGGTGGATGCTCTTGAGCGTCTGGCATCGGAAATGCATCCGAAGTAAGAAAACAGAAAATTTCAGTGACAATGGCAGAATTTGGATTTGATCTGACGGAGCGGGCATGTCTGTCTGAGGGATAGGTTAAGGAAGTGTTTGCACGAATAACGCTATCCATTATTATCGAATCCGACAGAACAGCGAAATGAGAAGTACTTATAGTTTATCAGGCCGAAATCTGTCATCATTTATCCCAAATAAAAAGCTTTGAAAAAGGTGATTTCCTTTTTCAAAGCTTTTTATTTCATTTATTGCCCCGTTTTCAGTGTAAAGATTTCCAAAAACAGGGAGGACCAGGCGAAGAGGACATCATTCACCGCTGATGGCGCTTCCAGGGATCGTTCTTTCTTTTCACAGCCGTAGCAGGCAGCGAGGAGGGACAGAATTTTTTCGGCACTTTTTCGCATTTCTTCTTCCGAGAGCAGGTGCCATAGGTATTCATCCAGACTGTGGATCAGGAGAATTGTCCAGGTCACCATGGGGGAATCTCTGCAAAGTATATCGGCCTCTTCCAAAAAAAGAGGCTTCAGCAGAGGGTGGTCATTGTCTTTGAGATAGTCCTGCCAAAGGGTATCGGCAGTAATGCCGAACCGCTTCAGCCGGCGGAGGACATGGTGCTGGTGCTCCGGTGTGAGGCCGCTTTGTTTTGCCAGGGCTTCTTTTACTGCATCTTTGACGACCCGGCCGATGAGTTCTCCCATTTTGCTGTGTTTTCCGGCACCTTCCAGGTAGAGAGGGCTCTCTGCATTGGCCACCACAATGGTCTGGTCTGTGCCGGAACCGGTGGCAAGACCGTTTGAGTAATGGCTTCCTTCCATGAGCTCCTGAATGGCGGCGGTTTTCGCTTCCGTGCAGGTGACAAGAGCCCTGGTCAGAGTACCGGCGGGCATATCGGAGTCCAAAAACAGCATGATATTGATGGTACCGGGACGGTTTGGCTTCTCAAGCGGCTTATACCAGGTGGCCGGGTCACCTGCCCGGCCACCGTTGGTTTCAATACCTCCGGTCACGAGGGCGGTGACCGTCAGTTCTTTATAGGACAGGCTCTTTATAACACAGTTTTCCATGTCCGCCGCTGTTCCCATGCCGGTCGTGGTTTCCGGAGAAAGCCCCAGACGGCGGCTCAGAAGCTTCATGTGTTCCGTATAGGTAGGAGCCAGCATTTCACAGGGCATGCCTGCGCCTGTCTTTCCGTCGTGATTAAAGATGGTGGTGTAATTTTCGTGATAGCCCCCGTTGAAAACGGAGGTGGAAAGGACTTTCCGTTTTCCCTGAAAGTAGACTACGATGCTTTTGTCGTAGCGGTAGGCCGTATCACCGTCGGAAATAGTACAAAGTTTCATGAAATCCTCCTTTATTCATCGTCTCCGTTTTCCTCGATTTCCCCTTCAATGGAAAGATACAGCTCTTCCAGCCGTCCGATGGTGTCGTCTTTGGCATTCCACAAGCCCCGTCTGCTGGCTTCCAAAAGGGTTTCCGTGAGCCGCTGGAGGGCCCAGGGGTTGACGCGGGCCATCCATTGCTGCACTTTTTCATCGAGCGCGTATTTTTCCGCATATTTCTCGTACATCCAGTCTTCCATGACCCCGCTGGTGGCATCCCACTGGAAGCTATGGGTTACCATGTTTGACAGGTCGGAAGCCCCTTTGTAACCATGCTTCATCATGCCCTTGATGTACTTGGGGTTGATGGATTCACTGCGGAAGACCCGTTTGGCCTCTTCCTGCAGGCTATGGAGCACCACATGGCTGCGGTTCGTGCTGTCCCCGCAATAGGACTTAGGCGCTTTGCCCCGGATGCTTCTCACTGCAGCAATCATGCCACCGTGGTAGGCGTTGTAATCATCGCTGGAAAACAGGTTCAGCTCGTGGTTATCCTCATTCTTGATGGTGACTTCCAGGCTGCCCATGCGTTTACGGAAAAGCTCCGACATGTAGGCGCCCCTGGCTTTTCCTCCATAGGCGTGGCCGCCCCAACGGATGTATACATTGGCCAGGTCATCGATGGTGGTCCAGTTTTTGGACTCCAGCACATTGGGGATGCCTGCTCCGTATCCTCCGGGGGGATCTCCGAAAATACGGTACGATGCCTGCCGCCAGGCCTCCTCTTTGGGCATGCCCTGTTTTTCCATTTCGCCGCTGTCTTCCAGCACGTGCTTGCGGACGTAATTATCCTCCGGTCCTTCTTTCAGGGATGCCGCCATGAGGACCGCTTTATCCAGAAATTCCGCAGCCCCCGGCATGGTATCCCGGAAGAGTCCGCTGATGCGACTGGTCACATCGATCCGGGGGCGGCGCAGTTCGGAAAGGGAAATGGGGAAAAGTCCCCGAACCCGGCCGCTTCCGGACTGCCAGAGGGGGCGGATACCCAAAAGGTACAGGACTTCTGCAATACACTGACCGTGGCTTCTCATATTGGCGCCGGCCCAGAGGACGATACCTATGTTTTCCGGATAGTGGCCTTCTTCTGAGATAAACCGCTCAATCACCTGGTTTGCCAGATCCTTCCCAATGGCCCAGGCTGCCTTTGTGGGGAGGGTCCGGGGATCGATGCCATAGAAATTGCGGCCTGTAGGAAGAAGGTCGGCACCACCGGAGCTGGGGGCACCGGAGGGGGAAGGCTCGATGTATTGGCCTTCCAGGGCATCCAGCGTATGGGTGATTTCATGGCACGTTTCCGCCAGATTGGGAACCAGAATGTGGCAGATATAGGCGCTTACAGTAGAAAGAGCTTCTTTCATTTCCTGTGTTCCTTTAGCAGCCCAGGAGAGAGAGAGAACGGAAGGGATGGCTTCTTCCCGAAACTCCGATTTCTGCAGGGTGCCGATGACTTCCCGTGCATTGTCGATAATCCGGTCCATAAGGGCGGTATTGGTTATTGCCAAAGGTTCATAGATATCGGCGCTGTGCTGCAGGAGGTCTCCGTATCTGACGCCGTAGAAGGCGGCGATGGTATCATTCAGGCTTGGAATCTTCCCATTGGGCAGCTGGGTAAGGATGCGGATATATTCCGTCAGACCTTCTCCCTCCGGTGCCTGGCCCATAATATGGAGGCCATTATGGACGGACATGTTTTTCAGGTCTGAAATATAGTTGTGGAGGCGGGCGAGGTAGTCAGGGAAAGGTTCATTCTCTTTTCGGACCACTTCGTCCTCCAGGTTCGCTTCTTTCACCTTCTGGAGAATCAGCTCCTCCGGACGGGAGAGGTCAGTGTCCCCCTGCCTGCGGAAGTGGATGTATTCATCCATGGCCTTTTCCAGTTCTTCCAGCTCATCGTAAGTGCCGGCCTGGGTCTGGGGCGCCGGCAGGTGGGAAATGAGAACGGCGCTGCTTCTCCGTTTGGCCTGGATTCCTTCTCCGGTGATGGTGATGTTGTAGGGGTACACATTGGGCAGATCCCGAAGGGCCAGGTCCGGATAGCAGCCCTGGGAGAGGCCGGCATTCTTTCCCGGCAGCCATTCCAGGCTCCCATGGGTTCCTACGTGGACCAGGGCGTCCGCCTGCCATTTCTCTCGAAGCCATTGGTAAAAGGCCAGATAGTGGTGGGTGGGAGAGGCAGTTGGAGAGTGGTAGACCTTATCCGGATCTTCCCCAAATCCCCGGGGCGGCTGGACGGTGATAAAGATATGGCCGTCCATGGTACCGGGGACTAGAAGGCGGCCTTCGTAATTCATGACGGATCCCGGCGGGTCTCCCCAGCTCTTTATGAGATCCTGCCGGGTATGTTCCGGCATGGTATCGAAATAGGCCTGGTAGGAGGCAGCGGAAATCTTGTGCGCCTGGGTCAGTTGTTTTTCTGTAAGAAGTTCCTTGTCATTGGTGGCGTGGGTTGTGAGAATTCGAATGAAGGATTCCGAATCTTCCGGAATGAAATCGATCCGGTAGCCCCGATTTTTCATTTCCCGGAGAAGAATTCGCACGCTCTCGATGGAATCCAGGCCCAGAGCATTTCCTATATTGGAGTTCTTGGGAGGGTAGTTGTGAAAAATAATAGCCACCTTTTTATCTCGGTTTTCTTTTCTCCGGAGTCGGGCCCATTTTCCGGCCTTATGGACCATGTGGACCAGACGCTCCATGATGGGAGTATACCGGATTTCCCCATTGGGGAGTACTTTCTTGCAGGCCACCGGCACGCCATGGATGGCGCCATCGAATTCGGGGAGGGAGATGGAAATGGAAATATCCACCGGCGTCATGCCTTCGAAGGACTGGGCCCAGTCCCTGTATTCTGTCATCAGGGAATATCCGAGCAGTATCGGGACGCCCTGGCTTTTCAGAAAAGAGATGGGCAGGGACCCACTGGTGGAAAGGGAAAACTTCATGAGGTCAATGATGGCATCTACTGCTGGAATTCCGCAGTCCGTGAAATAGCGGGTATATACTTCCGTCAGAGGTGGCATGCCCATTTCTGTAACGGGAAGGCTGTTGCTGAAGACGGGAATCACATTCATTTCTTCCTTTTCGATTTCCCTTATCAAGGCATCCTGGTATACCAGGTCCTGCCACAGCCATTCATCCCGGTAAAAGAGGAGGCCGATAGTGGGTCGTCCCGGATGGATGTGGCCCTTCTTGTAGTCTTTCAGGGTGAGGTAGGGGGAATGGTCATCGGGATAATAAATGCCACACCAGGGAAGAGGCTCTGGTTTTTCCGCTTTTTCTGTATTTCCTGAAAGAAGACCGTCCATATAGAGAAGAAGGTTCTGGTAATTTCTTCGCCCGCCGTACTGGGAATATTTCATGATAGACGCGGAGGTGGATGAGTCCAACTGATGGATGTAGAGGGTATCCTGGCTTCCGGCATCAAAGAAATAGGGGATTTCCAGAAGGTCTGCCTTCTCCTTCAGCCTCTTCAGGAAAGTGGTATCCAGTCCGGTTCCCATCCACCGCACCACCAGAAGGTTCGTATCCCGAAGGAGGATATCCCACTTCTTCTCCCAGGACGTATTGCTGTCGATAAAGAGGGCTCTGGTATCTGTTGACAGGGCTCCTTTCTCAGCGAGAGATGATATTTCATTTTTCATAATATGGAATTTGCCGGAAATATTGGACAGGAATAGGATGTGGCCCATGAAAAATCCCTCTTTCATTAAAATTGAATCATCGTGCTATAATGATATAAATATCTGCGCTTCTGATATTGTAATAATTTACAGTTTTTTTCAGCTGATTCTAACTTACACTGTATAGCGATTATATTGTCAAATGAGGATGTCCCATGACCCATGATGATTATTTTACTGCCGGCGAAATGGCAGCTATATTCGGCATATCGAAGCAGACGCTCCTGTACTATGACCATATCAATTTGCTGAAACCGGATTTCGTAGCGGATAATGGATATCGGTATTATTCTATCCGCCAGTACCTAGACCTGGAGATTATCGTCACTCTGCGGCAACTGGATATGGCGATACCCGATATTCGCCGTTATATGGATCACAGGGGCCGGGATTCCATGGAGAAAATGCTGGATAAGAAATACAGGGGCTGCGAAGACCTGATCCGTCAGTGTAAAAATCTAGAGTACGCCATCGGACGGGTGAAACGGGCTATGGATAAAAAAGAGCAGCAGATTCCAGGAAATGTCATGATCAGCTGGCAGCCGGAGATGTATCTCTACCTGGACATGCTGGCGGAAGGAATGGGAGGGAAGGAGCGGATTATCCGCTACGCCAGGGCTTCCCAAGGGGATGACGATCGACAGATGGCGCTGGAAAGGCAGCTGGGATGGGTCATGGATGCTGACTCCTATCTTCACCAGGGGAATGTAGTAGAGTCAAAAGCTTTCTTCGTTATTTACCCAAAGGAAGAAAAGTATGAGAATATTGTGAACCATAAGATACCGGCAGGCCTCTGCTGCCACGTCATTTTTGAGGGGACCTTCTACAGCCGGGGGACGGAAATAAAGGACTCCATTCTTACCTTCCTCCAGCAGTGCCGCATGAAACCCAGGGAAGACATCTATGTGCTGCCTGTAAAAAATCACTGGTACACCACCGATTGGACCCAATATGTGACGGAAATCTTCTTCCCTGTAGTTACGGATGAAGGAGAAAAAGAAAACCGGGAAATCATTCCTGATTGAGAGGGGACAAACATTCGAAACTATATAGCAGGTATATGGTTTTCACTGAATCTGTTTATGCCATGAAAAAGGAGCTGTGGAAAAGAATCATCTTTTTCACAGCTCCTTTTTCATGAATCAGTCTTTTTTATGGCCGCATTTTCCCTCGCCCGTGCCGTGAAGCACCCGTTCGAAAATGGAGTGAACCTCTTCCGAAGATTTTCCTTCTTCCATGGCCTTATTGGCATGGATGAGGGCACTTTTGTATTTCGCATGGGCCGCATCGTTGGGAATGGAGTCGATATCTTTAGGGTCGAAATTCATGATCTTTTTAAAAATTTCATGAATTTCTTCCGTTGATTTTCCTGCTTTTTTTGCAGCCTCCACATGTTTCATGGCACTTTCATACCGTGCTTTTCCGTGAGGGTCTGTAGGAATTTTAAATTCCGGATGGTTTTTACACATTTTTATTGCTCCTCTCTATAGTAACCGGTACAGAAATGCCGAGATCATCGAATTTCAGCATTTCCTTGGATTCATCTATAATTTACTATAGACCATATATCCGCTGTAGGGTCAAGAAAAAAACGGAAAATTTCAGAAAACTTGAAATCAAATGAATATATAATTAAAATAATCTTATTACTAAAGGGGCGCTGACTAAATCGTTGTTAGATTTCATTCTTGGGTTTTTATGCAATGCGAGGAATAACTCGATGTGAATAGCGAGCTATTTAAGGCAGCAGTCCTGCATAGGACTGCTGAGCCAAGATAAGTTGATCGGCCAGCCGCTGAAAGGAAAGCGCTTTAATGGGCAGGCAAAGCGCCAAAGTGCGGCTGGCTTGCAGGTCCTATGCAGGACCTGCACACTTTCTCTGCACATTAAAGCGCATTCCTTTTATTCTTGGCCGATTTATGACGAAGCAATGCATAAAAATCCTTATAAAATCTGACTCTGCGAATTAATCAGTGCTTCCCTGAATCGTATAAATGCAGATTACGGGGCATGGAGGACAAAAGATGAAGAGGATACTCTTTTTACTGGTTGCGATGTGTTTTATGGTACCTATGGAAGGCTGCAGACTGCCTCCTCCAGCGTCTATGTCTGTACAGGAAGAAGGCCGGCAGATGAAGGACAGCCAAGGCGTGGAAGTGACCATTCCTGACCATCCCTGTCGTATAGTATCCATTGGAGTCAGTACGGATGATATCCTGATTCCCCTTGTGGGGACGGACAGGATTGCTGCTATTTCTTATCTTCCGCCAAATCTGGAAAAGGAGGCGGCCCGGATTCCCGGACGCATTTCCGGCACCACGGAATCGGTGATTTCTTTCCATCCGGACCTGGTGGTGGCGGCAGATTGGAATTCCAAAGATTATAAAGATTATATTGAAGAAATCCGTGCTGTAGGGATCCCGGTTTACGTGTACCGGACGCAGAAGGATGTGGAAGGAATGATAGCACTCATCCATACGCTGGGAAATGTGGTCAATGAAGATGAAAAGGCAGATTGCTTTGCGGCGGATACAAAAAAGAGGCTGGATGCCTTGACGTCCTTCACTGCTGCCTTGCCCCGAAGGGATACTGCCGTTTTTTATAGCATTAATGGCCTCTCCGGCGGAAAGGGAAGCACCTTTGAGACCCTGTGCCGATGGGCGGGTCTCATCGACGGGGCAGCGGATTGGGGAATTGTGGCTTCTGCCGGAGGAAATAGAGAAGCCCTGGTCAGTATCAATCCGGATATTATTTTTATCCCCTCTAATGCCTATACGCCCACCGGCCATTCGTCACCTTCAGAAACTGATTTTTTGGACGATCCGGTGCTTTCTGCCATTCCGGCGGTGAAGAACCATCGGATTTATGTAGTGGATGCGAAATGGATTATGAGCTATTCCCAGTTTATGGTGAATGGCATGGAAGAAATGGCGAAAGATGCCTATGAGTATGAAATTCCTGAAAATGGGGATGAATGGGAGACGTAAACATGGGGAAAAAGATTCTTCATTGGCTCTTGGAAATTTTCTGCCTTTCCCTGCTCTTACTTTCCACAGGCTGCAGCCTGCCGGAAGCCAACCTCGGTAAAGCAGATTCCGGCGGTGGATATGATGTAGTGGATGACCAGGGAACGAAGGTCCATATCCCGGAAAAGCCGAAACGAATCCTTGCAGGGAACCTGGCTTTCGATACCATGATACTGGGCATCACCACTCCGGATCATCTGGTGGCGGCCAATGTGCTGGACAGGGATCCTTTGGCCTCCTTTATTTCAGAAGATGTGAAATCTGTGAAACTTACCTCCCAAAGTCTTACGGGAATTTCCCTGGAAACCGTGGTGAAAGCAGAGCCTGATGTCCTGATTCTGCTGGACTGGAACAGCAAAAATGATATCGATATGTTCCGCAGCCTTGGCTACCCTGTAGTAGTCCTTAAGGGGCCTTCCTCCATAGCAGATATACGCCATGATTTGGGAAAGATAGGGGAGGTAATGGGAGAAAAAGAGAGGGCCCGGAAAGTGGTGGTAGAAATGGACCGGCAGCTCGATGAAATTGATAATATCCTTTCGAAACGGACAGACCGGAAACCAGTGGGTCTCCTGGTGTCCCAGATGACCTCTTGGGGTGGGCCCGGCTCTATTTATGACGAGCTGACAACGAGGGCCCGGGTCAGGAATGGTATTGCCGAGGCGGGACTTAAAAATGGCCAGGAACTAACCAAAGAAGGCGTGCTGAAAGCGGACCCCGACTTTTTCCTGGTGTCTGCCACAAGGAACGGGCAGCCATCCAAATTTCAGAAGGAGTGGTTCCATGATCCATCCATGCAGCATATGAAAGGCATTCATCATATTATTGCAATCCCAAACCGCTACCTGTACTGTGCTTCCCAGAATGTCCCCAATGCCATAAAGGCCATTGCCAATGCGGCCTACGGACCTGTCTTCGATATGTCCCAGGAAGCATTAATCCGGGGATACTGACAGAAAGACAAAACGCCATGGATTCCATAAAAGGAAATCACGGCGTTTTGCAATTCCTTAAGTTATCCGCAGGATTTGATGGGAGGATGGATGGAGCCACCCGGCGGAATAATCGGAAGCATCACGATAAATATCCGCTTCCTTACATCTCATTACTGCAATGCTCGTAAAATATATCCAACTGTTCGGAGGATTACTGTTATTTTTCGACTACAACTTTCCTTCATCAATCTTTTCCAGAAGACTTTCTCTGGCCTGCTCCTCGGCCCGGTAAACCGGTACATGGCTTTCAGGTGGAGGAAAAATGTCCATTCCGCAGGTGATAACTGCATCCCAGGGACCTGTTTCCGTTTCTTTTAGAGAGGAAAAGTGTGAAATATGGAAATCCCGGGCTGCTTCGGCAGCCAGACTTTCTTCCGGGAGAGGTCCCCATTCGAGGGTATATCCGGAAAGGAAGAGATGCCGCATAAGGGTAATAGAGAAAATAGAGGATCCCAGGAGCAGGACGGTTCTCTTTCGGTCTGGCTTTCGCTGGTATGTATACAGGGAAAGCCGGTCGGTAATGGTATCCCGATAGACCAGGGCATCCAGGTGGAAAACCTCCTGGATATGGTCTTCCGTCAGTACTTTTTCCGGCGTTCCATCGGTAAGGAAATGGGAATTTGACAGGAGGAGAAGCCGGTTGCACCACTGGGCGGCCATCATGAGATCATGGCAGATCATGACAATGGTTTTTCCATGGTCTGACAGGTGACGGCAGAGCCGGAAAATCTGCTCTTGGTAGAGAAGATCCAGGGCCGCCGTAGGTTCATCCAGGAAAAGAAGGGGTGTTTCCTGGGCTAGCACCTTGGCCAGAATAACCCGTTGCTTTTCACCGCCTGATATGGATTGGATCGGCTTATCTGCCAAATGGGAGACACCGGTGTAGTCCATCCATTTTCGGGCGATTTCACGGTCATGGGTGCTTTCCTTCTGCCACCATTTGAGGTAGGGATACCGGGCAGAAAGGACGATTTCCTGGCAGGTATACCCGAAACTGATGCGGAAATCCTGCTGCATGAAGGCAATGGTACGGGCAATATCTTTCTCTGATAAATCGGATTCCCGTTTCCCACCGAAGAAAACTGTACCGCCAGTGCGGGGAATAAGCCCCCGCACCGCTTTTAGAAAAGTACTTTTCCCTGCGCCATTGGGACCGATGATTCCGATGAATTCTTCCTTCTTTGCCCGGAGGGAACAATGGTCCAGAATGGTTTTACTGCCTATGGATACGGAAATATCCTCAGCATCCAGAATATATGGTTCCATCAGACACCGCCTCCTTTTCTCATTCTCCGAATCAGATACAGGAAATAAGGGGCGCCGATGACAGCAGTCATAATGCCTACCCGGATTTCCAGGGGCGGTGCAATCAGGCGTCCCAGGGTATCGCAGAAAAGGAGGAAGAATGCTCCCACCAGTGCTGACAGAGGGATCAGGATACGATGGTCCGGCCCAATGGTGAGGCGGGTGATGTGGGGGACTACGAGGCCTACGAAACCAATCATGCCGGAAACGCAGACTGCAGAGGCGATGATGAGGGAAGCACCCAGAAGAAAAATGAGACGGTAAAGAAGGATATTCATTCCCATAGAGCGAGCTTCATCTTCTCCCAGGGAGAGTACATTCAGGTGCCGTCCCAGCAGGGAAAGGACAATGATACCGGTGAGGATAGGGCCTGCGGCCAGCTCTACATGCTCCCAGCGCCGGTAGTCCAGTCCCCCTACCATCCAGAAAAGGAATTCCTTCAGCCGGTATTCATTCATAAAGGTAAGAAGACCATTGGTCATAGCACCCAGAAGGATACTGACTGCCACGCCCGCCAACAGGAGACTCATAGGTGGGATTTTCCCATCATGTAGAGTGAGATATACGGCACAGCCCATGGCAAAGACGGCACCGCCCAGGGCAAAGGCAGGCATGTAGTACATGGAAATGGACGTGAGCCCAAAGAAAATGCAGATTACCGCGCCGAAGGAAGAACCCGATGATACACCGATGATTCCGGGATCTGCCAAAGGATTGGAAAAGACACCCTGCATAACGGCCCCTGCGGCGGCCAGGGCGGCGCCGGAAAGAAGGGCGACAAGAATACGAGGCATGCGGATGTACCAGAAAACAGCGGACTGCTCAGGGGTGAGAGCATTTCCAGGAAGAGAAATGCCAAGAAATGATGCGAAATCATGAATCGCCCCGGCAGCAGGTACCGGAATCTGTCCTGCATGGAGAGAAAAAAGGGCAGTCAGTACCAGGAGAATACAGGTGGAAAGGGCAAACAGCCATTGCCCTCGTTCAGTGTGAATCATTGTGGGACCTCCCCAAAATCATGTTGACAGTATACTACCTATACACAGTAAACTTTAATCGTAACTGAATTATTCATACAAAAAAATCAAACAGCTACAAATATATTAATTTTAAATGAGATATTTGTAAAGCCCTTCAGGGGACTTTTATCGGACAGCTCCATGGTCTATACCAGGGCTACGTCGTATTTCAGATTGCATAGGGGCATCCCTTTGGGGAATATGAGAAATGGGATACATCGGCGAGAATCGGCAACCTCCTGGAAACACGGACACAGGGTGGGCCCCTTCTGATGCCGTTTATCAATAGAATCCATTTCTTTATATTTTGCAGGACCCTGACAGAAACCCGCAGGGCTCGAAGGAGAGAGTGTATATGAAAAAAGTACTTGCAGTATCCCTGTTATCCGCGCTGATGCTCGGTGGATATACCGGCTTGGCAGCAGATTCAGTCTATGAACTGAATCCGGTGGTTGTAACGGCAACGAGAACTGAAAAAGCAAAACTTGATGTTCCTGCTAATGTGGATGTGGTGACGCATGAACAGATGGTAGAAAAGGGGTATACCAGTGCCTTTGAAGCGGTTCGCGACCTGAGTCAGGCCAATGCCCATACCTATCAGGAAGACGGAGGAGATTATGGTGGAATGCTTTCCCGCATACGTCTCCGCGGTATTGACAACGGAACATTGGTCATGGTTGATGGGAATCCGGTTAACTCTGTAAACTCTTCCTCTCTGTCTAATGTCCCTGTGGACCAGATTGAAAAAGTAGAAGTAGTCAAAGGCTCAAATTCTGTTCTTTATGGTCCTCAGGCCATGGGTGGTGTGATTAATATTATTACCAGAAAGCCCAAGGCTGGTGACCCTACGACAGGCACCGTGTCTGGAAGCATTGGAAATCGCTATAAAGTGATAGGAACCAATGTGAGTACGGACCGCTTTAATTTTGGAATTAAAAAGTCCTGGACCGGCGATCAGAATCGTGTGTCCCATCCGGGAATTACGGGGACAGGTACAGCGATTAATTTAAAAGACAGGAATGCACTGCAGTTTTATGCAGATGCCCGTATCAATGACCAATGGAACACTACCTACAGTCATACGGAAAATAAGACACATTGGGAAACCGGATCGTTTATTAAATATATTCCCCATATGTATTATCTTGGAAAAGTGGACACCAAGAGAAATACCGTCGGTCTTGTATATAATGATGAAGAAAATGGCTGGCATGGTGTTATGGGATATAATAATCTGCATGTTGTTAGTCGTTATGACAAATCCTATCCCAAGGCCTATGGAGATGCGGATTATAAAGGATATAATTTTAACTTTGATGTACAGAAGAAATTCATGCTCCGAGATGACAGGGATTCACTGGTTATTGGTACTACATTGAATCATGAAAACTGGCATGTGGTCAATGCAGGCTATAAAGTTGATAAAGTAAATTCAAGAAATAATTATTCCTTATATGAATCTTACGATCATCAGTTTACAGACAGGTACAGCATGATTCTTGGACTCCGTGAATACTGGATGAGCAGATCGGATTATCAGGACAGCGATTTTCAGCTTCTTCCTCAGTTACAGGGATTGTATAAATTGAATCACAAATCTTCTCTTTATTTTAATATTGGCAAGTCTTTTGAAATGCCATCCTTGGATGTTGGTTTCTACAAAACCCATTTTACCGGTCCAAATCCGGACCTGAAGCCTCAGTCCAGCTGGTCCTATGAATTCGGCTATAAATTTGCAGATGATGTTCGTACGTTAACGGCCGATGTTTTCCATATGGATGTTAAAAACAAATGGGCCTGGATCAAAGCAAGCGATGGGGTTACAGATCTCCTTGTGAACCGTTCCAAATATAAGAATGATGGATTGGAAATCAATTATACCCAAAATTTGGGCCCTTATATTGACTACAATTTGGGGTTGACTGTCCAAAACCCAAAGTCTAAGACCAATAGCGACAGCGAATGGGTACAGGATACGGCAAAGTATATTCTTAATACGGGAATCAATTATCACCATGGAAAATTTATGGCTGATTTCCATCTTTTCTCTTATATGAAGAGGGAAAATGCCTACTATACGAGGGCAAAGAAATATACAAACTCCTCCACTCCTGCAGATCATCATTTGAGAGATTCTCTGGATGCCACGCTGTCATTGACCTATAAACCCAATAAGGTCGATACGTTCCGTTTGGTTGGATACAATATTTTTGATCGGGATGATGTACTGAATACCTATGAATATTACTCTACCCCTGCTAATTATGTATTTACCTATGAACGTCGTTTCTGAAAAAGGTACAGGAAAATTAGAAAATACAGGCAGCATGTAATATTTTTAGCATAAATTTGGGGCACATTCTGTATGTGCCCCGGTTTTATATATGGTAAAAGGAAGGCAGATCATGAAGATTGCACTACTTCACCTGGATTTGGCTGGGGGACCTCGGGATAAAAACGAGTCCCTTCTTCTTCATGCATCGAAAAGAGCGGCGGAAAAAGGGGCGTCTATCATTGTGACGCCGGAAACGGCTCTAGAAGGGTATTATTTTTATATGCGGGACCCTGTTGCGCTGGAGCGGATGCCCGTTCACCGTTCTTCTGATTTTCGGCACTTTCAGAATTTGGCGAAGGAGAAGAATCTGACCATTTTCCTGGCGGCCTTGGAAAAGGAAAAGAATGGGAGAGCCTATAATTCCTGCTTTTTCCTTGCTCCCGACGGAGAAGAAAAAGGGGCCCACCGCAAAATGTACTCTCATCGTATGGGTGCAGAAGCATGGCTGTCTGTGGGCAGCAGCATCCATATATTTCCGGTGACACCGCTGCGGGTGGGGGGTCCTTGTCTGTTCTGATGTGTATTATGAAAAGTCCTGCAGGGCTATGAAGGAAGCCATGGCAGATCTGGTTATAGTATCGGCCGCCTGGCCGCCAGCGTCCTGCTGCCCGGATCCTCTGGCTGTATGGGAAAAATCTTCACTACGGTGCGGATGTCCTATTGTTCTCTGCAACCAGACCGGCCATTACAAAAGAATGGATATGACTCGGGGAGACAGCGCTGTCCTTTCAGAAGGAAAATGTCTGATGTCCTATCGGGGAGATCCGGCGGTTCTTCTTTTTGATTATGATGAGGTGAAGAGAAAGGTTTGCTCACAGACCTTTGAGGTGCTGCCATGTTGAGACAGTCTGAGAGAAAAACAACCATGTTCTGCAATCTGGGTACGGCCTATTATTCTGTATCCTGTAATCCGGGGGCAGCGGTCATCATGCATACGCCCCGGGCCTGTTCACGCCTGGCCTTTGAGGGGCACTGGATGATACAGCGCCGGGCATATCTCCGGGAACCCTCCCTGGTACTGCCTGAGGGAAACCATCTTTTGGTGACCGGCATTACGGATAGGGAAGCTATATTTGGCGGAGAATCTATCCTCCGTAAGTGCCTCTTGGATGTATCAGAGCTCCCCTGGGTGAGATACATGGTGGTGGTGGCAGGGTGCACGGCTGGAGTTATTGGAGACGATGTGGCTTCCGTATGCCAGGAAGTAGAGGAAGAGACCGGGATTCCGGTGCTTCTGGTGCCGGGGGCCGGGTTTATGAGCCGCCACCACGTGGAAACCCAGGTGGATCTCCTGACACTTCTGGTGGACAGGTTTGCAGGAAAGGAAAGGGTTCCGGAAAAAGATAAAAACCTGGCGGTCCTGTTCGGCGAGAACCGGGGAACCGCCAACGAAAATAACATCGCTGAAATCACTAGACTTTTCTCTCTATTCGGATTTACGAAAGTCCTCTTTCCACCGAATTGCATGACTGTCGAAGATTTCCGGGAAATCCCCAGGGCATCCCTCTTTATGGCCGTAGGCTTTTCCATGGATCACTTCGATGTGATGCAGGATTTCACTAAGTCCATGGCGGACAGATATGGAGCTCCCTGTTATCTGGGAAATTATCCTATCGGCATAGGCCGAACCCGGCGGTTTGTGAAAGACATGGGAGCTCTTTTGGGAAGGGAAAAGAAAGCAGAGAAAATCATGGCAGGTGAAGAAAAAAGGCTGGAAGAAGCAGCAGGAAAAACGGGGAAAGCACTGGAAGGTAAAAAAACTGGCCCTGGTGCTGGGATTTCCCCTGTGTTTCTGTCGCATTGAAAACCACCTTTTTACCCTCATGAAAGCAGGAATGAAACCGGAAGTCATAATCCTGCATACTGACCTGACTGCCAGAGAAAAAGAGGAACAGGTCTCCCATCTGAAGGGGTTCAGGAATTTAGCAGGGATTCCCATCGTGGATGGAGAGGAAAGGATATGGGACTATGAAAGGCAGGTGGATCTGGTCCTCACCACTACCCCTATGGACGGTGTATCCCACCAATTGGGAATTTCCGTGCAGCAGGTAGGGATGGGCGGCGTGGAGAATCTGTTGGAAAAAGCAAAAGCTGCCATGGCTGGCGGTGGAAGGAGGGTTATCTATGAGTTCTAAATCCATGGACCGCTGGCTTCCCTGCCAGGGATACTGTGAAATGGCGGGAAGTGCTAATTTCTTTTTGAGCCTTGATCGCTGCGTAGTCCTTGTCCACGGGCCCCGTTGGTGTTCTTCCATTGCGGCAGCGGAAATGGCGGGCATCGAGAAAAAGTACGAAAAGCAGTTTTACTGCAGTGAAGTGAAACAGCAGAACCTCGTTTTTGGCGCTGCAGACGAGCTGATCGATGCACTCCATGAAATAGAAAATGAGCAGCATCCTTCCCTTATTGCGCTTCTTACCAGTTGCTCTATGAGTCTCATCGGTGATGACCTGGAAGGTATCTGCCGCTCTGCCGATATCTCCTGTCCTGTTCTTACCCTGGACAGTGGTGGCCTGCGGGGACAGTTCATGATGGGCTATGAAAAGGGACTCATTCGTTTCCTTGAAGATTTACCTTTTGCACCGGTAGAAAAGGAGCCAGGAACAGTCAATATTATCGGCTGGTCCACGGCCTATCCCCTGTGGGAAGGAAATTTACGAGAAATCAGGCGCCTTCTAAGCCTTATCGGTATTCAGGTGAATGTGGTGCTGGGGGAGGATGGACTGTCCCTTGAAAAGGCAGCGGAACTGAAAAAAGCCTCTTTGAATCTGGTTCTATATCCGGAACTGGGAGAAAAAGCGGCCCGTTGGCTGGAGGAAAACCGGGGGATGGATTATGCAGATCTTCCACTGCCCTATGGCCTTCAGGGTACAAGAAAATGGCTGGGAAAGGTAGCAGATTTGCTGGGGATGATTCCGGATTTTTCCGGAATAGACAGGGAAATGGGAAGACGGCAGGAACAGATCGACCTTGCCGTGATTCGGATGAAATGGAATAACCGAATTCTTCAGTTCGGAGATATTTATGCCTGTCTTACAAAAGGCATGGCGGAAAGTCTCATTCCCACACTTCGCAAAGAATTTCCGGATCCCGGTGTTATACACCTCCGCATCGAGGAACCTGGAGAAGTGCATACGGAAGGAACAGTTCCATGGGAACCCTTTGAACCGGTCAATGTACCAAAGGGGGAACTGGCCCTGGTCCTTGGAAACAGTAATACCAGGAACGAGGCAGCCAATTTCGGCCGCATCATTTACAGGAACTTTCTCATGCCCCAGGTCTCTCTTGGGGTGCCGGAGAAATGTTATGCCGGTATGAAGGGATGGCAGATCTTTATGTCCGACATCATAGCAGACGTTTATACACTGGCCTATATGAACCGGAAAGAGTAGGAAATTATTTATGAGAGGGAAAATATTCATCTGTCCGTACTATGTCGTCACTGCATCTTCTTGACGAAGCGGCTATTATTTGGTTTATAAAAGTAAAAAATAGGAAACATTTCGGGGAATCCGGTGGGAAGCCGGAACTGTCCTGCAGCTGTATGGGGAGTTTTCCGATGGCAGTCCCTTCACAAGGGCATCGGGAGGCGGGGAACCGAGTCAGAGTGCCGAATGTTTCCGGAGGTCTGTAAAAATTCGCATGGCACGGATTGGATGATTGGGACGCAGCAGCGTTATATCCTCTTTCCGTGCTTTTTATGTGGACCGTCAGAAGTATGGTCAGTATGGGTAGTTTGTAATCGTGATGAAAGGAGTGGTTCTATGAAAAAGTTATGTGCATCCTTTTTGATGGCGGCCCTGTTGATGGGGTCGGCATCTGTCTGGGCGGAGGAGGATTCTGCACCGCAGGTGGATCCGACGGCCACCAATGTATCTACGCCCTATCCCGCGGTTGACGGGGTGCTGCCGGCGGAGCCACAGCCTCCGGCAGGGGGCGTGAAGGATTTTGAGAATTTCCAAAAGTATGCGGATGCGGTGAATGACTATATCAAGGCCGCCCAGAAGTATATCGATGGAGCTACTAACGATGCCAATGACATCATTAATAAGAGAAATGAGGCGGTACAGAAAGCACAGCACGTGGTGGATGTGTACAATGCAAGCATCCCGAAGGAGAACAAAAAATAAATGACCGGCGGAGGAGATGCATTTTGAAGCAGTTAGTAAGTCATTATATGATGCCCTATGACAGGGAAGAGGATATAACAAAAATCATAAAGGACCTCAAACTGGAGGGTATTGAAAATCTGGTGTACGGGGAGGAGCCGGCGAAGCATCCGGTGCCTTCTCTTACCGTTGGATGCCATCTGGCCTATTGGCCGGACTGGATGAATTTTTATCTGGGGCGGAGCGATTTATATAAGAAGGATTTCCCTACGGAGAAGTCCCTCATCGATTATTTCGGCGGTACCACGGTGGAAGCCTGGGAGCAGCGGATCCGGAATAATATCCGGGCAGCCCTGGCGGAAAAACCGGCGTACCTTGTGTGGCATGTGGCAGACTGCAGCGTGGAGGAAATCTGGACACGCCGTTTCCGCTACAGCAGCCGGGAAGTGTTGAAAGCGGCGGCGGAAGTATACAGCGCCGTGGCGGATGAAGTGCCGCAGACTGTACAGGCACTCTTTGAAAACATATTCTGGCCGGGACTCTATACGTTGGAACCGGAGGACGTGGACTATTTCTTCAGCTGTCTTCCGGGGAAGAATATAGGTATCATGCTGGATACGGGGCACCTTATGAATACCAATTGGAATATCCGGACGGAAGCAGATGGGGCGGATTATGTCTGCAGCATCGTGAATCGGCTGGGCAGTATGAAGGACCTCATCAAAGGCATCCACCTGTCCTGCTCCATTTCCGGCAATTACCAGCGGACCCATGTGGGCCCGCCGCCGGCAAAGATTACGCCGGAAATTATCGGCCACCACATCATCAGCATCGACCAGCACCGATCCTTTACGACAGATGCGGCGAAGCGGATCGTGGATACAGTGGAGCCGGAATTCCTGACCCATGAACTTTTCGGGCCGGATTTCTCTATACCGGTGGATAAGGTTACAACGCAGAGAAACGCGATCATGGGGTGGTAATGGGATTGGGATATTGACTATACCGTCAAATTGCGGTTTGTAGAGTTGTTGTGTTCGGCGCTGATGGATAGAGCCATTCGCATGGAGCCTCTAGCTGCTAGCCTCTAGCTGCTAGGAAGGCTGATTCGCCTGCGGCGCTACC
>NZ_UQKJ01000020.1 GCF_900541605.1 uncultured Dialister sp. | reverse complement strand
TCGTGTTTCATAAGGCGGCGCTTCCCAATCTGTGCGCCGCCACCACCATTCCTCATTCCTCATTCCTAACTCCTAACTTTTCCAAGCCCCACCCGTTTGCACGATCTCTGGCCACGGACACCCGCGGCGGAGCCGCTATTCCGCTCAAGGCTCAAGGCACTATCTGTTCGCATCCCACTTTCCCGCATAGAAAAAGGACTGTGCTTTCGCACAGTCCTTTTAAATTTTCTTATTTCAGCCGTTCCGCGATTTTTTCGATGATAATATGGCCCAGTTCTTCTTTTGTCATTTTCGGATACTGTTCCATGTGGCCGTCTTTGTAGAGAAGGGCGGCGATATTTGTGTTTACGTTGAATCCGGCGCCCGGCATGGCTACGTCGTTGGCGACCAGCATATCCAGGTTCTTCCGTTTCAGCTTTTCTTTGCCGTGTTCGATGACGTCGTTTGTTTCAGCGGCAAAGCCCACGAGGAACTGATTTTTCTTCTTCTGCCCGAGGCCGTAGAGAATGTCCGGGTTCTGGGTGAGTTCGATGGTGAGGGTATCGTGGGATTCCTTTTTGATCTTCTGGGTGGCCTGGACTTTGGGCCGATAGTCGGAGACAGCGGCGGCCATGATGGCGGCATCGCAGTCTTCGTAATGGCTGTTCATGGCCTTGTCCAGTTCCCGAGCATCATGGACGTATTCAATCTTCACGCCTGCCGGTACCGGGAGGGCCTGGGTGCAGCTGACGAGGGTGACGTCAGCATCTTCCATGGCTGCTGCTTTGGCAATGGCATAGCCCATGCGGCCGCTGGAGCGGTTGCTGATGTAGCGGACGGGGTCAATGTTTTCCTGTGTACCGCCGGCGCTGACGATGATTTTCTTTCCCTTCAGGAGGCCTTTTCCGAAGAGCGCTTTTTCAATGGCTTCGAGGATTACTTCCTGCTTCGGGAAGCGGCCTTTGCCATTGGTGTTGCAGGCCAGGTGGCCGGACTCCGGTTCCACGAAGAGGTAGCCATGGGCCTGGAGTTTGGCCATATTTTCCTGGACAATGGGATTTTCATACATATTGGTATTCATGGAGGGCACGAAAATGACTTTCGCCTTCGTGGCCATGATGGTGGTGGAAAGCATGTCGTCGGCAATGCCATTTGCCACTTTGCCGATGATGTCCGCCGTTGCGGGGGCGATGACAAAGACATCGGCTAGACGGGCCAGGGCGATGTGCTCTACGTCCCATTTGCTGATGTTGGCAAACATGTCTACGGTTACGTCGTTGCCGGAAAGTTCTCCAAACGTAATGGGAGTAACAAGTTTTGCCGCATTTTTTGTCATAATGCAGTGCACGTCGGCGCCCTGCTGTCTCAGCTGGCTCACAAGGCCCGCTGCTTTATATGCGGCAATGCCGCCGCAGATTCCTACGACAATATGTTTATTTTCAAACATGGGAAAATCCTTCCTGAAATAAAAGTATGATGGTGAGTTGACAGGTTAGTTAGTTACGTACCCATGTCGATAAAGGGGGCATAAGGGTTGTGGGTGAACGTCGCTTCGCTTGTTTACCGGGTGGCAGGCGCTCCGCGCCGGGGGCGTGAGGTGCTATTGCCGCCAAAGGCGGCTGATCCACCTTATGCCCCCGCTGCGCCAAGGCGTCAGCCCTGGCATGCAGCCACAACCTGGTCGGGCCAGCGAAGCGGCGCCCGACCCACAACCTTTATGCCCCATTCATCCGCATGGACACATTTATATTTACTATTTATCAAAGGAATAGGTGATCTTATCGTAGTACACTTCTTCCAGCGCTACGGTGACGGGCTTCTTGTTCTTTGCGTCCGGAATGAGGGCCGGAGCGCCGTCGGTCAGTTCACGGGCACGGAGGGCTGCCAGGGTAACGAGGGTATACTTGGAATCTACTTTCTTGACAAGGCTGTCAATGGATGGAAAACACATCATTTTAAAGGTACCTCCTTATTGATATATTGTTTGAAAATCGTTTCGATCTGACCTTCATTGCGGGACAGTTTGCACCGTTCCGCTTCCAGGATGCAGCAGGTCTTATGGACTGCATCTTCCAGTTTGTCGTTTACCACGATGTAATCGTACTGGTGGGCCATGGCGAGTTCGCTGGTAATCTGGGCCAGCCTCTTCTCGATGACCTCTTCCGAATCAGTGCCCCGATGGTGGAGGCGGCCGGAGAGAATTTCCAGGGACGGCGGAACGATATAAATGAATACGCCCTTGGGATACCGTTTCTTGACCTGCATGGCTCCCTGGATATCGATTTCCAAAAGCACCGATTTTCCCTGGTCAATGAGGTCCAAAGCATATTTCTTCGGCGTGCCGTAATAGTGGTCGTATACTTTGGCGTATTCCAGGAAAGCGTCCTTTTTTATGAGTTCTTCGAACTGTTCATTGGTACGAAAGAAATAGCTTTCCCCTTCCACTTCCCCTTTTCTCGGTTCCCTGGTGGTCATGGAAACGGAATAGTGAAGATTCGGATAGAGGGACCGGATGGCACTGCAGATGGTGCCCTTTCCGGCACCGCTGGGGCCGGAGACAACCAGGAGAATGCCTTCATCTTTCTTTTCAGCGCACATTATTCATCCATTCCTTCGCTAATAATGGAATCCTTGCTCATGAGTCTATGAGAAATCGTTTCCGGCTGTACAGCGGAAAGGATAATCTGGCCACTGTCCATGATGAGGACCGCCCTTGTTTTTCTGCCATAGGTGGCATCGATGAGTTCGCCGTTATCTCTTGCTTCCTGGATCATACGCTTTACCGGAGCCGATTCCGGGCTGATAATCGCCATGACACGGGCAGCCGCTGCCATATTTCCGAATCCGATGTTAATTAATGAAAATCCCACTTTGATTACTCCTTATTCAATATTTTGGACTTGCTCGCGCAATTTTTCGAGTTCTGTCTTGATTATTATAACACAGTCAACCACCTCGGTGTCACTGGCTTTTGAGGCGGTGGTATTTACTTCCCTGTTGATTTCCTGGAGAAGGAAATCGAGTTTCCTGCCGATGGGGCCGTCGCTATCCAGAATCTGGCGGAACTGGGAAAGGTGGCTGCCAAGGCGCACCACTTCTTCCGTGTAGTCCACCTTTTCGGAATAAATGGCCACTTCCTGGAGCACCCGGTCCTCATCGGTCTCAGCGTCCCGGCCTTCCAGGGCTTTATCGATTCTGGCCTTCAGCCGTTCTTCGTATTCCTTTACTGCCACGTCCTGCTTTGAAAGGAGGAACTGCCGCTTTTCCTCAAGGAAGGAGAGCCGCTTTTCCAGATCTTTCTTCAGGTTCTCCCCTTCCGTCCTGCGCATGGTAAGGAGCCCTTCGATGGCCTCATCCATCGCATTCTCCACCAGTGGCGAGAGGGCTTCATCGGATACCGTTTCCTTCCGGACCGTGATAAAGGGCTGGGGCAGGGATAAAAGGTCAGAAATCACGGGTCTCTTATTCCGAAGACCCTTTGTCTTTCGCCCTTCATCCAGGGCCTTCACATAGGCCTCCAGAAGGGGCCGGTCCAGTTCCACCGTATAATGGCTGCCGCCGACGGCGGGCATAAAGGACAGGGACACATTCACCTTGCCCCGGTGAAGTTTCTCCTTCAATTTGCGGGCAGCCAGGTCCTCCAGGGCAGCAGAAAAGTGGTCAGTCCGCATGTTGATTTCAAGGAAACGGCTGTTCACGGCCTTCACTTCTGCCGTAACGGTGCCTGCATCATTTTCCGCAGTGCCCCGTCCGAATCCGGTCATACTGTTCATTGTACCATCTCCATTGTATGTAAATGACTTTGAGAGGCTGATCAGCCTGAGCGTATGTTTGGCTCCCAAGGGTGACAGGTGAACATCATTTTGCCCCTGCCACCCATTTGGGGAATATAGATTTACAGCTTATACGTCCCTTCGAACACCTTTTCCGCCGGACCGGTCATAAAGACGTGGCTCTCCGGATTGCCGTCCCAGGCAATATGGAGACGGCCCCCGTCCAGTTCCACGTCCGCTTCCTTATCTGCTTTGCCGTTCAGGATGGCTGCCACTACGGAAGCGCAGGTACCGGTGCCGCAGGCCATGGTAATGCCGGTGCCCCGTTCCCATACTCGCATGCGGAAATGGTTTTTGCCCAGGGAGCTTACGAATTCCACGTTTGTCTTTCTCGGGAAATGGGGATCCGTCTCCAGGGACGGTCCTTCTCCGGCTACATTGACCTTTTCCGCATCGTCCACAAAAATAACGCAGTGAGGATTACCCATGGATACGCAGGTAACGTCGTAGGATTTCCTGTTTGCTTCATTGAAAAGGGGCCGGGAAATGACAGGACCCTCTCCCAGGCCGGTTACGGGGACTTCAGAAGCGGTGAGATGGGGTTTTCCCATATCCACTTTTACGAGGCCCGAATCCAGGAGTTCCGGATACAGAATGCCGGCTCCCGTTTCTACGGAAATCCGTTTCTCCTTTACAAGACCCAGTTCATGGGCCCATTTGGCAAAGGCCCGGATGCCATTACCGCACATTTCTGCTTCCGAACCGTCAGCATTGAAAATGCGCATGCGCAGATCCGCCTTGTCCGAAGGCAGAATAAAAATAATGCCATCGGCGCCGATGCCGAAATGGCGGTCACAGATTTCTACAGTGTGTTTCGTGATTTCTTCCAGGTTTTCTTCAAAGCCATTGACAAAGACAAAGTCATTGCCACAGGCCTGCCATTTTGTAAAATGCATGATTTTCCTCCTATAGGTACAAAGGGCTCTGTTTGCCCCATTCATTTGTTTTAATTACTTTATTCTACCATTGTTTGGAAGAGCCTGCCAGTCGATGATTCTGTATGCAAAGCAGGTGGCCTGGAGTGGTAGACGGGGCTAAGGGTGGTGGCTTCAACATCGCTTTGCCCGTTGAAGCGGGGGCATAATGTGGGGCATCCGCCAAAGGCGGCAAATCTATCTTATGCCCCCGGCGCGCAGCGCCCACCACCCGGTGAACGGGCGAAGCGATGTTCATCCACCACCCTTAGCCCCATCCACTCGTATATGATATACTATTTTACATAAATACCGAACAATTCAGGAGGTTTTTTATGCAGATAGACAGCGCTGTATTATATGTCCTGGTGAAGGAACTCCGAAAGAAAATCGAGTCCTGCCAAGTTCGGCAGATTCACCAGGTGGATAACCGCATTATGGACATGGAGCTTTACTGCACCGACGGCGATGTGGTAAGTCTCATTCTCAATACCTACAATCCCCCCATTCTCTACCTTACAGGCAAGGGAAGAAACAAAAAGCAGTATTCCCCGTCCCAGACATTCTGTATGACCCTTCGGAAGTATCTGGAAGGGAGCCGTCTCTCCCATATGGAACAGGTGGCCATGGACCGCATAGTATCCCTGTCCTTTGATCGTATCGAACGGGGCAGTGAAATCATTACCCGCACCCTGTGGCTGGAGCTCCTGCCGGCAGCGCCGAACATGATTCTCACTGAGGGGAATACCATCATCGATGCCTGCCTTCGGGGCAAGAAGCTGGACCGGCTCCTGGTGCCCGGGGAAACCTACCAGGTCCCCCAGAATTCCCACCGCATGGATTTCATGAAGTTTTCCGAGAAAGAACTGACGGACATCTTTGATTTCAGCAAAAAAGAACCAATCCCCATGGACAGCTGGCTCTTTAAGCAGTTCAACGGGTTCTCCCGTTTCCTGGCGGATGAACTGGCCTTCGAATCGAATATTCCGGCGGATAAAAAGCTTTCCGAATTTTCGGAAAAAGAGGAAAAATCTCTCATTTCCCACATGAAAGCCATGGCAGAGGCCATCGAATCGTCGGACTGCCTGTACCTGTATAAAAAGGGAAACGGGAAAAAGAACATTTCCCCCATTCCCCTCTCCATACTGGGAGAAGCCTGTGAAACGGTTCCGGTGCTTCCCTTCATAGAAAAGGAAGCGGAAAGCGGCGTCGGCTCCATTACCCAGGCGGTGCAGGAATATACGAAGGAACTTCATACCCTCATCAAAAGGGAAGAGAGAAAGAAACGGAAAATCCGGGAAGAAATGGAAGAGACCACCCGTATGGACCAGTACAAGCTCTGGGGCACTCTCCTTTCCATTTATGCCTACGAGAAAATCAACCATAAGAAAGAAATCACGGTGTCCAACCTCTTCAAAGATCCCCCGGAGGATGAAACAATCCCTGTGGACCCCCTGCTGTCTGTCACCGACAACAGCCAGGCCTATTTCAAAAAGTACAATAAGATGAAGACCCGTTCCACCATTGGGGAAGAAAAGCTGAAGGAATGTGAAGACCGGCTGGCCTACCTGAATGAAACCCTCTATTTTGCATCCCAGGTCACCACAAAGCAGGATCTGGAGGCCCTGAAGGAGGAGCTGAAGTCCCTGGGCATCGATAAGAGACAGAAGCAGCACAGGAAACCGAGCCGGAAAAACCAGGACCCGAAGATTGAAAGCCGTATAATTGACGGTTTCCGGGTATATCTGGGGACCAGCAACACAAAAAATGAATACCTCACCCTCCGGAAGGCGGCCAAAACGGATATCTGGTTCCATGCAAAGGCCATCCCCGGGTCCCATGTAGTCATCGAGACCCAGGGGGAATCGGTTCCTCCGGAAACCCTGGAAAAGGTGGCCGCTCTGGCTGCCTGGAACAGCAAAGGCCGGGAATCGGGAAAGGTGGATGTGGACTATACCCTCATCCGGTACGTGAAGAAAATTCCGAACGGCCCTCCGGGACTGGTCAATTACAGCCACCAGAAGACCATAGTGGCCGTGCCGGAAGATGTAAAGGAGTAAAAAGGCAGCGGCCTTCGGCCGGGTCGCTGTCCGGCGGACAGGGCTAAGGCTTCCGTCTGGGCTCGAGGAAGGAATATGGATTCACGCTTTCGGCCGGGGTCAATGGGGCGGCGCACAAATGATAGTGCGCCGCCTTTTATATTGCCGCCATTGAAAGCCGCTGGCGGCCTGGACCTTCACGGTCTCTGGCCCATAATCCTCGATCCCACCTGCCCGCAGGGCTGCCGATATCTACCTTCTATCTTCTATCTTCTATCTTCTTTCATCTATTGTCTATCAACCGAATTGCCGGTCATCGGATGCAGCACTCATCAACCTGCAGGTCAAACCAGCTCAATGCCCAGAGCAAAAGGCTCTAGCCCCACCCCTTCGTACCTACACCGGGCCCTATAAATCCACTTGAATTTTTAAAGTGTTTTTCATGATGCATTTACTCCAGATTATGGGGATGCTAAAATCAAAGCATAGAGATTTATTGATACAATTTTCCATATAAGGAGGAAATCCTATGACTGAGAAAAAAGAAGCAGTCCATGCCCATAACTGCGGCTGCTGCCACTGCCACAGCCACCATCATGAAGGGGCAACCCAGGCCCATGAAGACGATTCGGGCAGTGAAGAGGAAGGAGATCCCGCCCATCTTCACGATGGCTGCGGTCATACCCATGATCATCATCACGACCATGACCACCATCATGACCACGATCATGAAGAAGAAATGCCGGCGGCCCATGACCATTCCCATGATCCGGAGCTTGTGAAATACGCTTCCAACGAAAAGGACATCATGGAAGATGAGAAAGAGATTCTCGCCGATGAACGGCGGGCCTTCGGCCACTTCCATGACAAGGGAATCCATCATACCCCGGGCCATGAGAAAGACTGCCACTGCCCCCAGTGTGTAGATGAGGAAGACTGCGATATCTGCGGGAAGGACCTGGCGGACTGCCGCTGCGATTTCCTTGGCACCACGTACCATAAGTCCATTTACCACATGGAACATCTGGACTGCCAGGAATGCGCCGCCAAGATGGAAGGAAAAATCAGGGAAATGCCTTCGGTTTTCTTCGCTTCCATTTCTTTCCGTACCAAGGAACTCCGGCTGATTTCCAAAGAAAATCCGGATACCCTGCTGAAGGAAGTACTGGCGGTCTGCCGTTCTGTGGATGAATCGGTGGGCATCGTACCGGCTGCCGATAAAAGCGGCTACAAGACGGAAACCTATGAAATCCCGACCCTGGACTGCGCGGCCTGCGCACTGAAGCTGGAAAAACTCATCAACCGGCAGCCCGGCGTTCTCTCTGCGTCCATTTCCTACGCCACGAAGACCATGAAGCTCACTGCCGAAGATCCGGACAGCCTCATTCCCCTGCTCACGGAAAAATGCAACGAAGTGGAATCACCCACGGAAATCCACAAAAAAGTACGGGCACCCAAGGGAAAAACAGGGACCGATGAAAAGGAAGAAGCCTTCTATAAGAAGGAAGAAGTTCATCTCGCCGTTGGCGGCGTGATTTTCGCCATCGGCATGGTGCTTCACTACCTCACGGGGGCTCCAGAACTCTATGGCAATATTTTCTTCTTCATTTCCTATATCATTCTTGGTGGGCCCATCGTATGGAACGCCCTGAAGAATATCGCCCACGGCGAATTCTTTGATGAAACCTTCCTTATGACCGTAGCCACCCTCGGCGCCTTCGGTATCCGGGAATACCCGGAAGCCGTGGGGGTCATGTTCTTCTACCGCATCGGCGAATATTGCCAGGACCTGGCCAGCGGAAAGAGCCGCCGTCAGATCATGGAAGCCGTGGACCTGCGGCCGGAAGTGGTACAGAGAGTCGTAAACGGCGGCAAGACAGAAACTGTACCGGCGGAAGAAGCTAAGGTAGGCGATGTCCTCCTTATCCGCCCCGGAGACCGGATTCCCCTGGATGGCATCATTCTGGAAGGGTCCACCCAGATCGACACATCCGCTGTCACCGGTGAGCCAAAGCCCATTGCTGCTAAAGAAGGCATGGCAGTGGATTCGGGCTGCGTCAATATGACCGGCACCATTCACCTGCAGGTAACGAAGATTCTCTCCGAATCCATGGTAAGCCGTATCCTGGACTCCGTGGAAAATGCGGTAGCCAGCAAGCCAAAAATCGACCGGTTCATTACCCGGTTCTCCCGGATTTATACGCCGGTGGTGGTCTTCATTGCCCTGGCGGTGGCCCTCATTCCTCCCCTCTTCTTTGGCGGGAATTGGGAAAAATGCATTTATACGGCCCTCACGTTCCTCGTCATTTCCTGCCCCTGTGCCCTTGTCATTTCCGTTCCCCTGTCCTTCTTTGCCGGTATCGGTACCGCTTCCAAGGCCGGTATCCTCTTCAAAGGGGGCACGGTGATGGAAGTCATTGCCAAAGTGAAAGCGGCGGTGATGGATAAAACCGGCACCATTACGGAAGGGAAATTCAAAGTACGGGACATCCTGGTCCATGGGGATATGAACCGGAATGAACTGCTGGCCCTGGCGGCGGGAGCCGAAGTTTATTCCACCCACCCCATCGCCAAATCCATCATTGAAGCGGCGAATGAAGAAAAAGTGGTTCCTGTGAAACTGGAAAACCTCCATGAAAATGCAGGCTACGGCATGGAAGGGACCCTGCAGGGTCAAACCATTTACGCCGGCAATGCCAGACTCATGGAAAAGGCAGGCGTACCGAAAGAAGACCTCGCCGGTTACAAAGAAAAGGGCACCCTCGTATTCCTTGCCCGGGAAAACAAACTCCTCGGCTGCATCGTCATTTCCGACGCCTTGAAAGAAGACGCGGTGGAATCGATCGGGGAAATCAAAAAACTGGGAGTCACCCCTGTCATGCTCACCGGCGACAACCGGGAAAGCGCAGAGGCGGTGGCGGAAAAAGCGGGAATTTCCAAAGTTTACGCCGGCCTTCTCCCCCAGGATAAGCTTTCCATTATGAAGGAAATCCGTGAAAAAGAGGGCTCCGTCCTCTTCGTAGGCGATGGCATCAACGATGCACCGGTACTGGCCGGTGCCGATGCGGGCGCTGCCATGGGCAGCGGCGCCGATGCAGCCATCGAGGCAGCGGACCTGGTCTTCCTGAACTCCGACGTCCGTGCCATTCCCGAGGCCATCAGGCTCTCCCGAAAAGTCATCTCCACGGCCTGGCAGAATGTGGGCTTTGCCCTCTTCGTAAAGATTGCAGTCATGGTCATGGGCCTTCTGGGCTATGCAAACATGTGGATCGCCGTATTTGCAGATACCGGCGTCACCCTCCTCTGCATCCTCTACTCCATCCGACTGCTGAAAGTGAAACTGTAAAAAATCAGGAATAATCAAAGCGGCGCATCCTGAATGGTGCGCCGCTTTTTGATTTGCTTTCAGCGATTCTATGACTGTAATCAATGCGAACATTTGGAGTCTTGAGCTGATTGCCCCTTTGCGGCAGGCCGGTCCAATGGGCATCTATCTTCTATCGTCTATCAGTCGAATTGCCAGCCGAAGAACGTGTATTGGCCAGGGTCCCTTTATCTCAAGGCCCCCGTTTACACGTACCGCAGCCCATCAAAAAAGCAGTGAAGAAAATGATTTTCATATCTTCACTGCTTTTTGATTCCCCTTATTCTACGATTTCCGGGCCTTCTCCATGGTTCTCATCTTCCTTATCCTTCGGGAAAATGAGGTTCAGCACCATGGCTACGATGAAGACAACTGCCACACAGTTGTCGGCGAAGACGCTGCGGAAGAGATCCGGGAAAATATGGAAAATCTGGGGGGTCTGGGTGAAACCAAGACCGATAGATAGGGACAGGGCAGCAATACTCATATTTCTCTGGGAATAGCCGCAGTCCCCCAGCATCCGGACACCGCTCACTACGATGGAGCCGAACATCATGAGGGTACAGCCGCCGAGCACCGCATTGGGAAGAGATGCCAGAATGACGCCGAGTCCCGGGATGAGGCCGGCCAGGATCATGATGACCGCTCCGCAGCCGATGGCCTTCCGGTTCACCACGTGGGTCATGGCGATAAGGCCTACGTTCTGGCTGAAGGATGTAATAGGCATGCATCCGAAGAGGGATGACAGGCTGGAGATAAAACCATCCACGGCGATGGAGCCTGACACTTCCCGATTCGTGGGAGTCCTGCCAAAGCCCATGGTGGCCAGGGCACTGGTGTCCCCCAGGGTTTCTGTCGCAGAAACGAGGAAAATCAGGAAAATGGAAAAAATGGCGTCCGGATGGAATTCCAGAGGCACCGGCAGAATGGAAGGAATGGAAATGATGGATACCTGGGAAAGACGGGACAGATCCACCATGCCGTAGAAATAGGCTGCTATGTATCCTACAATGAGCCCAAAGAGCACGGAGAGCTGTTTATAGAAGGAATGGGCCTTCAGGTTAAAAACGAGGCAGGCCACGAGGGTAATGGAACCGACGATCAGATACTTTGCATCGCCGAAGTCCGGCGCGCCGAAGCCGCCGCCAAAGGAATTGGCACCGATGGGCAGCAGGGAAAATCCGATGGCCGTTACCACGGAAGCGGACACAATGGGCGGCACAAATTTCTTCCACCACGTAGCACCCAGTCCAAGGATACCCTCCAGGATACCGCCGATAAGGGCTGCCCCCAGCACGGCGCCGTATCCGTACTTCGTACCGATGACACAGGCCACGGAGACGAAGGTGAAACTGATGCCCATGATAATGGGGAGGCCGCTTCCCAGGCGCCAGAGGGGAAACATCTGCAGCAGGGATCCGATGCCTGCCACAATCATGGCCGACTGCACCAGGGCTCCCGATTCTTCGGGAGACATTTTCACGGCCCCTGCCACGATAAGAATCGGCGCGATATTGGCCACGAACATGGCCAGCACATGCTGCAGGCCAAAGGGCACTGCCTTTTGGAGGGGGATTTCCCCTTTCAGTTCATAAATGGCGTCGTTTGCGTTTTTCATGGTCTCTCCTTACCGGAATACGATGGAACCGGTTTCAGGATCCATTTTGTCAATAATTGCCAGGGACTTTACGTCGACCCCTTTCCTGCGGAGTTCATCGCCGCCTCCCTGGAAGCCCTTTTCAATGCAGATACCGCCCCCTTCCACCAGACCGCCTGCCTGGTTCACGAGATCAATGAGCCCTTCCACGGCGCAGCCGTTGGCCAGGAAATCGTCCATAATGAGGATGTGTTCCCCTTTGTTCAGATACTTTTTGGACACCACCACGTGGTTCACCTTGTTATGGGTGAAAGATTTAACCTCCGTAGCGTAGACTTCCTTATCCATATTGGAACCGGCCGACTTCTTTGCAAATACAACGGGCACGCCGAAGTAGACGGCCGTGAGGCAGGCAATGCCGATGCCGGAAGCTTCGATGGTGAGAATCTTATCCACCTTTCGGTCACCGAAAAGCTTGTAAAATTCCTTGCCCAGTTCGCTGATAAAGGGCACATCGATCTGGTGATTCAGAAAGCTGTCCACCTTCAGTACATTCCCCGGTTTAATGACTCCATCACTCAAAATCTTTTTCTGCAGCAGGTTCATTTCTTCCATCCTTGTCCTTCCTTTTATTCGCAAATTAATAATATTAATTCATTTTATCATGCAGTGGAGAGAGAGTAAAGGGAGTGGGTTGGTGAGTTAGTGGACAGCAAGGCGAACTTCATACGATCCATAGAATGATGCGGAATTCCGAATTACCGGCTTACCGCTATCTGCTTGCAGGTTACCATGAACTGTCGGGCTTTGCCGCAAAACAACCATGAAAATGAAAATTGCTGCATAGCAGGAATTTCCCGGATAAGCAGCCCCGTGGAGAAAGGGCGCGCCAAAGGCGCAGGATGGATGCGGCGGCGCCACTGGAACCATAAACCTGGGGAAGCGCTTTCTTATATTGTGTGCGGCGTTTCCCAGGTGCCGTCACATTCTTCATTGTCTCCGGATTGCAGTGAACGACGGACTTTTAAACCTTTCTTCTAATTTCCCCCAGTCCATCATGCCATCCTCATTTTCCGAAATGCCCTGGAAATGGAGTGGATAGATCATGGGCGGATGGGACAGGCCCAGAAGGGGAAGATGTCTGATTTCATCGGTGGATGGGTAGACCAGGGTCACCGTACCGTATTCTTTAGTGCCGGATTTCCACTTTTCTATGACCATCTTCATCCCGAAGGGCACTTTCTTTTCCAGGCTTTCCGGCAATTCGTAGGGGCAGACGTCCAGGGCCGCCATGAGTATGGAAATATTGGAATCGTGGCCGCAGATATAGGTCAGTTTCCGTTGATTGCCCATTTCCCTGGAAATAAGATGGAGGAGCGGCGTACCGATGGCTTTGGCCAGGGACGGTGAAGAATAAAGCACCTGTCCGTAAAGGTCCTTCAGGTTTCCGATTTTTTCCCAATCCTTCCGGCCCATGGTGTGCCCGAAGGCCGCTATTTCATCATCTTCCGTTTCATAATACTGGATGAGGAGGAAATCGGAGAGGGAATGGGCCAGCTTCAGGGAGCCTGCCATGCGGGGCTTTTTCCCGGCTTCGTATGTAAGGACCGTATCCCCCATCCGGAAACCGGAGAACCTGCCTTCTTTCCACGCTTTCGACCGCTTTACATCCAGCACCTGTTCCAGTTCTCCGTAATCGGAGGCCAGGTTTTCCTTATTTTCTTCGAGAAGACAGGCGCCGTGGGTCTCAGCATTCTTCCGAATGGTATCCATGGACTTTGTGGAGAGGCCGGAAGGAATTTTCGTGGCAAACAGGGGGGCCACCGGTCCCAGGGGCTTTCTGTATACAATGGAAAAAGAGGTATCCGGAAGAAGGCCGGCCGCGAAATAGCGGGCCGTGGCCACTGTGCGCTCTGAGGAATCTGCCATGAAGCGGACTTGCCCCTTCTTCTGCCAACCGTCAGCATCCGAAAGCCCTTCCTTTTCCAGGTACTCCCGGAAATACTGGCCCATCATGGTTTCCAGTATACCTCCCCTCTTTGACAGTTCCCCCGCCTTCGCATCGGGAGTAAACCATGTATGGGGCGTCATGGCGTCCACTTTCTTTTTATCCGATGCCATAGGGGCTCGAAGATTGTGCCGGCTGAAAATAACGACCTTTTCCAGCTGGTAATCCTGGTGAATTCCCTCCCTGGCCAGTGCGTCCACTGGCAGAAAGACCGCAGACACAGCCAGCAGGACGGCACAGGCCCTGATGGCGGTATGAATAGATATATGCACTCTGTTATTAAATCTCCTTTGAGGTAAGTGATGATCCACAAGCCTATGTATGGGGCTAAAGGTGGTGGGTCGAGCACCGCTTCCCTAGCACACCGTTACAGACATACAAAAAGCCTCTGCCCGGGGGCAGAAGCTTTCATGTCAAATCTTATTTTACCAGTCCGCCGTAGTCTTTCAGCATCTGGTATACATGGGCCTTTTCTTCTTCCGACGGTTCTACCATGGGGAGTCGGAAATGGCCGCCAGGCTGGCCTACGAGGTTAACTGCTGTCTTGACAGGAGTCGGGCTGGCAGTAAAGAACATGCCCTTGTTGATGGGATAGGTCTTGATGTGGAGAGCCCGTGCTTTTTCCAGGTCGCCCTTTTCAAAGGCATCCACCATGGCCAGCATATCGTCGCCGATGACATGGCTGGATACGGAAATGACGCCTACGCCGCCTGCCATGAGGAGGGCCAGGGTGAATGCGTCGTCGCCGCTGTAAATCATGAAATCATCGGGGAGCAGGGCTTTTTCCTTTGTGACCTGGTCCCAGCTGCCGGTGGCATCTTTGATACCTACCACGTTCGGGCATTCGTCCACAATTCTCTTGATGGTTTCCGGCTGGATGGAGACGCCTGTACGGCCGGGAACATTATAAAGGACAATCGGAAGGTCCACGTGTTTGGCCACAGCCCGGAAATGCTGGTACATGCCTTCCTGGTTCGGCTTTACATAAAACGGAACGATGCAGAGAGCGCAGTCGATGCCCGTTTTCTTGGCTTCCCGGCCGAAGAGGATGGTATCCCTGGTGCTGATGGTGCCGATGTTGCCCATAACCGGAACTTTCTTGCCCGGTGCATTTCTGCCGACTGCATCTACAATAGTCTGGTAAAGTTTCAGTTTTTCCTCGGAAGTCATGGTAGCACCTTCGCCGGTGGTACCGCCGACGAGGATACCTTCAGAGCCATGGGCTACCAGGTGTTTAGCCAGGGCAGCGGCTCCTTCATAGTCTACAGAACCATCTTCATGAAATGGAGTAATCATGGCGGTAATAACCCGTCCGAATTTTGCTGTTGCCATTTTTTTCTCTCCTTTTCCTGCCGCTTTCTCGAAGAAGCGGTCCCTCATACAGGAAATAACCGAAGAATCGGTGATTTCTTTATTTGATCATATCGTGCTGAATCATGTATTCTGCAATCTGCAGTGCGTTCAGTGCTGCGCCCTTGCGGATCTGGTCACCGCAGGCCCAGAGGTTGATGCCGTTTTCCGCATAGAGATCTTTCCGGATGCGGCCGACAGCCACGTCGGTCTTATTGGATGTATCCAGGGGCATGGGGTAAATCATATTTTTGATGTCATCCACCAGTACGGCACCCTTGAAGCCTTCAATGGCTTTCTTGACCTGGTCCGTGGTGAGATGGTCTTCCGTCTCAATGTAGATAGATTCTGCATGGCTGCGGATAACCGGTACCCGGACAGCGGTGGGGGTAATGGCGATGGTGTCATCGTGGAAAATCTTATGGGTTTCATTCACCATCTTCATTTCTTCCTTGGTGTAATCGTTATCAAGGAATACATCGATCTGGGGAATGACGTTGTAAGCGATCTGATAGTGCTTCGGAAGGCTGGCGGAAGGAAGAATCTTCGGTGTGTAACTTTCGCCTTTGGCGATAGCTGCCGCTTCGTCCAGCAGTTCATCAATGCCATCCTTGCCGGCGCCGGAAACGGCCTGGTAGGTGCTGACGATGATCCGCTTAATCCTGGAAATATCGTAAATCGGCTTCAGGGCCATGAGCATGATGATGGTGGAGCAGTTCGGATTGGCAATAATGCCTTTATGCCAGGCAATATCTTCCGGATTGATTTCCGGAATCACCAGGGGCACTTCGGGATCCATGCGGAAGGTGGAGGAGTTATCGATAACTACGGCTCCCCTTTTCGCCGCTTCCGGTGCCAGGGTCTTGCTGATGCTGCCGCCGGCAAAGAGGGCGATATCAATATTTTCAAAGGACTCCGGTTTTGCTTCTTCCACGGTGTATTCCTTGCCCTTCACCATGATCTTCTTACCCGCAGAACGGGCGGAAGCCAGAAGTTTCAGGGATGCAAACTGAAAATCTCTTTCTTCAAAAAGGCGGATAAATTCCTGGCCCACGGCACCGGTGGCACCGAGGACAGCAACGCGGGGCAGTTTACTCATAGAAGCACCTCATTCCAGATAATTTTCAAGACCATAAACAAAACCCTTCACAGTCATGCACTTCTTGCAGGCCAGCATGACGCCGGGCATAAAGGATTTCCGATCCAGGGAATCGTGGCGGAGTGTCAGGATTTCACCGTAGCCCCCAAAGAGGACTTCCTGATGGGCCACGTAGCCCGGAAGGCGGACAGAGTGGATGGTGATTCCTTCGTACTTGCCGCCCCGTACGCCGGGAAGGCTTTCCTTTGTTTCATCCGGTTCCGGAGCGGATGTCCGGGCTGCTGCCATTTTTTCGGCAGTGAGCTTTGCAGTGCCGGAAGGCGCATCGTACTTGTGGTTGTGATGAAGTTCGATGATTTCCGCATTCGGCATGTACCGGGAAATTTCGGCAGATACCTTCATGAGAAGCACGGCACCCAGGGAGAAATTCGGTGCCACAAGGCCATTGGCTCCGGTCTTTTCAGCGATCTTAGCCAGTTCGTCCCGCTGGTCCGCAGTAAGGCCGGTGGTTCCGATAACCATGTTCACCCCATGTTCCAGTACGTATTTCGCATTTTCATAAATAACCTTGGGGCTGGTAAAATCGACTACCACATCCGGCTTTTCCCTGCTGAATTCTTCATCCAGGGATTTGGAAATAACAATTCCGTTATGGCCTTTCCCTACGGTTTCGCCCAGGTCTTTTCCTGCAGCGCCGGGATCTACGGCACCCACGATTTCAAGGCCCTCTTCTGCCATGACGGAACGGACAACTTCGCTGCCCATGCGGCCAGCAGCGCCATTCACAACGACTTTAATCATGAATTAACTCCCCCTTTTATAGGCTCTGGGGCTGACAAAAGCCCCCAGGCAACTATCAGTGATTAGAATTATGGTAGTATAAATTGACAATAACGTCAATATGGAAAATGAATAATTATTGTCACATTGTATGAAATGGGACTAAAGGTGGTGGGTTGGCATCGCTGCGCTCGCCAACCGGGTTGTGGCTTTACCGGGGTCTAACACCCCGGTAAAGCGGGAACATAAAGGTTCATTGGCCGCCAAAGGCGGCAGCCTTATGCCCCCGGCGCGCAGCGCCCACCACCCGGTGAACAAGCGTTAGCGATGTTCACCCACCACCTTTAGCCCCATTCATATGTTGAAGTGTAAATCTGATACATATACATGAAAAAGCTCCGGGAAATGAAATCATTTCCCGGAGCTTCTTATGTACTGTTATTCATTAACAGGATATACGCTGACCTGTCTCTTGTATTTGCCGAGACGTTCGAAAGCGATTCTGCCTTCTGCGGTTGCAAAGAGGGTATCATCTTTACCCAGCTTTACGTTCAGGCCAGGATGCAGATGAGTGCCTCTCTGACGAACAATAATGTTGCCAGGTTTTGCAATCTGTCCTGCGTGCATCTTTGTACCAAGGCGCTGTGCGTTGGAGTCACGGCCGTTGCTTGTACTGGAAGCACCTTTATGATGAGCGAATAACTGAAGATCAAAAAGTAACATGTAATTCACCCCTTTGTTTCTAAAATTTTCAGATGACGGGGATATCGTTTTTCGATGGCCCTGAGCCCGTGAACCATGGTTCGGAAAAGTGCTTCGCTCTCCCCATCTCCTGGTGTTGAGAGTTCCACATTCATGAATCCGAAGTCCGAGTCATAGGTCCCATCTCTGTGAAGCACATCCTGCAGTCCGCCGGCTATGGTCAATGTGATGGCACTGACGGAAGCACAGATGAGATCGTATTCCCCATCCTTTTCATAACCATCTGCATGTCCATGGATGTGAAAGCCCCGATAGAGCCCTTTCCCATCCCTATGCATTTCGACGGTAATCATCCTTCAATCTTTTCGATCTGAACCTTTGTGAAAGGCTGGCGATGACCCTGACGACGACGATAGTTGGACTTAGCCTTGTATTTGAAAATACGGATTTTCTTTTCCTTGCCCTGTTCAAGAACCTTGCCGGTTACTTTAGCACCTGCAACGGTGGGCTGGCCAATCTTTACTTCATCACCGGAAACGAGAAGAACTTCGTCAAAAGTTACTTCAGCACCTTTTTCAGCGTCCAGTTTTTCGATGGAAATAACCTTACCTTCTTCGACACAGTACTGTTTACCACCGGTTTTAATGATTGCGTACATTTGTGCACCTCCTCTTTACTATACTCGCCGGATGCGGCAGCTCTATGGCATTTGGAAGCCTTCTCCGTGCGGTTGCGTCACAGCACTTATGTACAATGACTTAATTATTATATCTGCTTTGGCAGGCAAAGTCAATTATATTTTTATTAAAGTTAATATAAAAATGGCTGAAAGGTAATACCCTCCGGGCTAAGCCCGCTACCTTTCAGCCACCTGTTTCATACAGCCATAATTCCGTTATGGTCAAAGTCCAGCACCATGTATCTGGATGTCATATGGGCCGCATTGAATCCTTTCACCATGGCGATGCCCACTTCGTCAGCCCTGTCAGCCGGAGCAAAAGCGATGATGGTGGGACCGGATCCGGAAATGGTGGCACCGTAGGCTCCTGCCCTTTCCGCGTTGCGGATGACATCGGAGGCGCCGGGAATAAGGCCGATCCGATAGGGTACGTGGATCACGTCGTCAAGGCCCAGTTTCAGGTATTCCGGTTTCTGGTACATGAAAGCAGCCATGAGGAAGGATACAGCGCCGATATTATGGACCGCATCGCTTCTCGGATAGGATGTGGGCAGCACAGCCCGGGCTTTTTCTGTATGCAGTTCAAAATCCGGAATGGTGACTACCGCTTTCCAGTGGGAGGGAATATCGATCCGTTCGGCAGTCACCTTCCCGTCTTTCAGGAGGGCCATGCAGAAGCCTCCCAGAATGGCAGGGGCCGCATTGTCCGGGTGCCCTTCCATGGCGGCGGTGATATCAAGGATTTCCTTCCTGTCGAAAGGTTCACCCATGAGAAGGTTTGCCAGATATACGCCGGAGGCGATGGCAGCAGAAGAAGAGCCCAGGCCCCGGGCGAAGGGAATGCGGTTGATGAGGTACATCCGGCCGCCGGGAATCTGTTTTCCCGCTTTTTCCGCAGTTTCTGCCATGGCCTTGATAATCATGTTATCCAGGCCCTTTTCAATCTGGGAAGCCCCTTCCCCTTCTGCGGAAATTTCCGTATCCACCAGGTCCATCCCTTCGGAAGGAACGAACTGGACTACATTATAGAGACCCAGGGACATGCCCAGCGTATCGAAACCGCTTCCGATATTGGCGGTGGTAGCGGGGACCCTGACGATATAGGTTTTATTTTCTGTCATCTTCCAGCACCCGAATGATATTGGCAACCTGGCGCATGCAGGGCAGTACCTGCAGTGCCTTTTCTACATGAATAATATTTTCCCGCGGTGTTTTTTCCGTGATAATCATCAGTTCTGCCGCGTCTTCGATCCGGCTCTTCTGCACCACTTCCTTGATGCTGATGTCATTATCCGCATAGGCAGAGGCGATCTGGGAAAGAACGCCGGTCACATCGTCCACAATCAGGCGGAAATAATAGGAATTTTCCAGTTTCAGGGAAGAGTAGAAAGGAATCCGCTTCGTTTCCGTGAGCATCATACCGGTACCGGTGGAATGGTTCATAATGTGCTTGGCAGTACTGATGACGTCTCCCATAACAGCACTGGCGGTGGGGAGAGAACCAGCGCCGCGGCCGTAGAACATGACGTCATCCACAATGTTGCCGGTCACATAGATGGCATTGTAGGAGCCCTTGACAGAAGCCAGGGGGTGGCTCCGTGGAACGAAAGCGGGATAGACGTTGAGGGCGATGCCATTTTCCTGGCGCAGTGCCACCGCCAGCAGTTTAATGGTGTATCCCATTTCGCTGGCATACTGCACATCGTTCTGGGAAATTTTTTCAATCCCCTCTACCAGTACGTCGTCAAATGTGACGTTGGCATGGAAACCGATGGATGCCAGGATGGCCAGTTTCCTGGCGGCATCATAGCCGGCCACATCGTTGGTGGGATCAGCCTCGGCATAGCCCTTCTTCTGGGCCACCCGGAGTGCATCGCCGTAGCTGACACCGGCTTCATCCATGTTGGAAAGGATGAAATTGGTGGTACCGTTTACGATACCCACGATCCGTTCGATTTCATTGGCTGCCAGGGAATCATGGAGAGGACGGAGAATAGGAATGCCGCCGCCTACGCTGGCTTCACAGTTGAAGTTCACATGGTTATCCATGGCGGTGTGCATGATTTCCGGTCCAAAGAGGGCCACCAGGTCCTTATTGGCACTGACCACGCTGATATGGTGGTTCAGGGCTTCAAAGATATATTCCTTTGCCGGATGGATGCCCCCCATCACTTCAATCACGATTTCTACACTGCCATCGTTCATGATATCTTCGAAGGAGCTGGTCACCCGGACGCCCTTCAGAATCTCCAGGTCCCTGTACTTTTCCGGGTGCCTGACGAGGACATGGGTAATGGTGAAGTGGCAGCCGATGGAATCTTCGATGAGCTTTCCATTCTTTCGAATGGTTTCGGCCACGCCGCTTCCTACGGTACCGAATCCAAGGAGTGCGACATTAATATTCTTCATTTGGTTTCTCCTCCCAATTTCATGGTCAACGATTGGATGCCTTTCATTTCCTCCAGTGAATCATGGAGTTCCGCAAGACTTTCTGAAGATTCTTCCGTCTTAAAGGTGATGACCCCGGTGTAGAGGGAATCGGAAGCCTTTGTTCGTACGGCAGACAGCACTTCGTTGTCCTCCCTGGCAATGCGCCGAAGGATCCGGCCGAAGATGGAAACTTCATCCTGCATGATTATAAATAATACTACAATCCGGTCCTCCTTGTCACTATGGACAGGAGCCACATGGTCTTTATATTTGTAATAGGCGCTGCGGCTCATACCCACCCGATGTACTGCTTCATTGATGGAAGAGGATGCGCCGTTTTCCAGCATTTCCTTGACTTTGATAGTTTTTTTGATGGCTTCCGGAAGGATTTTAAGATCCACCAGATAAAACTGCTGCTTTTCTTTATTCATAGTATGTTCCTCTGCAGGGAGCCAAGGTATCAGTCATCAGGGCGCCCCAGTTCTTTATAGGAAATCAGTCGGATTCCCTGTTCTTTAATTTTTTTCTGCACCAGGGGAGACGTAAGGCTCTGCAGTTCCCTCTCCCCTTCATAGCCCCAGTGGAATGTTTCTTCCATGGCTTTCTGGTCTGCCGAAGGATGGCACATGAATTCCGTGACTCCCTCTTCCAGGTGGTCAAGGATCCGGGCCATCCGGCTTTCATAGAAATGGCCGCCGTACATCATGCCCCAGAAATGGTCATTGCACAGGATTCCCTTTCTCTTCAAAGCCCCCCGGTGGCTCCGGGCCATAAGGGACAGCCCGTTTTTCGATGCGAACCGGAAGAGCCCCGCCGGCGACAGATGGAAGCCGAAAAGGAGCTTTTCATCAGGCACCCGCATGCAGGAAATATGGTACTTTTTCGCCAGTGCCAGGGTGACCGGGAAGAAATGGTTCCACATATGCATGTGCTGGTGCCCATCGAGATGGGTTACGGTCAGTCCCGTATCCATCACTTTCTGTATCTGGGCATCCCATTCCCGGTACACATCGTCCACGCTGATTTTTCCGGCAAGATCCCTCTTGATCAGTTCCAGGTAATCATTGCAGAGATGGCCCCCCTCCCAGGTGAGGGAAGGTACTTCCTTTGCCGGCAGCACCGTAAAAAGACCGCCCACCAGTGTCAGGTGGACACCGATTCCCAATTCCGGCATGGACCGGGCCAGGGAAACGGCCTCGTCGAAGGCCTCTCCCCCTGCCATAAGGGAGGTACTGGTCAGGATTCCTTTTTCAAAGGCAATGGAAACGGCTTTGTTCACTGCAGGATGGATACCGAAATCATCGGCATTAACGATTAAACGTTTCAAGTTAAATCCCTTTCTATATGGATATACGAACCGTAAATGTGGAGCTAAGGGTAGTAAGCTTTGCCTGATTGCCAGGTGGTGGGCGCTGACGCGCCGGGCATAAGGTTACATAACCGCCTTTGGCGGCAGATCCACTAAGGGCCCCAGCTTCGTCATAACTCTTCTTATATAGCTCGTCAGGTTATTCCTCTCATTGCAGATAAATCCAAGAATTAAATCTGACAATGATTGAATCACTACTTGCTTAAATCATATGAAATGGAATAATATCACCGCTGCTGCTATGGATACGTTCAGCGATTCCACATGGCCTGCCAGGGGGATGTATAGATTTTTATCGGTGAGGGAAAGAATGTCCGGCCGCACACCGTTTCCTTCATTCCCGAAGATGAAAACTCCCTCTTTCAAAGGTCCCACATCTTTGTAGGGCACACCGTTCTCCAGGGCGGTACCGAAGAATGGAAGCCCTGAAGCCTTTTTCATTTCTTTCAGGAAATCAATAGTCACATTCCGGTACACCGGAATCCGGAGGACGGAACCCATGGAACTGCGGGCTGCCTTTTCCGAATACATGTCGGCACAGCCCTCGGTAAGAATGAGCCCCTTCACCCCTGCTGCGGCAGCGGTCCTTAATATGGTTCCCAGATTTCCCGGATCCTGTACGGTATCCAGGACTACATAAAAACCGGATAGAGGCCGGAGGAGGTCCTCCGGATTTTCCTTCCGTTCCGGGCAGATGACCATGATTCCCTGTCCATGTTCCGTACCGGAGAGAACCTTCATCAAAGGTTCCTCCAGGCAAAGAAGGCGCCACCCCAGCTTTTCCGCCTTCTCCAGAAGGGCAGAAACCCGGGGATTTGACAGCGTTTCCTCAGTGAAGAAGCAGGTACATCCGGTGATGCCCTGGTTCAGGGCATCCTCCGCAATCCGTACCCCTTCCAGAAGGAAAAGGCCTTCCCGGTCCCTCCATTTCTTCTGCTTCAGCTGGAGGGCTTTTTTGATCCATTGGTTATTTCGACTGCTGATTCGTTCCATCTTAATTTCCTTTAGTATGCTGCGTTTGGAGTCACCGAGAGCGGTGCTTCCAGCTGCTGGAAAAACTCTATAGCCTATGGCATGAAAAACCGGCAGGAGATTAGGGAAGCGCTGATTAATTCGCAGAGTCAGATTTCATAAGGATTTTTATGCA
>NZ_UQKJ01000019.1 GCF_900541605.1 uncultured Dialister sp. | reverse complement strand
TTTTATGTTTCGGCAGCAGCACCGCCGCCGCACCGGCACATTCCGCTGTACGCACAATAGCTCCCAGATTTCTTACGTCCTCAAGCCCATCCAAAAGAATGAGGATTGGAGATTTGCCTTCCCACTCAGAAAGGACATTGTCCAAATCCGCATACTCATAGGGCTTAAGAAGTGCAGCGATTCCCTGATGCACAATTCCCTGGGCCAGTTCATCCAGCCGGTCTTCCGAAACCTCTTCCACAGAAGTGCCTTTCTCCCCGGCCAACGAAAGAATAGAAAGAAGACGTTCATCCTTCTTTCCTTCCTTTACAAAGACTTTTCGCACTCCCCCGGCATGGAGAAACTCCGTGACGCTGTTCCTTCCGCAAATCAGAAGAGAATCTGAAGACGGTCCCTGCCCCCTGTCTCCTCTTTTTTCTCCTTTTCCGTAAAATTTTCTCTTCCGTTCTGCCAGCTTGCGATCATTCTTAAAAGAAGGACCTTTCCGTTTATCCGTTTTCATGTCCCATTTCTCCTGCCACATACTTCAGGCTGCGCTGCATCAGGAAATCCAGCCGTTCCACCTGCCCGGAGAGCTGCAGGTATCCCAGAAGTGCCTCAAAGGCTGTAGATTCCCGATACTCTTCTACCGTAGCGCTCTTTGGCACATGGGAACTTGTATTTCTCGCTCTTTTGCAGACCTTTAATTCCCTTTCATTCAGCAGTTCCCTGATTTCGAAAAGGATACGACTCTGCCACCGGGCGGAAACAATTTCCGATGCCAGGCTGTTCAGAATCTGTACATTATATATACCCGTATCGATTAATGATTTCCTGATAAAAAATGACCAGCATACATCGCCCATGTAGGCCAGGGTTAAGGCATCCATGGAAAAGACCTCCTGCTCACCAAGAACAGGAGATGCTTTACCAATCTTATGGGCCATCTGCTTTTTCAGGAACAGGACTCTTTTAAACTCCACGCTTTTTCCACCTTGCTCCTGTAGGAGTATCTTCAATCACAATACCGATTTCACCAAGCTTGTCACGAATTTCATCGGCCAGCTGGTACTGCTTTGCCTTTCTGGCGGACTGACGGACAGACAGGATCACATCCATAAGGTCATTATAGTCCTTGTCGTCGTAGGCTTCTTTCTTCTTCCATTCCTTTTCCAGAATACCAAGGATATCCAAAATCGTCTTGAATGCGTTTCCGGCCTTGTCCAAAGCTTCCCTGTCGAATGCAGTGCCGCCATGTACTTCATTGTAGTAGACATTGATTGCCTTTGCCAGGTCAAACATGGCACCGGTAGCCAGGCCTGTATTGAAATCATCATCCATGGCATCGTGGAAAACTTTCATGTCCTCATCGGCTGCCTTTTCAAGAGCCTGGGAGGCATCGGTCTTTACCGATCCTTCTTTGCCGGAAAGTTCTTTCACCCGGGCAATGACATCTTTCAATTTATCCATGTTCTTTTCTGCTTCTTCCAGCCGGTCATCGGAGAAATCCAATGGACTTCTATAATGGGTGGAAAGGAGGAAATACCGGAGCGCATCGCCGGAATACTTTTCAAGCACATCCTTTACAAGGAAGAAGTTATTCAAAGACTTGCTCATTTTTTCCGAATTGATGGTAATGAAACCATTGTGAAGCCAGTAATCAACAAAATGGCACCCCGTGCATCCTTCGGACTGGGCAATTTCATTTTCATGGTGCGGGAAAATCAGGTCAGAACCGCCTCCGTGGAAATCAAATGTTTTTCCCAAATAATGAATGGACATGGCAGAGCATTCTATATGCCAGCCCGGACGGCCTTTCCCCCAGGGGCTTTCCCAGAAAGGTTCTCCCGGTTTGGCAGCTTTCCAAAGTGCAAAGTCTCCGGGATTTCTCTTTTCATCATTGACTTCAATGCGGGCACCAGCGAGCATGTCCTCAATCTTCCGGCCCGACAGCTTGCCATAATCCTTGAATGTGGAAATATCATAGTAAACATCACCACCAAGAACATAGGCATGTCCCTTTTTGATCAGCGTTTCTACCATATGGATAATATCATCCATGTGTTCGGAAACCCGAGGATATACATCAGCACGGCGTACATGAAGGGCATCCATAACCTGGAAATAGGCATCAATATAACGGTCGGAAATCGTTTTCCAGTCCGTGCCTTCTGCATTGGCTTTATTGATGATTTTATCATCTACATCTGTGAAGTTCTGTACAAAAGTCACTTTGTATCCGATATATTCCAGATATCGGCGGATAACATCCCAGGTCACCGCCGGACGGGCGTTCCCAATGTGAGGATGGTTATAAGGAGTTACACCGCAGACGTAAATTTTTGCTTCCCCCGGTGTTATCGGTTTAAATACCTCTTTTTTCTTTGTCAGTGTGTTATAAACTTTAATTTCTTCCATTTAAATTCCTCCATCGCGAGTCAGATCAATATTTCCATTTCAGAAAGACAGACAAGGCATCATTGCTACAGTGACACAATCCCATCATCTTCTTTCTTCATTCAAAAAGCCACCGCCTCACAGAGACGGTGGCCCGTTATTCCACTCTGTCGGCAAATGCCGCACATTCGGCTGTATCGCAGCCCTGCGGAAAAGGATACTTCAAATTCCCCTTTTCAGCTCCCAAAGGCATTTCCTGAAAATCGTTCCGGACACTCCCACCATCCATGTCCTCTCTGAAGGATAATTCCCAGTACTTCTTTTGATCATCACTCGTAAATATAAATAATAAGCATTCACAGCTGACCTGGCTTTTGACCCCACACTCGCCTGCTGGAGCGTTCGCTACCCGGTATCTACCTCTCACTACTGACCCTCTCGGTTTTCCCGGCAGGACTTACATCTAAACCGCACCATGCTCAGCAGGAATTTTTCCTGCGTTACGTGGATCGCTTTGGCTGCGACTACCATCGACTTTCAGCCACAGACCTGCAATGCTTATTTATTATTATAGATGGAGTAGATGGAACCTGTCAATATAGAAGCATTGACTTTTCCATCAAATATTTCCGTAATAAGCATGAAAATATTTATGCTTTATCATCAATGATAGCTGCCCCACCTTTTTCGCCGGTCCGGATTTTCACGGCGGTCACCAGCTCGGAGACGAAGATTTTCCCGTCCCCCACGTGGCCGGTGTTGCATGTATCACGGATTGTCTGGACGAGTTTTTCCAGGGGCGTTTCGTAAATGACGATTTCAATCTTGATCTTCGGCAGGAGGTTCACGGAGAGTACGTTGCCCCTGTAAATTTCTTCCTGTCCATGGGTGAGGCCGCATCCGTAGACTTCGGTCACCGTGATGCCGGTGACGCCGATTTCATAGAGCCTGTCTTTCAGCTCTTCCAGTTTTTCCGGACGAATCACCGCATCCACTTTATAGATTTTCTTTTCTGTATCCATGCTGTTCACCTCTTACAGTTTATTATAAGCTCTTTCACCATGATCGATGAGGTCCAGACCCTGGGCTTCTTCAGAAGCGCTGGCACGAACCTTCATGAAGCATCCCAGTACTTTGATGATGAGAGTGGTCATCACCACAGCCACGATGATACCCGTGACGATGCCGGTGATTTGGGGAATCATCTGGGCCGGGTTGCCATAGAGCAGGCCATCGGCTCCGGCATCGTTGATGGTCTTCGTGCAGAAGACGCCGGTCATGAGGGCTCCCCATACGCCGCCCATGCCGTGGCAGCCAAAGGCGTCGAGGGAGTCATCGTAGCCGAATTTCGCTTTCACTTCGGAGACGAAGAAATAGCAGAGACAGGGCGTGGTGAGGCCGATGATGAAAGCAGCGGAGGCATCCACGAAACCAGCGCCCGGTGTAATACCCACAAGACCGGTCAGGATACCGGTCATAAGACCGAGGGCAGTCATTTTCTTATGGGCAATCTGTTCGATGATGATCCATACGAGACCGGCGGTGCAGGAGGCGATGCCTGTATTGGCCAGGGCCTGGGCCATCACGTCGTTGGACATGAGGCCGGCGCCGGAATTAAATCCGAACCATCCAAGCCAGAGGAAGCTGCCGCCCAGGCAGACATCGGGAATGTTATGAGGACGGAGGGACAGGAAACCGTAACCCTTTCTCTTGCCGATGAGAATGGCTGCGGTGAGGGCGGAGAAGCCGGAAGTCACATGAATAACGGTGCCGCCGGCGTAATCCAGGGCGCCCATGTCCCGGATGAAACCGCCTACGCCCCACACCATATGGCACATGGGGTCATAGACCAGGGTGCCCCAGAGGAGGATGAACAGGCAGTACGCAGGGAAGCGGGTCCGTTCCACGATGCCGCCGCTCACGATGGCGGGGGTCAGGATGGCAAAGGCCATCTGGAACATGGCGAAGAGAATATGGGGAATGGTTTCCGAATAGTCCGGATTTGCTGCCATGCCCACATGTTTAAAGAACGCCCAGTCCAGGTTCCCGATGATGCCGCCCACATCGGGGCCAAAGGAAAGAGAGTAGCCGTAGACGAACCACTGCACTGTGAAAATGGCCAGGCACACCATGGACATCATGATGGTATTGATTGTATTCTTGCGGCGAACGAGGCCGCCGTAGAAAAAGGCCAGGGCCGGAGTCATAATGAGCACCAGCAGGGTAGCAATGGCCATATAGGCTATATCGGCTCCGTTCAGTTTACTTTCACCATCTGCCGCCAGGGCCAGGGTCGGCAGGAAACAGGCCCCCAGAAACGGGGGAATCGCAAATTTTTTCATAGAAATCATCCTTTACTGAGAAATAAAAAAGCCGCCGGGAATACAGTATTCCGCAAAGCAGCACCATCACCATTTTTATATGAAGTTATGACAGGAAAAGGTTTCCTGGGCCTTTTCCCCAAAATGCAGTTTCACTCCATGGATAAGATCGTTTACCTTACCCCTTTCCGCGATACACGGAACGCACCGGTAACACCTCCTAAAAAAAGAGAGAGCCTTCGTATCTCTGCGAAGGCTCTCTTGCCGTTTCTGAACTTATATAGATTATTATAGCCACAGGAAATGGATTTTGCAAGGGGAAAATGGAAACCTGAGCCGGATAACGGCCTGCAAAGCTCATTCATACGTATAATCCGATCACCATGAATCCTATGCTTCTGCTATCTTCGCCGCTTCGTCCAGCACTTTTCCGATACTATCGTGGAAGACCAGGTCGCATGACGAATCCTTGGCCGTTTCATCCCTGTTAATCATGACGAGACTGTCGCCGGTGAAGTAGTCCACAAATCCCGCTGCCGGATACACAACGAGGCTCGTGCCGCCGATGATAAGCATATCCGCCTCCTGGATAGCCTCCATGGCATCCTGCATGGTATCCATATCCAGCGGTTCTTCATAGAGTACCACGTCCGGCTTGATGACGCCGCCGCAGACCGGACAGCGGGGCACCGGATGGCAGAGAGACAGGAATCTGTCCACCGTAAAAGATTTCCCGCAGCTGGTACAGAAATTCCTAAGTACAGAGCCGTGAAGCTCCATCACATTCCTGCTTCCTGCCCGCTGGTGGAGGCCGTCAATATTCTGGGTCACCACAGCGGAAAGCTTTCCTTCCCTCTCCCAATCCGCCAGCACATAGTGGGCCCGATTCGGCCGGGCTTTCAGCATGGCCTCCGTGAAGGCAGCATAGTTCGTGAAAAATTCCACCGGATGTTCCTCAAAGAAATGGTGGGACAGCATTTCCTCCGGCGTCCAGGGCAGATCCGTCTTCTGCCGATAGAGACCATTGGCGCCGCGGAAATCGGGGATGTCTGACTCCGTAGATACGCCGGCGCCGCCAAAGAAGACAATGCGATGGTGATTCCGTATCATTTCGCCCAGGTTTTCAATATCTGTCATGGGAGACTCCTTTCTGCCATGTGGTGCAAAAGCAGGTAAGTGATGTAGTGTTGAGCAACTGTAAGCTTATATGGCTGTATGGGACCTGCGGCTCCCCGTGTATCTCTTATTCTATTTATTTTATCACGAAAATCAGGCAAATATTTCAATATTTCGTCAAGATTCCGCAAAGGAGCGCGGGGTTGGGCATAAGACGGGTGACCTGTGGCTGAGTGTTCGTGCGACCGGACAGGGGCTTCCGGCTGCCAGAAATGCTTGTTCCGCCCGCGACGCTTCCTGATTCCTGCGCCGCCACCTTTCACCATACCATCAGCGGTCTATTGGGTTGTAACACCGTCACAGGCATTTACCAGAAAGATTTCTCGATTCATCGAAGCTGTGGTGATTTTAAGGACAGACTCACTTAGCATGCTACCCTCGCTCGAAATGCAGCAGTCCTGCAGAGGACTGCTGAGCCGGGCCCAAGTTGGTGCCTTTACTGCACACTAAGGCACCTTCCTTTTGTGGCCCGGCCGACCGAGTTGTGGGTAGTATCAGTTGGAATGACAACGTAGTTGTGAATACACGCGATTTCAGCCTCGACCTTAATCTCATTTGCACCGTCACCTTCATTCCTCATTCCTAATTTTCCCGCGTCGTCTCCTTCCCCTTGGCCGCAGGCCGTTACCCCTCAGCCACCTTTCTCCAGCCCCATCTTCCCTCTTTGGGTTATAATACATACAGTATACAATTACAAGGAGGTCATTATGAGTCAGTTAACACTTGCTAAAGCGAAGGAAATCCTGCCGAAATATACGACGGAAGACCATCTTTTCACCCACGCCCTGGCAGTGAGTGCGGCCATGGGAGCCATGGCCGATTATTTCCACCAGGATAAGGACCACTGGGAAGCCATCGGCTATCTTCACGATGTGGACTATGAAAAATATCCGAATGAGCACTGCCACCATGTCCGGGAATTTCTGGAACCGGAAGGCGTGGATGAAGAAGATATCAATACCATCATTTCCCACGGCTGGGGCATCTGTGATAATGATGTAGAGCCCACCACGGACATCGAAAAGAGCCTGTTCACTGTGGATGAACTGACAGGAGTGGTTATGGCCTATGCTCTCATGCGCCCGGAAGGCATTACGGGGATGGAAGTAAAGGGGCTGAAAAAGAAATTCAAAGATAAGCGTTTTGCCGCCGGCTGTAACCGGGATGTAATCAAGAAGGGCTTTGAAATGCTGGGTCTCGACGCAGCTACAGTGATGCAGGCCTGCATTGACGGCATGACGGCTCATAAGGAGGAATTAGGACTCAAGTGAAAAGGGGTCCTCGGCCGATGGACGGTGGCTGAAGGGTAAATCCTCCAGCCACCATACACTCTTTTATATTATAATCTTTTCTCTTTATACCTAAACAGCCCCCGACCAAATCCGGTCGGGGGCTGTTTTCATCTTTATTTCTTCTTCATAGCTTCCGCTGCGGCAGCAGCTTCTTTCGCTTTTTCTTCGGCTTCCATCTTCTTGAAGGCCTCGGTCATCTTGATTTTGCGGATTACTTCCTGACCGGCAGGACTCTTCAGGTAAATAAGGGTGGTTTTAGGTACCATGCGGTATACAGTTTCCCAATCATCCTCCGCCAGAGCCTTACGGACGGTGGATGCGGAAACGATCTGGTTTCCCTTCTGCTCCCGGGGGATTTCTTTCAGTTCGATGCCGTTGGCAGCAAAGACTTCCCGCATGGCATTATTATAGGCCATGGTGGTCTTGTCCGTCGGTTCTTCACCTACAAAGCGGACCGTAATATTCAGGGCCGGTGCAATGCGGGTAGCAAAGACTGTGGCATCCAGCTTTGTCTGGGCCGCCAGTTCATCGGTACCTTTAATGAAATAGGTGGGGAATGTGGCATTGGAAATGATGAAATCACCGCCGCTGATGACTTCGACCCCCTTCATGTCCCGAACCCCCTGCTTGATCAGGGAGAAACGGTCAGAGAAGGGGAATATGGACCGGTCTTCCTGCACAGCGAAGATGATGACTTCGTCGCAGTTGTTGTGGGCATATTCCACAAGACTCCGGTGGCCCAGGGTAAAGGGGTTGCAGTTCATGACAATAGCGCCCCGGTTCTTTCCTTCCCCAGTGCCCAGGATCGCCCGTACCCGGCCCAGGTAATCTTCCAGTGTGTCCGTGCCCCGTTCCAGAAGGGCCGCATAGGGTTCCGCCACCGCTACGCATTTGAATCCCATATGTTCAAAAACAGGGACATTCTTCGGTTTCGTGAAAATCTGGTTTCCTGTAATCCCCCGGCGGTTCGATTCGCCCTGGAGGTTCCGGATAATACGGCGGGTAAGCCCCTTTTTCTGGTAGTCCTTGCGGATAGCGATATCCCGCATTACCCGCCCACCCAGGGAACCGGTGCCGATGAGTTCACCATCGTCGTAAAGGCCCATGGTGTAATCAATGTTTCCTGTAAATGTGAGATCAAAGGTCTTCAGGAATTCAACGACCTTTGCTTTTTCAGAGGGATCGGTTAGAAATATTTCATGCTCAGTAATCATAAATGTTTCCTCCTTTGCAACAAGCCTGTCTTCAGCAAAACACATGAGGCTTTTATCAAAACCGGACGCAGGGTATATAGCATATATTTATTTCTTAAATACGGTATATTTTATTCCCATCACTGTTATTATAACATAGCCATTCTATCCCGGAAATAGCTGCCATAATTTATTTTCATCAGACGATGAGTTTATGTAAACTCCTATCTGCTTTTATAGTAGCATAATCAAACGAGAAAAACATTGATATACGTCAAGAAAAGTCGGGGAAAAAACTTTTTCCCCGACTTCCTGTTTCATATGAGCCTTTACAGCTGCAGTTCTATTTTTTTTCAGCTTCCGCTGCTTCTGTTTCTTTTTCCTCAATGTATCGAATCGCATCCCCCAGAATGTAGAGAGAACCACAAATGAGGACAATATCGTTCTCTCCAGCTGCCTTTGTGGCATCTTCCAGGGCTTCTTTCACCGAGTTTTCAGGTTTAAAGTCTACGGCAATGTGCTGTTCTTCGATAAGTTTCCCGATTTCTTCGGGCTTTCTGGTCCGTGGAGTCGGTGCAGGGCAGGCAAAGACCATGTCCCCTTTGCGGATGAGCAGCTGAATCACAGTCTGGGTATCCTTATCCGCCAGAGAGGTAAAGACAAAAATCCGCCGTTTCTTCGGATACTGTTCTTCCAGGGCCTCCGACAGGGCTTCAGCACCGGCAGGGTTATGAGCTCCATCCATGACGTAAGTGACACCACGGATGGTATGGATTTCAAAGCGTCCCTGCCACCGGGTACGGGCCAGTCCTTCACGAAGATCGTTCTCGTTCACCCGGTCATCCTGTTTCATGATGACCGTCAGCGCCATGGCCGCCACTGCAGCGTTTACAGCCTGATGAGCTCCTACAAAGGGAACATAGAGAATCCCCTTTTCCAGATCCTTCTGCATATCTTTTCTCTTGATCGTGATGACCTGGCCCTGATGCCATTTCTGGCGGGAGTCAATTTCAAAATCCCGGCCATAGAAATAAATGCGGGACTTTTTCTCGTGGGCCTCTTTTTTCAGCTGTTTCAGGCCACTCTGCTGGGCTGCCGTTACTACCGGAATACCTTCCTTAATAATACCGGCCTTCTGGTGAGCAATTTCCTGGAGCGTATTGCCCAGGTATTTCATATGGTCCATGGCCACGTTTGTGATGATGGAAACCACCGGAGTAATGACGTTGGTGGAATCGTAGAGTCCTCCCATGCCGACTTCCATAACAGCATAGTCTACTTTCTGTTCTTTGAAATACCAGAAAGCCATGGCTGTAAGGAGTTCAAATTCCGTGGGCGCTTCTACGCCATCTGCTACAGCTTCCTCTGCCGCTTTGCGAACAACGGTAGCTGCCTTCGCAAAATCTTCCCGGGAAATATCATGTCCACAGACATAAATCCGTTCTGTATAATCCACCAGATGGGGCGAAACATAGCGTCCCACCCGAAGTGTAGCATTTTCCAGTACACTGGTGATCATGGCGGTGACGCTGCCTTTGCCGTTTGTTCCGGTAACATGGACTACTTTGTAGGCAGTTTCCGGGTTTCCCAGTTTAGAAAGCATCGCCTTGATTCTCTCCAGCCCCGGTTTAATGCCAAAAGAAGCTGCCTGTTCAAGCCAGGCCACCGATTCTTCGTAATTCATAATTTCTCCTTTGAATATGAGATAGTATGGGAATAATATGACTGGCGCCGTGCGAAAGTACGTTTTTGTTGCCAACCGCCAGAAAAGCCGGTCAGCCAGCGGCGCCATGACAGGCGCCGCTGCTGCCGCCCTGGTCAAAGATACCACTCTCCGCTGCAGCCTCTCCCATTACAGCTGCTGCAGGAATTTCAGCCGTTCATTCAGGGAATTCATCTTTTCTTCGAATTCTGCCAGTTTTTCCTTTTCCTTTTGGACAACGGCTTCCGGTGCTTTGGCCAGGAACCCTTTGTTGTTCAGTTTTCCGGAAGTACGGGCGATTTCTTTTTCCAGGGAAGCCTTATCCTTTTCGATGCGCTTCTTTTCCTTTTCTGTATCGATAAGGCCTTTCAGTTCCAGATATACTTCCATACCTGTAACTACAGCGGTCAGCGCATTTTCCGGTTTTGCTGCGCCCGGGGCCAGAAGGTTGATTGTTTCCACATGGCCCAGTTTTTCGTAGTATTCTTTATGGGATTCGATGGCTTCCTTCAGATCATCCCGGAGAACAGCCACATCGATATGGCACATCTTATTGGGTGTTACGTTCGCTTCAGCACGCATATTGCGGACAGCCTTAATGGAGTCCATAATCCGCTCAAACTGTTCCGCTTCCTTCGGGAACCGGAGGTTATCATCGGCTGTCGGCCAGGGAGCCCGTGCAAGAATCTTGCCTTCATGGGGCAGGTGCTGCCAGAGGTGTTCCGTGATGAATGGCATGAAGGGGTGCAGCAATGCCAGCATCCGGGTCAGTGTGTACACCAGTACATACTGGGTCACTTTGCGGTCCGTATTGTGTTCACCGTAGAGGCGGGTCTTGGCGGTTTCAATGTACCAGTCGCAGAAGTAGTTCCAGGCAAAGTTATAAATAGAGTCAGCCGCCTCGCCGAGCTCGTACTTGTCCAGGTTTGTGCTTACGTAGTCTTCCGTAGCGGCCAGGCGATCCAGAATCCATTTATCCGCCAGGGTGTACTGATCAGCAGTAGGAACGAAGTCTTTATCATAGTCATCCAGATTCATCAGTGTGAATTTGGTGGCATTCCAGATCTTATTGGCAAAGTTCCGGTTTCCTTCTACCTTTTCATAGTAGAAACGCATATCATTGCCCGGTGTATTGCCGGTAACAAGAGTGAACCTGAGGGCATCAGCGCCGTATTTATCGATGACTTCGAGGGGATCGATGCCGTTTCCAAGAGATTTACTCATTTTGCGGCCCTGGGAATCCCGGACAAGGCCGTGGATGAACACATATTTGAATGGAATTTCATGCATAAATTCCATGGACATGAACATCATACGGGCTACCCAGAAGAAAATAATGTCGTAACCGGTAACCATGGTGGACGTGGGGTACCACTGTTTCAGTACCGGAGTCTGTTCCGGCCAGCCCATGGTAGAGAATGGCCAAAGGGCAGAGGAGAACCAGGTATCCAGTACGTCCGGGTCCTGATGAATGTGCTTGCTGTGGCACTTCGGGCATTCCGTCAGGTCCGTACGGGAAGCGGAAACAGCGCCGCAGTCATCGCAGTACCATACGGGGATACGATGGCCCCACCAGAGCTGGCGGGAAATGCACCAGTCGTGGATATTGGAAAGCCACTGGATATAGGTCTTGGAGAACCGTTCCGGTACAAACTTCGTCTTACCGGAGGTAACAGCGTCCATGGCAGGACCGGCCAGGGGTTTCATCTTGACAAACCACTGCTTCGTGGTCATCGGTTCAACGACTGTCTTGCAGCGGGAGCAATGGCCTACAGCATGCTTTGTTTCTTCAATCTTGACAAGAAGACCTGCATTTTTGAAATCTTCAATAATGGCTTTGCGGGCTTCATAGCGGTCCATGCCGTTATATTTGCCTGCTTTTTCATTCATCGTGCCATCTTTATTCATGATGACAATGGTAGGCAGGTTATGGCGCTGGCCCACTTCAAAGTCGTTGGGGTCATGGGCCGGGGTAATCTTTACGCAGCCCGTGCCGTATTCCATGTCTACATAGTCATCGGCAATAATTGGGATTTCCCTGTCCGTCGTTGGCAGCTTCACCATCTTGCCTACAAGATGGGCATACCGTTTATCCTTCGGATTCACAGCTACTGCAGTATCGCCGGGGATTGTTTCCGGGCGGGTGGTGGCAATCTGGATGTAACCATCTTCACCGACAATGGGGTAATTGAAGTACCACAGATGGCCCACTTCATCCTCATGTTCTACTTCGATATCGGAAAGGGCCGTCTGGCAGCGGGGGCACCAGTTCGTAATGCGGAATCCCTGGTAAATAAGACCTTTTTCATAGAGGGAAACGAAAACTTCCCGAACGGCCCTTGCGCATACATCATCCATGGTGAACCGTTCTCTCTTCCAGTCGCAGGAAGAACCGAGGCGGCGAATCTGGAGGCCGATACGGTTTCCGTATTTTTCTTTCCACTGCCATACCCGTTCCAGGAATTTTTCCCGGCCCAGGTCATATTTTGTGAGCCCCTCTTCCGCAATCTGTTTTTCTACCTTTACCTGGGTGGCAATACCGGCATGATCCTTGCCTGGGAGCCAGAGAACATTATATCCCTGCATTCTCTTGTACCGGATAAGGATATCCTGGAGGGTATTGTCCAGGGCATGGCCCATGTGCAGCTGTCCTGTTACATTCGGCGGAGGAAGAACTATACTGTAAGGTTCCTTGGAAGGATCCGGTTCGTCATGGAATACATCATTATCTTCCCAGAATTTGTACCATTTCTGTTCAATCGCACTGGGATCATATTTCCCAAGGTCATTCATGTCTGCCATACTATTCACTCCTAAAAATAAAAAATCTCCTTCATCCACATAGGACGAAAGAGTGCTTCCGCGGTACCACCTAATTAATCATTACAATGATCTCTCATTTGCGGATAACGTGCGCCACGGACATTTCTGTCAGCTCCGGGGTGACCTGCTGCTTCCTTATATACCGCCTTCCCACCAGCCAGCGGCTCTCTGGGCTACATTCCACAGCTTCTTCCCATCTTTGCTTTTCATAGTATGAAATTATGATAGCAGGTCATGGGCAGAAATGCAAGCTGCATTTCAAGTGAAAGGCTGCACCGCTGAACCGGCTGAGTGTACGTTCAAACATGTGAACCCCTGAGCAGTGGATTGAACAGGCCCTTTGGGCCAGGTGCCGCGCAGCTTGATTGTCATAGGGAGGGATGAAAACTTCCAGTATCCGGGAAAGCTGGAAATCGCTACATCTTTGCGTGCTGCCCAGCCGCACTTCTTTGGAGAAAGGCCTCAAGATTTCTCTGCACCGTTTAACTCTCCCCACGCCCCAATGGGAACGAATTGCATAATTCTCAGATTTTATCGAGGTTTTCTCATTTCATAGATAGCTATATAAATTGGCAAAAGCCCGTTGTCTGTATTATAATGTATAAGGCTAAAAGTAAAAGTTTGCAAAATTCTGACCATTTCTATACAATAGTACCGATTCGTGAACAGGGGAGAATCCCACGGGAAACCCAATTCTGAATATTTTTTCCCTGCTCCCTATCCTTTATTCTCTTGAAAACTGACCTGCCGGATGCGCCGTTCCATACCGGAAGGATATATCAAATTCCCTGCTGGACGGCGAAAAGGATACTATATGATTGACAAATGTAAAAAGATCATAGGCTTTGTGATCCTGATCGTTGCTGCCATCATATCCGTTTATGTAGTCCGTACTTACTATCCGGAGTTCTATTACCACACAATTCATCTCACCATGGCCGGTGATGTGGATGGACTGGCAGACTATATTTCTTCCTTTGGATATGGTGCTTTTCTGGTGAGCATTGGCCTCCTCATCTTCTGCAATGTGTTCGGCATACCGACCATCCCGTTTCTGACAGTAAATGGTGCCCTTTTCGGTCTTATCCCGGGAATCATCATTTCCTGGATTGGTGAAGTCATCGGCATAGAAATCAGCTTCCACATCGGCCGTATTTTCTTCCGCCGTCAGGCCCGTGCCATCATTGAAAAGAAGCATATGCTCACGAAGCTGGATAAATACAGTTGTGTGAAGAATATGGCTTTGGCCAGGGCCATCCCCTATTCCCCCAATATTCTTTTCACCGCCATTGCAGTGCTGAGCAAATTAACCTGCAAAGAACATCTGAAGGCTACGCTGATTGGGAAAATCCCATCGGTTATTGTAGAAGTCTGGCTGGGCCATGACCTGATTTATTTCTCAGAACACGGCGTACGGTTCCTCGTTCTGCTGGCTCTTCTCGTCGGTGGGTATGTACTTCACAGAATGTACAAGAAGCGTCATTATTTCAAGAATAAATGTCTATAACTAAAAGGGTCGGCGGAATGCCGATCCTTTTTGACGCCCCGAAATATAAGGTGCGCCGTGCAGCTGACGGACGAACGGGCAGGGCTTCAAGCCTTGGCCATTGAATATTGAGTCGGACTGATCCTGTGTAAGAATGAAGTCGACAACGACAGCCTACACTTACCGGGATTCAGCTGCTTCGCGTTGGGACCGGATGGACGGCTTTTAAGCGAGCGTACTGGTCTTGAACCGAATGGTCCTGCGGGCAGATGAGATCAAGTTCATTCGCCTGCGGCGAAACCGCTATCGGTTTTAAAAAAGCAGCCCCCATGATTTTCTACCCTGTCACCTTCCCCTCAGCCACCTTTTACTTTCCCTCCCTTTCCCGGGTATTGTATAATATACTCGTAGTCATAGATAATATAATAATCAATATAATTTATGAATATCAGAATCTGAGAAAGGAGGCCTCCATGAAGGGATATATAGAAGTTTACACCGGCGACGGGAAAGGTAAGACCACTGCTGCCATAGGCCTGGCCATCCGTGCCATTGGAGCCGGGAAAAAGGTATGCATTATCCAGTTCATGAAATCGCTGGCCTATGCAGAACAGAAAATACTGAAAGAACTGCCGGGTATTACCCTCATTACCCTGGGAAAGCCCTATTTTATCGCCAAAGAGGGCATGCTTTCAGAAGAAGAAATCAAAGCCTGGGGCGATAAACTGGTTGTTTATCCTGCCGGACATCCGCCGGAAGAATATCACCGGATGATTCAGAAAGGGATTGAGGATGCCGTAAAAGCGGTATCCGGCCCCTATGATGTGGTCATCCTTGATGAATACAATATGGCCTGCTGGTATGATCTGGCCAGTGATGAAGATACAGAGAGAATCCTTGCAGCCCGCAAGCCGGAAGTAGAACTGGTCTTCACCGGTCGGAATGCACCAAAGCTTATTTTGGACAGGGCCGACCTCATTACAGAAATGAAAAAAATTCGTCACTACTACGATAAAGGCGTCATGGGAAGAAAAGGAATCGAAGACTGATTTCCTTTCCCATAAGAAAGGACAATATCTATGGAAAAAATTACAGGTAAAAGTATTTCCGGAATGGTCACCATCGGACCACTCCGTATATTCCGCCGAAAAGCACCGGACATTCCGGAAATGAAGGTAGACCGGCCGGAGACAGAAGTGGCCCGTTTCGATTCCGCCAGAAATACGGCAGGAGCTAAAATGAAGCAATTCTACCAGGAAGCCATCAGCCACGTAGGCCTCGATAATGCTTCCATTTTCAAAGTCTACCAGCAGATGCTTTCCGAGTCGGAATTCATAGATTCCGTGCGGTCTATGATCCGCAGCCAGGGCATTAACGCGGAATATGCTGTTTCCCAGGCAGAGCAGAACTTTACCCGCATTTACAGTGCTGATTCCGATGCCTACATGCAGGCCCATATCGCTGACGTGCAGGAAATTGCCCGAATCCTTCTCCGCACGCTTCGGCAGAAGAAGGCCCTCTTCGCCCAGGATGAACCTTGCATCCTGTACGCCGATGACCTCACCCCCAGCGAGACCATCCAGATGGATACCACAAAGATTCTGGGATTTGTCACCAAAGAGGGTACCCCCACATCCCATACTGCTATCCTGGCGAGGGCTCTGGGCGTACCGGCCATCGTATCCACTGGCTCAGACGTAGATGACTCCTTCGATGGAAAGACCGCCGTGATTGATGGATTTTCCGGCACCGTGTACCTGGACCCTACGCCGGGTCTCCTGGCAGTGATGAAAGAAAAACAGGATCAGAGCATCCGGCTGAAGGACCTCCTGCAGCAGCTGAAAGGACTGCCCAGCGAAACGAAGGACGGTCACCGTGTAGAAGTGGCGGCCAACGTATCTTCCGCTTCCGACCTGGCAGCAGTCTTGAAAAATGATGCCGAAGGCATCGGCCTCTTCCGCAGTGAATTTATTTACATGGGAAGAGATACCCTGCCCAGCGAAGAAGAGCAGTTCAACATCTACAAACTGGCGCTGGAAACCATGGCAGGCAAACGGGTCATCATCCGTACTCTGGATATCGGCGCCGATAAGGAAGCATCCGCCTTCCATCTGCCCAAAGAAGAGAACCCGGCCCTCGGCCTCCGGGGTATTCGGATTTCCCTGAAACGGCCGGAAATCTTTAAAACCCAGCTCCGTGCCATCCTCCGGGCCAGCGCCTTTGGCAAAGCAGCCATCATGTTCCCTCTCATCACCTCGGTATGGGAAGTCTGGAAAGCCAAAGAAATTCTGGATGAAGTAAAGCGGGAACTGGACAAGAAGGGCATTGCCTATGACCATCATATGGAAACAGGTATTATGATAGAAACACCGGCCGCCGCCCTCATCAGCGATAAGCTGGCCAAAGAAGTAGATTTCTTCTCCATCGGCACCAACGACCTGTCCCAGTATACCCTTGTAGTAGACAGAACGAGCCGAGTCCTTTCCGATTTCTTCAATCCCCATCATCCGGCAGTGCTGAAGCTGATCCGGATGACCGTGGAAAATGCCCATAAAGCAGGTATTTGGGTAGGCATGTGCGGCGAACTGGGTTCCGACCTCTCCGTCACTGAGACATTCCTCAAGATGGGAGTGGACGAATTCTCCGTAGCCCCCTATTCCGTTCTACCCCTTCGCCAGCAGATTCGATCTTTAGATCTGTCCAAATAATGAAACATAAAAAAACCGTGAACATGAGAAATCATGATTCACGGTTTTTTCTGATGCATTAGAAAGCTGCCATTCAAGCCCATAGAATTTACGTGTTTCTTAATGTATGCGTCGCTACTAATTTCTCGTCTTTTTTTCTGCATTAAACCGTTTCCCCAGTTTAAACACTATCGTTCCCAATACTGCGGATACTGTGGACGATAGTAGAATGGAGAATTTAGCAAGGTTCAGAAGTCCCGGATCCGTAAAAGCAATGGATGCAATGAAGATGGACATGGTGAATCCGATGCCCCCCAGCATGCCTGCCGCTGCCAGTTCTCCCGGGCGGGCTCCGCCAGGCAAAGAAATACCTGTGATTTTATGGATCAGGAATACAGATCCAAAGATACCTAACGGTTTTCCTAATACCAGCCCGGCACCAATCCCCCAGAGAAGGGGAGATGTGAAATCAAGAGCTCCCAGGGATACAGCCACTCCCGCATTGGCAAGAGCAAAAACAGGCATTATGAGGTAGGAAGACCAAGGTTCCAGCCGTTCCTCCCATTTATGGAGCATGGACACTTTTGGATTCTCCCGGGCAGGAATGGAAAATCCAAGAACTACTCCAGCAATGGTAGGATGGATACCGGCTTTCAGAAAAAAATACCACCCAAGAAGGCCGCATAGCAGGTAAGCCGGGAACCACTTCACTCTAAACCTCCCCATGAGGAATGGAACCGCAAGAGCTGACAGCCCCGCCGCCAGTGCCACCCATTCCATCTGGCTGCTGTAAAACAGGGCAATCACAATGATAGCTCCCAGGTCATCTACGATGGCCAGGGCCGTGAGAAAGACCACCAATCCCAAAGGTGCGCTTCCTGCTGCCATTGTCATGATTCCGAGGGCAAAGGCAATATCCGTGGCCATGGGTATCCCCCATCCGCCTATGGTGGAACTGCCCCAGTTCACAAGGCTGTATAGAATGGCCGGAACCAACATGCCTCCCAAGGCACCAAATACAGGAAGAACCATGGCAGAAGGTGTTTTTAGCTCACCAAAAAGAAATTCCCTTTTAATTTCCAGCCCCACCAGAAAGAAGAAGACCGCCATGAGTCCGTCATTAATCCAATGTACCAGTCCCATTTCCAGGGAAAATGTCCCATACCCCAATGAGAGGGGCCTGTGCAGGAAATGATCATATCCTTCCCCTAAGGGGGAATTAGCCAATATAATGGCTGTAATGGCGCAAATTAGAAGAATTACTCCACCGCTTGCTTCTGATTTCAGAAAAGCAAGAAACGGGTCTTTTATGGTTTGGATCTTTTGTCTCATAGTCATCTCCTTTTATAATAAAATCAATTTATATATAAATCATAGCATATATTTTTTATTATGTCATTATATGTTATAATAATTTTTATTATTGCATTGTATGCTATGAATTATATTGGCAAACAGGAGTCTGTATGAGTCACCGAAATGGGGATGCCAGTTTACGCTTTCCGTTATCCTTCTGCGGCCTGGAAAAAGTAAGGCCACTAACCACCAGCAAACCAGGCTGACCCCAATATCTGCAAACCGTTAAAAGTAATCGGACAGCGAATAACTACTTATCTCTATGCCATAAAAAAAGACTGCAGATTTCTCCACAGTCTTTTCATTGGCATCTTTATTTCAGCAGATTTCCATCTTCGAAATAATTGATTCTCATAGCCTTCCTGACTTTCTGCAGGGTCTCATCAGCTTTGGCTGCCGCCTTCTTTGTGCCCTCTTCCAAGATATCCGCCACATCTGGAAGCCGTTTCTCCCATTCATGACGGCGCTCACGGATAGGAGCCAATTCTGTCTGCATTACCTTATTCAGGAACCGCTTCACCTTTACATCGCCAAGTCCGCCACGGGTGTAATGGGCTTTCAGTTCATCCAGGTTCTTATATTCCGGAAGGAATTCTGCAAAATATTCATCCCTGCAGAAAGCATCGAGATACGTGAAGACCGGATTTCCTTCTACATGGCCGGGATCATCCTTACGTAAATGGGTCGGATCAGTATACATGGACATGATTTTCTTTTCAATATCCTCCGGTTCATCAGAGAGGTAGATACAGTTACCCAAAGATTTACTCATCTTGGCTTTGCCATCAGTCCCGGGCAGGCGGAGGCTTGCTTTATTGGTAGAAAGGACAATTTCCGGTTCCACCAGGGTTTCCCCATAAATTTCATTAAACTTACGGACAATTTCCCGTGTCTGTTCCAACATCGGTTCCTGATCCTCCCCCGTGGGAACGGTGGTTGCCATAAAGCCGGTAATATCAGCTGCCTGGCTCACAGGATAGCAAAGGAACCCGGCCGGAATGCTCGTTTCAAAGTGTTTCTGCTGGATTTCTGCTTTCACCGTAGGATTTCGTTCAAGTCTTGCCACGGTAACCAGATTCATATAGTACATAGTGAGTTCCGGCAGTGCCGGTACGAGGGACTGAATGAAAATGCAGGACTTTTCCGGATTGATGCCTACAGAGAGGTAATCCAGTGCCACCTGGAGTACATTTTTACGCACCTTTTCCGGATTATCTGCATTGTCTGTCAAAGCCTGGGCATCAGCAATTTCAATGTATACTTCATCAAATTTTCCGGAGTTCTGGAGGGCCACTCTTTCACGAAGAGACCCCACATAATGGCCTACATGAAGACGGCCCGTAGGACGGTCACCGGTTAAAATAATTTTTTTCATACATACAACTCCTATCCTTAAATTCCGAAAACGCACAGATGAAACAATTCTCCAAAGATGGAAGAGTCATTGTCAAAAGGTATTTTTCTCATATAGTTCTATTTTATGCTGAATCCCATGATTTCGCAATAGCGGGGATAACCGCTGCCAACTATCAATGTACAGCTTTCAGTCATCAGAGGACAGTTCCCGGCCCTCCAATCGTTCAGCAGGAAGCAGATAGCCATAAGCTGCCAGCGGTATACCGCACCGCCCTATTGCAAAAAATCCGCAGAAGCACACAGCTCCTGCGGATTCAGTTTAATCGTTCAATTATTCAACGGTAACCGACTTAGCCAGATTTCTTGGTTTGTCCACATCGTTACCCCTCTTGATACTTGTATAGTAAGCAAGAAGCTGCATGGGAATCACTGCAAGAATAGGAGCAATGAAGAAATCCACCCGTGGAATACGGACCGTTTCTGTGGTGTACTTTTCCAGTTCCTTATCATCTTCATAACCGATGCCCAAAACTTCTGCTCCCCGGGCCTTGACTTCCTGGATGTTGCTGTACATCTTGGAGCTTACGGCATCCTGGGTAGCTACGGCAATCACCGGCGTATCCTTCGTGATAAGAGCCAGTGTACCATGTTTCAACTCACCGGCAGCATAAGACTCGGCATGGATATAAGAAACTTCCTTCAGCTTCAGTGCCCCTTCCATGGCAATAGCATAGTCAATGGAACGGCCCAGATAGAAAATATCATGAGCCTTGATCAGACGGTCTGCCACATGGGACATGTGGTCCTTTTCTCCCAGTACCTTTTCAATCTGTTTCGGAAGGTCCTTCAGTCCAGCGGTAATCTTATGAATAAGTTCATCCGGAATGGTTTTACGGAGCTGTGCCATGTAGAGGGACAGAAGCAGCAGTGCCACAAGCTGGGTAGTATAGGCTTTTGTGGATGCTACCGCAATTTCCGGGCCCGCCAGAGTATATACTACTTTGTCCGCTTCCCGGGCAATGGAAGAACCAATGGAGTTCGTGACAGCCAGACTCTTCGCACCATGCCGTTTAGCCTCTTTTAATGCTTCCAATGTATCAATGGTTTCACCGGACTGGGAAACTACAATGCATAAGGTATGGCTGGTGGTGAGAGGTTTACTGTACCGGTATTCAGAAGCAATTTCTACAGAAACCGGAATTTTCACAAACCGTTCAATATAGTGTTTTGCCACAAGTCCGGCATGGTAGGCAGTACCGCAGGCAGTAATCAGGATATTATCAATGTCGTCGAAGCATTCTTTTGTCCAGTGAAGGTCCGGGAATGCTACGGAACCATCTTTGTTCAGGTGAATCTGTACCGTATCCCGTACGGCCTTAGGCTGTTCAAAAATTTCTTTCAGCATGAAATGGGGGTAACCGCCTTTTTCAGCAGCTTCCGCAGTCCATGTAACTTTCTGGATATCCTTATGAATCGGATGTCCCTCTTTATCAAGAATAGTCACGCTGTCTTTCTTCACTACAGCCAGTTCTTCATCGTCAAGGATATAGATATCCCGGGTACGGTTAATCACCGCCGGAATATCGGAGGCAATGAAGTTTTCCCCTTTACCGAGACCAATAATGAGGGGGTTTGCTTTTTTGGTGCAGATAATCGTGTCGGGATCTGCAGAGTCCATGATAACAAGACTATAGGAACCTTCAATCATGGAGAGCATCTTGCGGACGGTGGACAGAAAATCTCCATCATCCAGTTCTTCCAGAAGGTGGGGCACAACCTCTGTATCCGTATCCGATTTGAAGACATGTCCCTTTTCAATGAGTTCTTTTTTCAGGGTCATGTAATTTTCAATAATACCATTATGAACGACTACAAAATGATTATGGCAGTCCCCATGGGGATGGGCATTCCGGTCAGAGGGCTTGCCATGGGTAGCCCAACGGGTATGGCCAATACCAATATGCCTGGTCAGAGGGTGTTCTTTCAAGACATTTTCCAGATTCACGAGACGGCCCTGTTTCTTCTCAATCCTGATCTTTCCATCTTCATACACTGCAATACCAGCGGAATCATAGCCTCTGTATTCAAGACGCCTTAATCCATCAATGAGAAAGTCCTCTGCGTTCCCGCTTCCTACATAACCAACAATACCGCACATATGGTATTCCTCCTTATAAGTTTCTGTTTCTTTATTTTTATCATTTAAAATTCCCAGGAATGGGAAAACTGTTGTCAAAGCCATAAAAGGCAATACATACGCTTAATATTATATCACATGGAATGAAATTTTTGAAATTGACCATTTCACGCTGCCCATGAACCGATAAATGATCCTATTTTACATATACTCTTCGGGATAGCGCTGTTTCATATCTGCTGACCTGACCTGTAAAGCAGAAACAAACTGCCCTCAGTGACTGACCGGTTTATTGACAGATTTTATAAGTTTATAAAAAGAAACAGGGACCATGCCATTGCTGACACAGCCCCATTGCTTTTATTTCCTTATATTTTACATCTGGCCAAGCATAGATTCAATACTCTGTACATCCTGTATGTTGGCAATCCCCTCTACAGCAGCCATAATTCCTACTGCCATAAGAGCCAGGAAAAAGATAATAGCCAGGACATAGGGAGTAAGAGCAATGACCACAGACTTCCCCATATGGAACTGATAATTTACGCTGATAGCCTTCACATCCAAATAAAAGGACCAGATAAAAATGATAAAGCTTCCAATGCCGGACAAAAAAGAAGCTCCCAGGGTATCCAGAAAGGAAAAGATGACGGAAAATGCAAGAGGAAGGGAAGCAGCCATGAATCCTGCCGTTATCCCCCGGGCCGTTCCCATACCGCCCCAGAGACCTGAGATATAATCAATCACTGCGCTATGTACCAGGAGAGCCGCTCCCATAAAGAGAAACATCATCAGGAACTGTACAACAGGCCCCGGGCCCTGCCGAAATACAGACAGGGACAGAAGAAAGACGATGAAAATCCACAGGATAAATCCTTCCTTCAGTCTTTCCTCATTTGTAATCAGTCTCAACGCCTTAGCAGGTGATGTGAGCATGGCAAATGCCAGATCAAGAAACCGGTTCATAGAGTCCTCCTTATTTTATGGATGGTGCAGGGGATCCCGCAAGGGATTCCCTGAAATTATCTGCTGCTGCTTTAGCAAAAATACCGGATAGATTTTTCACTTCACCGGAAAGAATACCCTTCAGGGATACGCCACTGCCATAAACCTTGACGGGAATATTTTCACTGTCCCCCTGGAGTCCACCGCTGGACGCAGCATAGCTCAAAGCATCATAGTAGTTTCCCATGGCATCTACCAGCCCCAGATCCTGAGCCTGTTTACCTGTAAGAATACGACCGTCCGCAATACTTCTGACCTTGTTTTCATCCATTTTCCTGCCATCTGCCACGGTCTGCACAAACTGGTTATAAATATCATCTACCATAGCCTGTACCATGTCTCTTTCCTCACCGGTCATGGGACGGTACATGGACAGAATGTCCTTGTGGGCACCACTCTTGATTTTCTCATTCTTAACGCCCAGTTTATCCATGAGATCTTCGATATTTGTGTAGTCCATATAGACGCCAATACTTCCGGTAATAGTAGCGGGAGTAGCAAAAATATAATTTCCCTTGCTGGCGAGCCAGTATCCGGCAGAAGCACACATGTCACCCATGGAAACCACAATAGGTTTTCCACTGCTCCTGATTTTATCCATTTCTTCTGCAATTTCCTGGGTAGCACCAGTTGATCCGCCAGGGCTGTTGATGCGGACGAGGATAGCCTTCGCCTCAGGGTCTTTCCGAGCCTCCTGAAATTCCTTCATCAATTCCTCACTGGTAACGCCACTGCCGCCATTCAGGATAGAATCGGCTTCTGGTCCTCCATAGATAGGTCCATCGATACGAATAACCGCTACATACCCATTTTTCCTGTTACCGGTACCAGCATTTTTCCAGATATCCGATGTTCCCACCGCAATGGCGACTGCCAGAAGCAGGATAATTCCCACAATCATCCATTTTCTTTTTGCCTGTATATCCATAAAGTCCTCCTTCTCACAAGGAAATTCTTTAGAAACTTTTTAGATTCTTTAGAAGACATCTGATTAGATTATAGCACAGAGACTGGAGTAAAGGGCTGGCCAGCTCTCGAGGATTCCCCGAAAAAAGCCATTTTCCCCGATTACGACTTAACAATTACTACTGATTATTGGCAGATTATCCAGGTAAGCGTTCAAGAGACAGCTGTAAATTCTAAACCGATAGTTCCTATTTTCTTATAAATCTCACGTATATATAACCGGCTGAAAGGAGCTGCAAAAGAAAGGAAAGTAGAAAAACAGGTCCCATGCTGCCGCATGCATGGGCTAAACCACCGCCCAGGACCGGTCCCATACAGTTCCCTATGTTCATGGCAGCCGCATTGATACCATAAGCACTGCCAGCTTCATCACTGCTGATCATCTCCGGAATAGCTCCGGATATAGATGTCACCCCGCCCATGGTGAAGAAACCAAATCCGAATTGCCCCAGGCCAAAAAGGAAAACCGCAGGCGCCAGAAACTGAATTCCCGAAAACAGTCCGGCACCGGCAAAGGAAAGTGCCATGGTCCTGTAAAACCCTATTTTTTCACCGCAGCGTCCCCAGAATGGTCCCGCTACAGCCCCGGCCACACCGGCAGCCCCACAGATCATCCCCGAAATAAGGGTGGCATTTTCGGTGGTGCCCGTCAATTCTACCACGTGAAGGGCAATGAGAGGATTAATAATCAGCATGGCACACTGGTTAATGATCATAAGGCCCATAAGAATCATGAAATTCCTGTTTTTTCCCAGCTGTCGAAGCGAAGCAGCAAGGGGCATCTTTTTGCGTCCTTCTTTCTTACGAGGTGGTTCTTTCACAAAAAGAAAAACAAGAAGAAAAGCGAGCAGGTCAACGAACCCGGAAATAAGGAACGGAAGTCTGAGGCCTGTAAGAGCTCCCAGAATTCCTCCCAGAAAGGGACCAAGCATGGTTCCGGCACTCCTGCCGCCTAAGAGTATCCCTATAGATAAGCCTGCATGGCTGCCGGTTATTTCTGATACCAGGGCCTGGCTCACCGGATTGAATCCAAAGGAAAATCCCTGAAACAGCCTGGCTCCCAACAGTTCCCAGGGATTCTGGGCAAAATAGGACATGAAGTAAGCAATGGAAAGACAGGCCGCAGACCGGAGAATCATCTTCCGCTTACCGAATCGGTCTGCCAGAGCACCCCATATGGGCATAACCAGAGCCCCCACAATAAACATTCCGGAGACTACAGCCGAATTCCACAGAGCCACCGTTTCCGGAGCAGCCCCCAGCTCCATAAGGTAAAGTGGCAGAAATGGAAATACCAGGGTTGCACTGCCTCCAATAAAGGCCGCTCCCACAGCAGAAGCCATAATTGTCTGACGGATTTCCCTTTCAGAGAGCTCCTTATTTTCATTTTCCATAGTAGATTTTCTCCTGAAAAAAAGAGAAACCCACCAGCTTAGCTGGTGGTTCTTCTTTTGCGGCCCAAAGG